>JASLPZ010000023.1:0-35386 GCA_030744725.1 Pirellulaceae bacterium
GATCATGTTGTTGGGCAGCTGCACATCGTTGCTAGGTGGCGAACCGGTACAGCCTGTCGGTTTCAAACAAGCTGGGATCGTCAAAGCATGGGAACTCTATGGCGACCGCTTGACGTTTGGCAAAGGACAAACGTTGGCATTGGTCGATGACGGATGCAATTTGTCGAAGCCCGAATGGTCCAAGTCCGCAGGTGACCAACCGAAGGTGCTGGTCACGTATGACAGCGTCGACGGTGACGACGACCCCAAGCACGAAGGCCGCGGTTATCACGGCTCGACCATCGGAGTTCCCTCGTCGTTGAATTTCGGCGGAAAGTGGGGTGTAGCGTACAACGACCAAGTCGCGGTGATTCGAGCGTTGGAATGCTGCCACTGTAAGATCAGTGACGCCGTCAGCGTCGCGGCGGGCCTGCAGTGGATCATCGATCATCACAACGAGTATCAGATTACGACGGTCAATTTGGCACCCGTTGATGATCAGCCGCACGATAGACCCGTGCCCACAGCGATCGATGCGAAACTCGAACAACTCCGACAGCTCGGTATCTGGGTCAGCGCACCGGCGGGCAATCACAACTACACCACCGGCATCTCTTGGCCTGCCTCGCAGCCGAACTGTTACGCGATCGGCGCAGTCAAACAGGGCAAAGACGAAGTGTACCTGGACCGGCACGCCAAGGTGGATCTGGTGGTGCCGGCCGCCGCCACTTCGTCATCAAACGCGGTCGCCTGCGGCGCGGCGATCGTGTTGCGCGAAGCGATAACGAAAACCGGCTACGACTGGAAGGCCGACGGCGCGAATCTCTCCGACGCAATGCTGTCGATCATGCAGAATACCGGCGTACCCGTTAAGGACTCGGCGACGGGTCTGACGTTTCGTCGACTTGATTTGGCCGCTGCCCTGGCTCACCTGTTTGATTAAGATCTTGTTCGACTAGAATCGATAGCGTGGTATTCAATTCACCTGTTTTGAATGCCGCGTGGCACCACCCGTTGTGGGCCGGTCTCCCGACCGACCGGCCCACCTTCGGAGGGAACGTAAATCAGTTTGTCGTGAATCCCAACGTGGCACGGTCAGGAGACCGTGCCACAACCGAATGCCGCATGGCACCTCAGACCATTCACCCCGGAAGCTTATCATGCATTGTCTCTGGACCGCCGCTGCCCTGTCCTTATCCTTGTCCTTGCCGTCGTTTGCAGCCGAGCTAGAACAACGTTCGACGGACACGCGCGATCGGCGACTATCGCTTTGGAACGGAAAAGCTCCTATCGGCCGTGGGAAGTCCGTGGAAGGCGACGCGTGGATCACCGTGCACCGACCGTCCAAGAGCAACGGTACGGCAATCGTGATCTGTCCCGGCGGCGGCTACGGTGTCCTGGTGACAGGCCCCGAAGGTCATGGCATTGCGAAATGGCTCAATGGTCATGGCATCACCGGCGTTGTGCTTGAGTATCGCCTTCCCAAGGGTCGCTCCATGGTGCCATTACTGGACGCGCAGCAGGCGATTCGGACGGTTCGAGCCAATGCGAAAGAATGGTCGGTCGAGCCAACTCGGATCGGCATCATGGGGTTCTCGGCGGGCGGCCATCTGGCCTCGACGGCAGGTACACACTTTGATGCCGGTGATCGTGATGCCGACACTGCAGTCGCTCGCGTTAGCTGTCGGCCGAATTTCATGGTACTCGTTTATCCCGTTATCACGATGGACGCAACGACTCACCGGGGGTGCAAGCACAATCTCCTGGGCAGTGACGCATCGCCGGAATTGGTCACTCTGTTTTCGAATGAGAAGCAAGTGACGCCGCGAACGCCGCCGACATTTCTGGCGCACGCCAAAGATGACAAGGCGGTAGCGTGCGAGAACAGCAAGATGTTCCACGCAGCCCTCGGTCGCCACAAAGTGCCGTCGCGGTACTTGGAATTGCCGTCAGGCGGTCACGGCCTGGACGGTTATAAGGGCCCGATGTGGGACGCCTGGCAAGCGCAGTCGCTGGCGTGGCTGGGAGAACTCAAATTGGTCCAATGAGCCGAACGAGGCGGTGCCTCGGACCGATGCGAGCTATCGCTCGGTTGCGGAAACCCGCTCCCCGACCAACCTGCGGTCGGTGCCCATCGCTGAAAACTTGACGCATTTGTAAAGAAGAGCCTGACAAAAGCTTTCTAAGGGCGCTATTCACCTGCTTCTTCGATGCTGACGGTATCCGGCTCTTCAATCGGCGTCGGTTCGGTCGGTTTGCCCTCGTTCGCTTCACTCTCGGTAGCTTCACGCTCGGTAGCTTCACGCTCGGTAGCTTCACGCTCGGTCGCTTCAACGTCGGTAGCTTCAACGTCGGTAGCTTCAACGTCGGTAGCTTCAACGTCGGTAGCTTCACCCTCGATCGCATTGTCTTCGGTCGCTTCACTTTTCTGGAAAGCGATTAATCGTTCGATTGATACAATTCTTCGCTGCAGGCCACGACCTTCTTTCTCGTTCTCCGCCAGCTGCTCTTTCAGCAATTCAACTTGCCGCTCGAGCGTCCTTGGTAGTATTCGGTTCATCGCTTCGATGACCGCCAGACCACGGAAGCCCTTGATTGCAAGTCCTTGCAGCCGGTAGACCCGGCCCATTTTGGCCAAGTATTGGATTTTAGCCAGGCGTGCCAAACGTGTGGCCCGCAAGACGCGCAGTGATCGCAAGAACGACACAAGCGGTAACAAGACGATCGCCAGGTCCAGCCAATGGACCCTGCAATAATGAAATTTCTTGGGTGCCATCGAACACATCACGATAAACTCGAGCGCGAACGCGAACCAGATAGTGCCGGTGCTCACATGCAACGTAATTCGCAACCAGGTGCGTTCAGCGACTTGTTCCCTGAGTCCAAATTCGACAAGCAAGATCGGTAGGATCATCAGCGCGATCACGATCATTGGCACGCCGAAGTACGTTTCCAACTGGCGCCCTACTTTGGCAGTCCGTCGCGTCCATCCGAGCTTCGGCAGCCAGATCCTATCGCGCATTTCTGGATTGGGTACGCCCAGACGGAGCGGCGGACAAAAACACGCCAGCAAACCCATTAATGTGAATCGTTGCCCACGGTCGGACAAGAACGAATTGAAGAGGAATTCGATAATGAATACAGGCCACAGCGAGAGGGCCATGGCCAGCGTGAAGTTTTCCATGCGATGCGCAATACGATCAATCTCCATCGAGGCCGCTTGTCCACCTTCGACCGTAACTCCCACACTCCGCGCAACGAAACTTCTCAGATAGGCTTCGCTGACACGCGGAACATCAACCCACAAGACAATCGCCATCGCCGTATTGGCGAGGAACAGCACCGAAACCCAAAACATTGGGGCAGCGGTGCGTAACGCCCAACGTCGTCGAAACTGTCGACATGCTTTCGACATGGCGGGTCCAATCCTTAGGCAGCGATCACTGACTTCAACGCTTCACGATGGTTCATCGGACTTTCTCCTGGCGGTTGGGCTGCGCCTTGTTCTCTCCTTCTAACTGGATCCAGGAAACTTGCGTGATCAAGTGATTCAGCGACGCAAACGAGATATGGGCATTGGTCGCGTAGCGCGGCGTCGAATTCGCGGGAAATGTAGCCAGCGTCGCGTCGCCAACCAGGAAGACATTGAAATCTTGTGACAAGTTTTCGTAGCCCGCCGTCGTCCGACAGAAACACATGTCAGTGGCGTACCCGGTCAGGAGAACATGCCGTACCTCCTGCTGCTTGAGAAACTTCTTCAGTGGTTCATAACCCTCGGAATCGTAGATCACAATATCGTCGTCGTGGACATCAATGTCGCGAGTCACGGGAATCGGAAGATCCCAAAAGCCGACGTTGTTGAACCGTGGTCCGGCGTCCAGACCAGAGAACTGTCGGAAATAATCGATGACCGGTGTGTTGGCGGAAAGTTCAATCGACGCGGGAACGTTCTGGCCCCGATAGTCGAAGCTGGTCAGTTTTTCCTTCAGTTCGTTCGCCCCTTGCTTTCGCTCGGCGGCAGTTGGACGATGCCCGAACGACCGGTACAGTTTATGGCGAATTGGATCCCGGTTTCCCGGCAGACTATACAGCGTGCAGGCCACGTGATCACGGAGTTCTTTCAAGAACGGATTGATCACCTCTCGCGTATGCTTGCCGGCCAAGTGGTTCTTTTCCACAGTACAAAAATCGGCGGCGCCGGCGGGCTCGGGTGTATTCCAACCTTGACCGTCATCAACTCCCCAGGGGTGCACCATGATCACAGCCGTTCGATCAGCACGCAGTCGATTGGGCATCTCGACAATGCCTCGCGCGTTATAGGAAAACCGCCAGGCCCTAACGTGCAGATCCGCACGCTCGTCGTCGACGAGGCATGGCGCTTGGTAACGCATCGTCTCGACCACCGGCTGGATGAACTCCGGATGGTCTGCCAAGATCGGCTGCGGATCCGCAATCCGCGTCAACTGATTCGCATACCTGCGAGTTCCATGGGAGCCCTGGCCGAACGAGTCGTCAACGCGAAGGAGCGACAAACAGGCGGACAGGAAAATCAGAAAGACACATTTCAACAAAGCTCGACGGCGAATACACAATCTTCGTTCGGACATGGCGTTTCCTCCCATTCACAGAGATGGAACCAAGAGATGGAATTCTACCATGTTCGATGGCAAACAGGGCCAGCAAGCTTGGTTCGAGCGTTAACGTTCGTCCGACGTCACGGCGACGGCATACGCCGTGGCGTGCGACCGGCAATGCGAGATGCTGATTAGCATTTCATGAATCCCCATCTTCTCGCAGGTTTCGCGAGCACCGCCGCCAAGGGCGATTGCCGGCTTACCGCTCTCGTCGTTGCGAACTTCGATGTCGCGCCACGAGATACCATTGGACCAGCCGGTGCCCATCGCTTTGAGAACCGCTTCCTTGGCGGCCCAGCGTCCGGAATAGTGCTGAGTGGCAGCTTTTCGCGAACTGCAGTATTCGATTTCGCGATGCGTAAATACACGGGTCAGAAAGACTTCGCCGTGGCGTTCGATCATCTGCGCGATACGCAAGCACTCGACGATATCAGTTCCTATGCCGATGATCTCCATGCTGTGTTACCCTCCGATGCCGCAGGCTTGTTGAGCACGCAGGAGCACGGCCGACGCTTTTTTCCGAGCCCGGCTGGCACCATCGTTCAAGATCTCTCGAACCTGCTGCGGGTGCGCCTCCATGTCGGCCCGTTTGGCGCGGGCTTCCGCAAAGTAGTGTTCGGCAGCGTCCGCCAGGGCTTTCTTGACTTGGCCATAACCGAAACCACCAGCGCGATAAAGCGCCGCCATTTCGTGGCGTGCAGATTCGTCGGAAAACAATGAAAACAGCTGGTACAAGTGATCGGTGTCAGGGTTCTTGGGCTCTTCCATCGGGCGGGAATCGGTGGTGATGCGCATGATGGTCTTGCGCAGCTTTTTCGGGTCCTCGAAAACGCCGATCGTATTGTCGTAGCTCTTCGACATTTTTTCACCATCGGTGCCGGGTACCTTGGCGGTGCTCTCCAAAACTCGAGCCTTGGGCATCACAAAAATCTCGCCATATTGATGGTTGAAGCTACGCGCCAGATCTCGACAGACTTCGATATGCTGAACCTGATCTTCTCCCACGGGCACAACGTCCGAATCGTACGCCAGAATGTCAGCCGCCATCAAAACGGGATACGTGAACAGACCCGCATCGGCCGTGATACCCTTCGCTTTCTTCTCCTTGTAGGCATGACACCGTTCCAGCAGTCCCATCGGCGTACCGGTCATCAGCAGCCACGACAGTTCGGACACTTCTGGCACGTCAGACTGCAGGAAGAGCGTCGCGCGGTTGGGATCCAAACCCAACGCCAGCAAATCCAAAGTAGCGCCCAAGGTGTTTTGCCAGAGCGTGGCCGGATCGCGAATGGTTGTCAATGCGTGTAGGTTGGCGATGAAGTAGTACGACTCGTCCTCGTTCTGCAGGTCGATGTACTGCTGAATAGCACCAAAATAGTTTCCCCAATGAAATCGTCCCGTGGGCTGGATTCCGGAAAGCACCCGCATGATTAACTCGACTAGTTTGGATGGATCTGCTTGAGGGCCTCATTGCCGGCAATTCCGCGCCGCAAAGTTCCCACGACTTCCGAAACGCGGCTGAGCTGCAAACTGGCAATCGCCGCCGGCAACTCGTCGATCAACTTCATCGACACGGTGGGGTCGTAATAATTGGCAGTGCCGATTTGCACGGCACTCGCACCGGCAACGAGGAACTCCATTACATCATCGATCGTCGCGATGCCCCCAATTCCCACTAACGGAGTCTTGACGGCTTGTGCAACCTGGTGAACGCAACGCAAGGCAATCGGCTTAATGGCCGGGCCGCTCAGTCCTCCCATGACATTGCCTAACAACGGACGCTGTTGTCGCCAATCCACCGCCATCCCCAACACCGTATTGATCAGACTAAGAGCGTCCGCACCGGCTTCCGATGCAGCCAGAGCAATCTCGACAATGGAGGTCACGTTCGGAGTCAGCTTGGCGAGAACCGGCAACGAGCAATGATCTCGAACTCCGGCGACCAACCGACCACACAATTCCGGGTCAGTTCCGTAGTCGACACCACCAGACACGTTGGGGCAAGAGATATTCAGTTCGATTGCCGCAATCCCGTTCGAGGCACTCAGACGCTCCGCCATCGAAACGAATTCATCGTGACTGCGCCCCGCAATACTGACGATCAATGGACTGGCCAATCCATCCAGATACGGCAAGTGGTGTTCCAGGAACGCGTCGATACCGTCGTTATCGAGTCCGATCGAATTCAACAGCCCTGCAGACGTCTCGACGGTGCGCCAGGGGTCGTTTCCTGGACGAGACACCTTCGTAATCGTCTTGGGCACAATTCCGCCCAAGCGATTGAGATCAACCAGCCGCTCCATTTCGCGCGCATACCCAAACGTGCCAGAAGCGACGAGAATCGGATTGGGCAGTTCGAGCCGACCGAGTTGAACCCGGAGATCAACTTCCGAGTTTGGCAAATCCGATTCATTCATAGCAAAGCAGCAGCGGTAGCGGTGAAAGCGAGCCAAGTTTGGACTCACTTGAATCTAGCCGCATCGCGCGTTGCGGACAATGACGGCACCGGTACGACATTGGGGCCGAGCTCGACAGATGAGATGCGGCACCGAAATTCTGGGGGCGGAGTACTTTGCACAAGACGTGTGTTTCGGACGTCGCGGGCCGGCTGCGACAGACGTCTGCGCGCAGCATGATGTCACACCGTCGAATACGGTTTGTCAATCACGATGAAGTTGCAGCCCGGGCTAGATCACGCCGCCATGCACGCGCTGTGGCGACATGTGGCTCGGCTGATCTAGAAACCAGAAGCGTTCCCATTCCATGAGAATCGTCCGCAAGTCTTCAGATGTGAAAATCAGCTGCTGGGCTCGATGTGAGGGTTCGCCCGAGTAGATCGGCAAGAGACAGCCCACATTTGAGGTCAGCGCGATACCAAGCAGCAGCGCGCAGAGGATCCGACGCATCAGAATCTCCTCCTTGAAAGGAAGCACAATCAAACTGTGATCCGACTGGCATCCATGTCCAGCCCTACGGCCCAACAACTGGTCTGATGAAAAGTCGCTTGACAGTAGCAGTTTACGGTGTTGCCGAACGGCAACATTCTACGATAAGACGAGTGAAAAGTAGTGCAATTGAGGGAGCCTCAACCGCTAGTTGCCCCACCTCCAAATCCTGGAGACGAGCGATGGGCTTGGTAAGGGTCGGGGGCGGGTGGCTCGTTCGCAGGAGGAGCAGGTTCCGCCGCAGCTGCCGAGGACATTGAATCCCCCGCGGCCGCCGCGGCCTCGCGCTCTTCGAGCTGGCGGACCTTTTCCTCCATCTCCTTGCCAGGCTTGAACGTTACGACATATTTCTCGGGCACATCGACACGATCTCCCGTGCGGGGATTGCGTGCCTTGCGAGCTGCCCGTTTCTTAACTTCAAAGACACCAAAATTGCGAAGCTCAATGCGCCGCTCATCGACCAAAGTCTCGACAATGGCGTCAAACGTCTTTTGAACGATTTCTTTCGTCTTCAACTGGGTCAGCCCAATCTCATCGGAAATCGTCTTGACGATCTCTTTCTTTGTCACGACACGACTCCTGTGGGATTCTGCCGGCAAATTACCTGAAAAATTCGTCCCACGGTTGATACCGACGAGTTCCAAGTGTAAATACCACAAGTACTAGAGTCAAGATCAACAACTTTGACGCGGCCGCACAAACGGATCAAAACTGGCGTTCTCCTAGTTCGTTTGTATCTCCACCGGACGACCTAAGTGGTGACAACTACACACTTTACAAGATCAACACCGGGGCGCAGTGAGAGTCTCAGTCTAAATCATTTCAGAGACACAACTTACGGAACGTTTTGCGAACAAACCCGTCGCGCCGACGTTGATACTCCAACCATCATCGGTTACCTATTCGTCAAACTTCAACGAATCGATACAGATTGAATTCAAACAATCCATCTCGTGGAAGCCGCCAGGAAGGAACGCTCGGTTGAATTGCGGAAGCTCAATCAATAAGGTCAAACACGGAACTCTTTGCGACGCGTTTCAATCTCGTCCAAATTGTAGACTCTGCCTGTTCCGCTCCCTGGACACGCGGCACAGGTCTCTTCCCAGGCTTCGGGAGATCGCAAGTTCGATTCCCAGAATGGCCACGTCACGCACTGACGCGGCCTCGCTTCGTAAACCGCACATCGGCGCGACTGACCATCGAAAAAGACGCAATCGCCATTAGGAAACTCGCGCAAACTTTTACGTATCCCCACGTTACGCACGTACTCTCTTTCAAACGCCGTAACGTCCAGATCCAGCAAAACTGCCATCGTCGCAATCTCTGACTTTTTGACCCACACAAACCCGGGCGCGCCGGTGCAGCAGTTGCCGCATTGCGTACATTTGAATTTGAGCCCATCGGCATACCATGGCCTTTCAGCTGACCGCAGCTTTTCGGCTGACTGCGGCTTTTCGGCTGACGGCACTGTTGACGCCTGCTGCGAGCCTGACCGCTTTGACATCAATTTGCTTCCTTTCAAAATGCGCGCCGTTTGCTTTGTAGGCGAAGAAGTCCGGTTCAATTGGGCGGAGATGCAGCGGCCAATTCGGTCATGCCGGTGACAACCGTTTCGATCTGGTCGAGCGTGTTGAACTGACCGAGGCTCAATCGCAATGTGCCGCCATGCGCGCGTGTGCCTAACGCATCGTGCATCAGCGGAGCACAATGTAAGCCGGCGCGGACCTGAATGGAATATGCCGCGTCGAGCATCGTGGCAACTTCCTGCGGATCGTACCCAGCAACGCTGACGCTTTGGATTGCGGATTGCCGTCTCGCATCAGCAGGCCCGTGCAAGGTAACATGTTCGATCTCCGCCAGCCCTTCCAGGAGACTTGTCAGAAGCGTCCGGGCGTGCTGTTCGACCACGCCGATCCCCTTCGCGCGTAGCTGATTGACGGCCGCCCCCAAGCCCACAATGGCCGGCACGTTATGGTTTCCAGACTCGTATTTGTCCGGCAGCGAATCAGGCTGGAGATCGGTCTCGCTTTGCGTTCCTGTCCCCCCCTGGCGTATCGGTGCGAGTTGTTGTTCAACGCCCGGGGCAATGTACAACAGGCCAATCCCTAACGGTCCGAGCAGCGCCTTGTGACCTGGCGCCGCAACTAGATGGGCCCCAATCTTGTGGGCATCGACCTCTAGATGGCCCAACGTTTGGGCAGCATCCAACAGGAATAACAACTCGTGCTCAGCAGCAATTCTCGCAACGTCTTCGGCGGGTTGGATTGCGCCCGTCACATTTGACGCGTGTGAAAGGGCGATCATGCGCGTATTGCGGCGCACTTCCCGACGAATGTCGGCTGGATCAATCAGGCCACTTCCATCACAAGCAACTCGTGAGACCTCAACCACACCAGCTTGCTCTAAGTGCCGCAAGGGTCTCAACACGGAATTGTGTTCGACGACGCTCGTGATCACGTGGTCTCCCGCTCGCAAGACGCCGTGCAAGGCCAGGTTCAACGAGTCCGTTCCATTGGACGTGAAAATCACTCGCTCGGGAGCAACATTGCCCAACAGAATTCCAAGCTGTCGCCGCGCATCTGTGACAAGCCGTTCGACTTCCACCGCTTCGCGATACGCACTACGACCTGCCGGAGCGCCTAATTCGCGCAAATAGTGGTCCACCGCCTCATAGACGGCAGTTGGCTTGGGCCAACTGGTGGCCGCATTGTCCAGATAGATCCGAGAAAGCGTCGTCATGCTCAATTGATCCGCCAGCCGTTCGCGTAGAGTTAAAAACCGACTCAGCGATCTCTATGGGCTGCGTCATCACGCTACGGGACCGACCCCCAAGTTACCCGCCGATCTGATACATCGCGCGTTCGGGCTTCACGAAATCCGGCGAATCGATCCCGTGACCTGGTTTCTTAGCTTGCACGCATTCGACCAACCGCTCCGCAATCTGCTCGTCACTAGCGTCAGATCGCAGCAGAGCGCGTGCGTCCCATTCGCTGGTGGAGAAAAGGCAATTTCGAATCTGCCCTTCCGCCGTTATTCGCAATCGATTGCAGTCGCTACAAAATGGTTGAGTGACTGGATTGATGAAGCCAATCCGGCCCTGCCCGTCGGCAAACTGGTAGTCCACCGCCGGTTGGCTTGGATCGGGCCGTGCGGCAGGCAGCAGTTCTCCAAACGCGTCTTCGAGTTTCTCGCGAATCACGTCTCCTGATACCACCTGATCGGTTTCCCAATTGCCTTGGGCGTCGAGCGGCATGAATTCAATAAACCGCAATTCCAGATGCTGCTGACGTGCAAACTCGCCCAGCGGCACAATTTCGTCGTCGGTGATGCCACTGATGGCGACAGCATTCAGGCGAATCCCCTCGAATCCAACGCGCTTCGCCGCCTCAATCCCTTCCAGAACACGGTGCAACCCTTTGCGACGCGCGATCCGCTGAAACGTCTCCTCTTTCAAGCCATCGAGGCTGATATTCAGCCGATGTAAGCCAGCTCGCTTTAACGCCTCGGCCTGATCGGCCAGCAGCAGCCCATTGGTCGTCACGGCGACATCGTTGATACCAGGCAGTGCGACCAGTTTGCCAATGAGCATCTCCAAGCCGGACCGGACCAGCGGTTCGCCGCCGGTCAGTCGCACCTTGTTGACGCCCAGCTGCACGGCGACGCGGGTGAAGCGTTCGATCTCCTCGAATGTCAGTATCTCGTCTCGCGGCCGAAACTGAATATTCTCGTTCGGCATGCAGTAGAAACAGCGAATGTTGCAGCGATCCGTCACGCTAATTCGCAAACTGGTATGGACGCGTCCGAGCGAATCGACAAGTTGGTTGGGTAAGCTCATGACTCGTTCGTCGTTGGGGCGGCGTTCTGTGGCGTATTAGCGAGTGATTCGAGCGTGTCTGGTCGGCTGGCCGAGGGTGGTTGACCGGGATGAACCCATTGGCAGCTCCCGTCGGCCCAATTCTCCTGCTTCCAGATTGGCACAACCTCTTTGAGCGTGTCAATGAGCCACTTGCCAGCCTCGAATGCATCTTGACGGTGCGGCGAGCTAACTGCAATCGCCACGCTCGCTTCTCGCAGTTCGAGTTGGCCCAGCCGGTGAACGATCGCACAGCCGGTCAGCGGCCAGCGACGCCTCGCCTCGTCTGCCAGTTCAGCCAGCTTTCGTCGCGCCATCGGTTCATAGGCTTCGTAGACCAGCGAGCGGGTACGACGTCCTTCGGTCATTTCGCGCGTCGTCCCCAAGAACAACACGACGGCGCCAGCCAAATTTGACTCGGCCGCGCGAAGCAGCGCGCTGCTATCGATTTCCTCGTGAGTGATTTCGATCATTGGTTGTGCTGACCAACGGAAGTGACAATTAACTACCCAGTTGATTCCAAGGAGATGAAACGTTCTGGCCGGGAACTTATTTTAGCCCAGCAGACCCACTATCCGCCACTGACTGGAGGAATACAGGCAATTTCGTCGGTCGTCGACAAACGCGTCTGATCGGTCGCATATTCGGCATTGACGGCAAAGACTACGCTGGCCAATGTCACCGACAATGCCGGAAAGTCGCGTGCCAAGGCCGTGCGGAGATCGGCCACGGTGGGCTCGGCAGGCAATTCGACTGAGGCGATTTCACTGCCCACGAGTTGTTTGGCAACAGCAAACAGCTTGACTTGAACGTTCACGTGACGATTAACTCCTCACCCCGCGCTGACAACAGTCGAGCGACATCGGGCATCAGACCGTAAGCGTGCGCTAACAATTTGAGAGGGTGCAATGTTGGTTTCGTGGTTCCCTGTTCCATTTGAATCTTACAGGCGCTGCATTCGGTAACACCACATTGGATCGCCGGGTCACGCAGTGCAGAAATGAGATTCCACCCCACGCGCAGGCTATTGCGGTAGTTTCTGCGTTTCAGTCCGTAGTTACCAGCCATCCCCGAACAACCATGATCCATCAGCCGTACCGCCAAGCCCGGGATCAGCCGCACCAGATTGCGCCCGGGCGAGCCGACTTTCAACGCCCGCTGGTGGCAAGGTTGGTGGTAACCCAAGACTGCGTCGATTGGGCTGAAGTCCAGTTTCAATTCTCCGTGTTGGTGCAACTTCCACAGATAGTTGCAGGCTTCACTGGTATTTCTCGCCACCAGACGAACATCGTCGTCATCCAGCAGATTGGGATATTCGTGTGTTAGGCAGAGCGCTGCCGATGGCTCGGTAGTCACGATGTGATATCCTTGCCGCACCGCGTCAGCCAGAAGTTTGACGTTACCCTCGGCCAACCGCTTGGCGGCGTCAGTCGCCCCGGCAGAGACTGCCGCCATGCCGGAATGGAGCGGACGCGGCGGCACGTAGACCTCGATGCCGTTGTGCTCCAACACGGCGACCAGCGATTCGGCCAACTGGACGTCGTACCAGGTCGCATAGACATCGGCAAAATAAAGGACTTTAATGCCGGTGCTGCGCGTCGGACGGCACAGCTTGCGACGATGCGCGACGCGAATGAAATTGCGAACGGCCAGCCGCGGCAATTTGCGACCTTGTGCAATGCCCGCGAACTTCTCCAACAACCATCGCATCGGCCGATTACCAATCGCCCAATTCGAAAATGACAAAAGGCTACTACCGTAAGCAGCCAAGATGTCAGGACGTGCCAACAACCATTCGCTCGGCTTAAGTCCGTTGGTCGCCACGTATTGAGCCTTGCATTCGACCATCAGCTTGGGAATATCGACTTCGGCGGGGCACTCCAAGCGACATTGATGGCAATTCACGCAAAGGTCCGCGATCGACTTGAGCGCGTCCGTTGCGAAGGCGTCTTGTTCCAGACTGCCGGTCAGTACAGCGCGCATCAGATTACCTTTGGCTCGTGGCGAGGCTTCCTCGCGCGGGGCGATGCGGAAGATCGGACACATCCGCTCAATCGACCATTCAGTGCGGCACCGTCCGCAACCATTGCAGGAACGCGCAGTGTTCTCGATCGATTGTCCTTCCCAAATCAGCTGCAAGGAGATCTTCATTGACACTCCACCCGCAACTGTTTCACCTTCCTCGAGGCCTGGGTCTGCGACCCCAGTATTCGGCGCGACGACGGGCCGGAGATTCTTGGTCAGCGGCTGAGGCGCGTCTGCAACGATTTTGCCTGGATTCAGGATGTTCTGTGGGTCAAATATGCGCTTCACACCGCGAAAGACTTCATACAAAGGCCCATGCTGTCGCTGCACGAACCAAGTTCGGCTGAGGCCGTCGCCGTGTTCGCCGCTGATTGTGCCGCCCACGTCGAGTACCTGTTCGTACAGCTGTGTCGCCAAGTCTTGCATACGTCGAACGTCTTCCGAGTCCGCCAGATTCAGGAACGGTCGGACATGGATCTGCCCTTGGGCGACGTGCGAAAAAAAAGTCGCCGTTACCTGGTGTTCCTTGAACACGTTTTGCATGCGAATCAAGAAGTCCGGCAACAACTTCGGCGGCACGGCGATGTCTTCCACAAACGGCAACGGTCGAATGGAACCTTTGAGACGGTATAGACGCGGAATGACACGGCGGACCAAATGCCAGAACAAGTTTCGGTCTTCGGTGTCCAGGGCAATCTGCGAATCAAAAGCGAGCCGTTTCCGGCGTTGGATTCGGGAGACGAGTTGATTGAGTTGGTCCCGGACGTCGGAAACGTCATCTCCGTAGACTTCCACCAGCACCATCGCTTCGGCTTCGTTGGGGACCAGCAGATCAAAACGCTCGTCAATTTCACGTGAAATTGAAAGCAGCCGGCGGTCCATCAAATCGCACGCGCTGACTCCCATGCCGGACGCCAACAACGCACCTTGTGCCGCACTCTCCAGCCGGTCGAAATAGAGAAGCGCGACGCCACGCTGTTTAGGCCTCGGCGGTGTCCTTACTGTCGCCTCGGTGATCAGTCCCAGCGTCCCTTCGGAACCGACAAGCAGACGCGCCAGATCGATGTGGCCGTCCGAAACAATGTCGTAAACATGATAGCCAGACCGATTGACCGCAGTCTTGGGTCGATGGTCCGCGATTACGGCGGACTCACGGCGAATCAGGTCGCTCACCCGGCGAGCTAACTCGTTCCGTCGTGAGGGTGGCTCCGTTTCGGACTCCAGCGGAATCCGCTCCGCTTCCAGGATCGACCCGTCTGCCATGACGACTTGTAGTTTGACTACGTGGTCCCGTGCCGAGCCATACGCCGGCCAGTGGCTTCCACCACCATCGACAGCCAACACGCTGCCCATCGTGGTGACCCGGCGTGTCGCGGGATCAGGGCCAAAAAGGCGATCGTGACGTTTCAGATGGTCGTTCAACTGCGCCAAGACGATGCCAGGCTGAAAACGAACCGTGTCCTCATTGATTTCGAGCACGCGTCGCATATGCGTCGAGAAATCGACCATCAATCCCGCTCCCAGCGATTCCCCGGCAACTCCCGTGCCGGAACCTCGCGCATGAATCGGAATATTATTCTCGGCCGCGTATTCAACGCAGGCTACGACGTCGGCCACACTCCGCGGACGGACGACACCCATGGGCCGTATTTCGTAGATACTGGCATCGCTCGCGTACATCTGAACGAACAAGTCATCGCAGTAGACGTCCCCCTCCAACAACCCTCGCAGATCCTCTTGGATTCGTTCTCGCTCCTTATCCATGGGGACTTACCTGGTTGGGTTGTACCGGGCGATATTGAGTTGTGTTGGGCAAAGATTGTGTCGCTGAAACCGGTTCGTTTGTGTGCTGCGCTGGTCGCGAGCGAAGACCCCAAATGCCCTCGGAAGAGGCGGCGAATGCTAGATGGGAGGTGCCGAGCTACGCGCGGCCTCGCCGTCGGACGAGTCAGCTTCAGCAAAACGTGCTGCCTGCTGGCGAAACTTCTCATGCGTCTCCAAGCTGAATGGCTCGCGCTGGTCCAATCCCGGAATACCGCGATATTCGGCACGGCAGCGATAGCATTGCAACAAATTGCCCACGCTGAAATAGAAGGTCACGTCAATCAAAGCCGCGGCAAATAGAATGCCGTATGTCGTATATCGCCAATGAAATCCCCAAGCTATCGAACTGAGCACCATCGCAGCGACGACAATCATCAGGCCCAGTCGCTGCGAGAAATCTTTCCGCACGTACAGTTCGTCGCAACCACATATGAAACACCGATTCATCGGTTCGGCGGATTTCGACGGCAGCGAGGCAACGATCGTATGCTGGCAGGACGTGCAAACCACCTGATGGTCTGGCGGCTCAGTTTCCTGACGCGACGTCTGATCGCATTCGGGACAGGCGAAAATCACATTCATGGCAAGGGTGTTCCCGATTCAAACAATGCCGACACATTCCGCATCACGCCGCGAGTGCCGGTCGCACTGATACCCCATCATATCGGATAAAGCGTATCGACGGACAGTAGCTGCGACGTCAGTTCGCCCAGGAACGTCAGAATCACCCCCGCATATAGGATCCCCGTCGCACTCTGCGTATTGGGGACTTTCAACGTGTACCACGCCATCAAGGCCAACATGAACGTGCCCAGTAACCCGGAGAGCCAACGAAAACTGACGAAAATCCAAAACGCCGTCTCCAATGGCGCAGGGGAACTCGCCTGAAGAATCAAGCCGCTGGCGCTAACAACAGTTCTTACCAGTATCGCAATTGCCATGAACACAACGAGCCGTTTCAGTGGCAGCAATTCCATCGTAGGCGTGTTCAAGTACCAATGTCCCAGGAACATTGCGGACAACGTGACACCCAACAAAAGGCCGCTCGAACTGAGATCTAAGAAAGCCAGAACGATACCGGTTCCGCTGGTCGCTTCGCTCCAGGGTGTCACCATTGCCGCGGCGATCAGCGCGGTGACCGCCAAAACGAACAGCACCAGCCCGCCCGCTTCGGCTTTCTCGTATAGCCATAGTACTGAACCAACGTAGCTCAAGACTGCTAGACCGACCGTGATTCCGAACATTAGTTGCCAGGAGAACGCGCCTTGTTCGACGAGTTCTTGACGCGTGAAGATCGCCAGGCCGGCAAACGTATTGATTCCCATCAAGACCCACAAATGCACGCGGTAGAAACCGCTTGTCACGTAGCGCGCCGGTGTAATCCCCATCGACAGCGCCACACCAAATGTCAGACGGAATACAAACTGAATCAGCAGATGCCAAAGGTCCATGTTAGTTCCCTCGCGAAATTCGTGGTTCGCTTGGCAAACCCAACATGTTGTTCGCGGCGCGAACAACGACAATGTGACAGATATTGATGGCCTATTCCTTAGTTCGTTCGGTTCCCACAAATCAACTGCATGATTTCCGCGCGCGAGGACTGATTCGAGCGAAACAGTCCTTTCATCGCCGAAGTGACACAGAGGCTGCCGGGCTTGCGAACGCCGCGCATCGTCATACAGGAATGAGTCGCCTCGACCACCACGGCCACGCCCTTGGCGCCCAACTCGCTGACCAACAGATTGGCGATTTCCTCGGTCATCCGTTCCTGAACTTGCGGTCGTCGGGAAACACTTTCGACGACTCGCGCAAGTTTGCTGAGGCCGATCACTTTGCCTTTGGGGATATAGCCGATATGGGTCTTGCCCATAAACGGCAACAGGTGATGTTCGCACATGCTGTTGAAACTGATGTCACGAACCAGCACGACCTCGTCATACTTTTCGGTAAAGAACTTCTGCAGGTGCGTCTTGGGATCGTCATGCAGGCCGCTAAACAGTTCGGCATACATGCGGGCAACGCGGGCTGGAGTTTCGAGCAATCCTTCTCGATCAGGATCCTCGCCGACCGCCGCCAGGATTTCGCGGACCGCCGCTTCAATCCGCGCGTGATCCACCACATGGGATGGTGTGCCGCCGGTGGCCTCATCTGTTTCGCCGTCTTGGCTACCCGTTTCGCGATTGGCTGCTCCGCCCGACGCGCACATGGTCTTCTCCTGGAAAAATCAAAGCGAGGAACGCCGTGGTCTATCAGTCTGCACAGACAATCGAGGGCCAGTGCCGGCCGACTCGCTGCCTGGCGGCGGGCGACGCCGTAAAGAAACGATGCCAAAAACTACCGTACGGAGGTGTCGGGCGTACAGGGGTGTCGGGCGGTTTGGCGCGTCGGGCGGCTTAGCGAATTCATCCTAGAAGCGACGTCCAAGCTGGTCAAGGACGTTCAATTGTCGCTAAATTTGGGTGGAAACTTACGTCCCAGCTCCCCGTTCCGCAACCGCAGGTCCACCGTCTGATCTAAGACCTCAATCAGCCGTCTCGCTCGCACACCAGCATCTGGTTCGCTCAAGAACTCCTGCTTTAGAGGAGTCGCCAAATCGAGAGAAAACGCGATCACGTCCGTCAGAATGCCCACCGGCAACCGCACGTCCAGCAACTGGGCCAGCTGCTCCTGGCCAGACGCCATTTCAGACAATTGTCTTTGGAATCGTCGTGTAAGCGTTTGCCGGAGCTTCGTTTGCTGCTCGACGGAAGTCGGTGATTGTTCATTCATCACGGTCACGTCGGCCATCCGATATGCATGTTCCGGCGGCAGTTCGTGTTCGATCGCGGCCCGACAGAGGCCCCTGAGGACTAGGTTGTGGGTGCCGTCGGGCAGCCTCGACTGCGCGACGATCCGCCCAATACACGTCGCCGGAAAAACGGCAGGTCGCGCATCGTACTCGGATTCCCAGCCTGGCTTCAGCAAGGCCATGGCCAGCAACTGATCTTCCTGAATGGCATCTTCCAGCATCGCGACGTAGCGTGGTTCAAAAACGTGCAGCGGTTGGATGGCGTGCGGGAACATGACCAGGTTTGGTAGCGGGAACAGACGCACGCGACCGGAGAAATCGGCAGGCAGTTCGGAAGATTCGTCGTATTGCGCCATGTCGCCCGACCAATGCGTACGCAAACGCGGACGCGGTTCTAAGTGGTCAGTCTGTTTCACTCGTCGAGATGAATCTCGGGAATCAAGTCGACCACGATTTCGACGTTTGGAAACTTCTCTTCGTTGGCTAGAATCTCTGCACAACAGGCCTGCAACTCGGCCAACAACTTCTCCAAGTCCAGACCCAAATAGTGTGGCGGATAGTCGTCGAGATACCCTCGGCAAGAATAGTATAACTTCTTCGCGCCAGTCGTATTTCCGTTGCCAAAATGATGTAGACAGACGGCGACCTGAATCAGACCCTGATAAAAAGGTCGCGCGGATCCGGTGTACTCTAGCCACAAGTCTTCCCAGACTTTGCGGGCCTCGAAGAACTCGCATTCATTGAAGAGGCGAATCCCTTCGAGGTATCGCGGGTCAAACGTCTCGGCGGCATCGGGCATACAAATGTTCAATGGTAGAGGAAGGTCTACGGAGTCCAAACTGGCACGAAATCCGCCGAGTGTGTGGATTTCTTTGGAAATAACCTTTCCGTTGTCCCCAGCGAACCGATGAAACGACCACTCGCAGCGAATCAACGATACGAATCTAAGGCCGAGAACAAACGTCGTCAACCTGCGAGTGCCCGCGTTTGGCTCCCACTGAGAAACCGCTCGCCAAGATCCTGTGGCGTGCGGCGAATAACAGCCGAAATCCTGTGTTCGCCTCGCCGAGTTGATGATTGTGATCCCTCTTCCAAGGAGTCTGCAATGCAAAGTCATGAAATCGACTACGAGATCTTCGGCGACGACATGCAGATCGTCGAGATAGAGCTTGACCCGGGCGAGACCGTTATCGCGGAAGCCGGCGCCATGAGCTACCTGGAAGACGGCATCGAGTTCATCACGAAAATGGGTGACGGATCGGATCCGCAACAGGGCTTCATGGGCAAGATGATGAGCGTCGGTAGCCGAGTGCTCACCGGCGAGTCGATATTTATGACGCACTTTACCAATCAGTCCGGTGACAAGCGGCGCGCGGCGTTTGCAGCGCCATACCCCGGTAAGGTAATCGCGCTGGATCTGGCTAAGATCGGCGGATCGATAATTTGCCAGAAAGATGCGTTTCTCTGCGCTGCGCTGGGGACCAAGATCTCGATCGCCTTCCAGCGAAAACTGGGAGCCGGTTTCTTCGGCGGAGAAGGTTTCATTCTGCAGCGGCTCGACGGCGACGGTAAGGCCTTTGTGCACGCCGGTGGAACCGTCATCAAGAAGAAACTCGAAGGACAGACCCTACGGGTCGATACCGGTTGTCTGGTGGCATTCACCGAAGGGATTAACTACGACATTCAGCGTGCCGGCAACCTCAAATCGATGTTCTTCGGCGGCGAAGGACTGTTCCTTGCCTCGCTCTCCGGACGCGGCTCGGTGCTGCTACAAAGCCTGCCGTTTTCCCGCCTGGCCGACCGCGTTCTGCAACACGCCCCAGCAGCGGGAGGTAGCAGCAAGGGCGAAGGATCGGTGCTGGGCGGCCTGGGAAATCTGTTTGGCGATTAGGAACGTTCGAGGAATTACTGTCCGATAGTCGCCTTTCGCTCCGCGAAAGGAGCGTGCTTTCGCGGAGCGAAAGACGACAATAAAAGATCGAACACTGATTAGCAGCTCATTGATTTCCGTGTAGGCCGGCGACATGGAGCGACGGCGACGCGGTTCCGGCGAAGGCAACCACCTGTCTTACCACGTTGCCGAAACTTCGCTGCGCTTATTCTATTCGCGGCCTACAAGTACGACATCACTACCGGAACTCACTCGATCATCTTTGCCGTCTGCTCCGGCGTGGTGATGCCCTCCGGCAATTCGAGAATGCGGATGTTACGGAAGTGGATTTCTTTGCCTTCCGATTCCAGACACAGATAGCCCTTGCGCATCGATGAGTTTCGGATCGAATTCACAAATTTGCCGTTGATCGACAGTTTGACCGTGCCATCCACGCACACGACGTCATAGACATTCCACTCGCCAGCACCCTTGCATCGCAGCTCGAGCGACTTGCTGCGCGTGCCACGCGGATTGTCTGGCGTAGCGGTCAGGCCGCCAGCCCCAAACAGCTCGCCGGAAATGTAGCCGATGTCTTGGGGTTCACCGTTCTTCTTGCGATTCAAATTCACCCATTCCAGCTCTAGCATCTGCACTTCCATCCCCTTGGGAAGACGCCGGCCTTCGGGCACAGCACCCTCGCTCCAGACGAACACACCAGAGTTACCGCCGGCCTCCATGTGTCGCCACTCGATATGCAGGACGAAGTTCTCGTATTGCTTTTCCGATCGCATGACCCCGATCGGCTTTCCGCTACACACCAGCAGGCCATCCTTGACCTTCCAGGTGTCCGGCCCTGTGTTGACGTTCGCCCATCCTGATAGATCGCGGCCGTTGAACAGATCGACGAAGTGCGGGACGTCGGCCTGCGCCTTGGGATCTGTCGGTTCGGCAAGGACGTCGGATACGGCGTTGGGGGATACGGCCAGTCCAGCCAGCAAAAGTCCCAGGAAGAATAACCGGAGCGGTGATGCCATATTCATGATGAAATCCAAAGACTTGTGAAACAGTTGTGCAACAGGAACGACCTGTTCATTGTATCCAAGAACGCGGCTTGAAGTGCAAGTTGGATCGGCCGTGACAGTGGAAAATCATACAGACGTGCAAAGGAACCTGTTGATCAATCCGTGGGCACGAAAGCATCGAAAAAGGTGTAGAACCGCGATTGCCCCTCTCGTCAACGCTCGGAAGTAGAATTAGAGTACAGCACACGAGATGCACTGGTTATGCCGGGGAACGCGAACAACAAGAACTTACGGGAATCTGATCGACATGAAATATCTCCTACCAACACTCTTCCTTCTGACGCTATGCCCTCTTGCCTTGGCGGCAGACCGGCCCAACATCCTGTGGCTGACGTGCGAGGACAACAATGTCAATTGGGTCGGCTGCTATGGAAACCCGTATGCCCATACGCCCAATATCGACAAACTGGCAGCCGAGGGCTTTCAGTACATGCACTGTTACGCCAACGCGCCGGTCTGTGCTCCTTCGCGATCCACCTGGATCACAGGGGTCCATGCCCTGTCGATGGGCACCTATCCAATGCGTAGTCGCTACGACATCCCCCATGACTTGATCAGGTACTACCCCGATCTCTTGAAGGACGCCGGGTACTACGTGGGCAATGCGAGAAAGACGGACTACAACATCGGCGGTCGTCCAGATGGGGAAGCCTGGGATACCAACAAAGTGAATTGGGACACGCTGAAGAAACAGCAACCGTTTTTTATGGTGATCAACAATACCAAATCGCATGAATCCAAGGCGTTTGGTCGTGTCGACAATACGAAACACGACCCCGACGATGTTCGCCTGGCGAAGTACCACCCGGACATCCCCAAGATTCGCCAGAATTACGCTCATTACCACGACCAAATGGAAAAGATGGATTCGGACATCGGCTTGGCTTTGGCTGAGTTGGAAAAGCGCGGCATGGCGGAGAATACCATCGTGGTCCACAATTCAGATCATGGCGGCGTCCTAGCCCGCAGCAAGCGGTTCTTGTTCAACAGTGGCACGCACTGTCCGCTGATCATCCGGATCCCGGAAAAATTCAGTCGCCTGCGTCCCGGCAAACCCGGCATCAAGGTGGATACGATGGTCAGTTTCATCGACATGACCAAGACCTGGCTGAACATCTGCGGCGCACAGTCGCCTGACTACCTGCAAGGCAGGATCTTTCTAGGGCCGGATGCGGAATCGCGGGACTACCATGTCAGTTTCCGCGGGCGTATGGATGAACGCTGCGATAACGTGAGGGCCATTCGCGATAAGAAACTGCTCTACATCAGAAACTACATGCCCTATGCCCCGTGGGGACAGCATCTGAATTACCTGTGGAAGATGGAAGCCACACAGGCTTGGGAGCAACATCATCGTGCAGGCAAAACCAACGCGATGACGGGGCGGTTCTTCGGCACCAAACCAATGGAAGAACTCTACGACACGTCAGTCGACCCGGACAACGTAAATAACCTAATCGCCAATCCGAAATACGCAAAAGATATCGCCCGTCTCAGCAAAGCCATGGATCAGTGGCAGGTGAAGAACTTTGACTCGGCCTTGCTTCCTGAATCCGAGGTGGTCAAGCGGGCTGAAGATAACGGAATCACGATCTATGAATTGGTACGTAATCCAGCGCTGTATGATCTGAAGGCGTACCAACAAGCCTCATCATTGGCGCTCGAGCAGGACGCAGCCAACCTGCCGACGTTCTACAAGAATTTGAGTGCGTCAGATGCAGGTGTCCGCTATTGGGCCATTGTGGGCTGTTTCAATCTTCAACAGAGTACTGCCCTGAACACGCAGTTCATTCGTGCGAGTCTTGGCGACACGTCCCACCACGTTCGCGTCATGGCCGCCTGGATTCTTTATCGCAACGGTGACAAACAACCGGCTCAACAATGCTGGAATGAACTGCTCAGAGAGAGTTCGTATGCCTCGTTGAAGATCTTTAACGTCATCGATTGGATTGGTGACGGCGTCGAACCTTACGCCGAAGCGATGAAGTCCTGCGAATTCAGTCACCAGGGTTACGTGGCGCGGATGCAAGATTACCTTGGCACCAAACCCGTTCGCCAGAAAAGCTCGCGGAAGGCAAAACGCACGGGCAAATGAATGGCCGGGGCTTGTCATCTGGTTTAAACGGATGAGCGTGATGCACTCGTCAGCAGCGAAGTCATGCTGCGTTAATTCGAAGTGCCATTCGATGTTCCACCGATTGCATACAGATGGGACACCGAGCGAATGAACATCGTGCCGCCACTGACGGCAGGCGTCGACCGGATCTGATCGCCGACCGGATTCCGAGCGAGTTCTTTGAATGTGTCCGCGGCCTCGACAACAACGACTTCGCCGTCGATATCCGCACAATAGAGTTTGCCATCGACACAGACAGGCGAACCAAAATAGTTGCCTCGGACGCGACCTGTCCAAATCGTCTTACCCGTCTTAGCATCAATGCACGCGACAATGCCACCATCGCCCCAAAGAAATAGACGGTCGTTATAAATGAGGGGTGTGGGGACATGCGGTGCGGCGCGCTGAATGCGATAGATCTCCGACGCCGGTGTGTCGCTCGAGGCCGGTTGGACGGCAACGACGTTCTTCTCGCCACCACCGGCCCCACTGCTGCCGATTACCAGGTCGCCATAAACGATCGGCGAACCGACGGCCCGTTGCGAATGGCGGCCGAAGACGTCAATCATCCATTTCTGCCGACCGCTACTCGGATCGACACCCACGATGCCTTCAAAGCAATGCGTGAAAATCAACTCGGGTTCGCGATTCGGTGCCGCAAAGACGCAGGGTGTCGAGTAGCAGGCGCGTTTGCCTTCTCGCGGGATCTTCCAAACCTCTTTGCCAGTCGTTCGGTTGACCGCCACCAGTGCGCTACCCGTCTTGTGATCGTTGCAGATCACAACCAGATCTTCGTACAAGATTGGCGATGTGGCTCCACCTTGGCCGTGCAAGTACGGGCCCAGATCGTACCGCCACAGTTCCTGACCCTCGTGATCCAACGCGACCAATGACGAGCTTGCGCGGCTCTGCCAGAGCACATAGACTTGGTCACCATCGACGGTTGGCGTGTTCGACGCGGAACTGTTGTTCTTGTGGTGCTTGTATGACTTAAAAGCGAATTTGCGCTGCCATGTATGACTGCCATCTTCGGCGCTCAAGCAGAGCAAGTAGCGGGTCTGCTCCGCTTCGTCTGCACTGGTCACGAACACCCGATCTCCCCAAACGACGGGCGACGAATGTCCATTGCCGGGCAGTTCCGCGATCCAACGGTAATCGTCCTTTGTCCATTGGACCGGGACCGTCTTAGCGTCGCTGATTCCCGATCCGTTGGGACCTCGAAACCGCGTCCACTGCTGTGCCGTTACAACGGTCAGCCCCATCGGGAATTGACTGGTTCCTACGATCAAGACAGCAGCGGCAACAAAGCGACGAAACATGGCACATCCAGTAGCGGGATAGAAAATGAGTTCGTGAATCAGGGGTTGTGATGACTTGGGATCAGCCAAGAAACAACTATCGCGAAACGGTTGAATGCGACAATTACTCGTTGGCTGGTTCTTACTTCGCGACGTAGTACAAATGTGTGAGCGAACGCAGAATCATCGAGTCACCCACCACGGCCGGGGACGCCTGAAAACCGTCGCCAAGCTTACCTTCTGCCACCAACTTGTATTCGGGCGAAGCCGCAAAGACCTTGATTTCTCCGTTCAGGCTGAAGCAGTAGATGTTTCCGCCGACGACGATCGGCGAGGCACGAAATTTGCCACCGACCCGTTTTTGCCACATGATCTTGGCCGTCTTGGCCTCGAGGCACGAAGCGACGCCCTCGTCGTTGATCATGTAGAGATGGTCGCCGGAGAGAATCTGTGACGGGCGCTTCGGCACGCTCTTACCAAACCCCCAGGCAATGTGTGATTTTGTGACATCTCCACTGCCGTCAGGACGGACTGCCACCAGTGCCGTCCCGCCATCGCCCGCGGTGATGTAGACCAAGCCATGTCCAAACAGCGGCTTCACGGCGGAGTTCATGCCGCCGTGGCGAACGCGCCAGAGCTCGGCACCTGTCGCCGGATCATACGAAATGGTGTCGGCGGCGCTGGGACTGACCACCTGACGTCGACCCGCAAAATCGATGACGATAGCCGTGGAATATGCTTTCTTGCGATCGCCATTGTCAGTGCCATAGTCAATGTTGCGGTCTTTTTTCCAAACCGTTTTTCCGCTGCCCGTGTCCAGTGCGACCATGTACTGCTGATCGTAACCATCGTAGGCGACAAACAAGCGGTCGCCATCGACCACGGGCGACGAGCCCGGCCCCCGCCAGTGGTCGCAGGGCAGGTCACGCCGTTCCCAAATCTTCTGGCCGGTCTTGGTGTCGACGCAGCACGTCCCGTAGCTGCCGAAGTGCGCGAACAGACGTCCTGCTTGAATGACTGGCGTCGGCGAGGCGTAGCTGTTGGTCGGGTGGCAATAACGGGGGTTCTCGTTTTCAAACAGCAGGATGTCGTGCGTGATCTTTCCCGACTCGCGATCGACACAGACGGTACTCATCTGCTTGCCGTCCAAACTGGCAGTCGTCATCCAGATCTGATCGCCCCACACAACAGGCGACGACCAGCCCTTGCCATGGATCTCGACCTCCCATCGCACGTTGTCCTTGCCGATTTCCAGCGGCAATTCTCCTTGCGCGCGGCCATCGCCGGTGGGGCCACGGAATTGCGTCCAGTTTTCACCGGCAGAGATGTGACTGGTAGAAAACCAGATTGCCAACAGCAGAATCGTTCGAGACATTGAGAAATCCTTCATCTTGGCGAGGCGACCATGTGGGCCGGGAGGGGTGGAGCGTACGGAGTCGTGAATTCTGGCGGGGGCCAAAGCCAGAAACTGCAGGAGCCGGAAACTACAGCAGCCGGAAACTACAGCAGCCGGGAACTTACAGTCTTGTCATTCAGAAATGATACTCCGAGCCGCTCGCGGATGCGACCTGCTAAGGGCTGGCGCATCAATAATAGTCGCTGCTGGCTCTGCGAACTTGGCGTAATGTTCGCGGAGCGAACAACGACGATACGACAGTTGTTGATCGGGCCGTCCTAAGCAGTTCTTCGGCCCCCATCAAGAACGTTCCGCAGCCGCCCGCCTTGCCAGGAAGATCAGAAGAAACAGGAGGATGGCGACAATGCTCAGTATAATCGCCAGCACCACTGGCCCAGTTTGCTTGTATACGCTCAGTGAACCCAACAACAAGAAGAAAACACCGGACATCGACAATGCAATTCGTACGAACCAGCCAGGCCGCAACTCGCGCGGCAACAGGGTCGTGTTGATCACAATCGTGTGCCAGCAACTGAAGCCCAGAGCAATGTTGAAACACATCGTGGCGTATTGAATCAAGGCACCCGGATCGAGCGACAGCATAATGAGACCAAAAACGGTGTATCCCGCAAGCACACGGACATAGACGACTTTGATCGCCTTGGGATCCATTTGCCGCAACCGGCCACTACTGGTCCAAAACACATCGACCCAGCGACGGATGATGCCGTCAGCAGATGTTGACATGGATGGGGCAAGCACCATGAAGCCACAGAAAATGGTCATAAACCAGCAGAACTTACCCAAGCCCACTCCCGATGCCGCAGTCACGCTTTCTTGCACTCCACCGGCCGTCATGACGGCCGAGGTCCAATTGTCTGTTTGTGTTCCATACGGCAGAAACTGCACGGACAACATGGCGGGCAAAGCCAGTCCGATGAAACACGCGGGCAGCCAGACGGCAAGTTGGTCTCGCATAACGTGACGATACCACTTCCGCCACCACACCAGCGATTCTTCATTGACCTCAAAGACGCAACCAACGTGCGACAGTTCCAGGTTTTGACCGCCGATGACACTGGGGATTGCACCGACGTGGTGTCCCATTCCCCAACCTTGATCTCGCGTATAGTTGCTGATCGGCGTGTTGGACAAGCCGCCTGAACCGGCGATGGCAGCCAGCGCTGCGATGAAGCCGATTAAGGTGAAGTCAATGTCGGGAAACCCGCGACCCTCGGCCAATGAAACGAAGATGTTGTCTACGTTGCTGCCGCGGACGGTAGGAGCATCCGCGATCTCAATCGGAACGTTGCCGAATTCAAAGAACCCTGTCACGATCTCTATCCAGGTACTGGGGGTCGAGAAGAACGCAGCCAAGAACAGCAGAAACCCAAAAACGACGACCAGTTTGAAAGTCATCACGGCTTTGAGCGAGCGGTAGATCTTGCCGCCAAACAACAGAGGCACCAGCGCACCGAGAAAGATGATGTAAGCCAGTCCCTTCATCAACCAGAAGTCGCTGGTGACTTCTTCGGGCTGCGGAACGACGCCTCCTTTGATCAACGTCGCGACTGGCGTCGCTGCGTTCGCGGCCAGGTAGGGAAAGACCGAGCCGAAATCGAAGAGCAAATACGCCAGCAACCAGAAGTGTGGTCCAGGCAACGTGCGGAATTTGCCTGTGAAAATCGGCTCGCCTGAATAGAGCGTGTATCGACTGATCTCGATGTTGTAAATCACCTGGCCAAGTACGGACAGTGTCGCCAACCACAGCAGCGCTCCGCCGTAGACGGCGGTTACTTTTGGTCCAACCAGCCACTCACCGCCACCGATCGCGGCGCCACCCATAAGCAAGCCCGGCCCGAGCAGGGCGAACCAGTTCTTCAAGGTGAACTTCGGCGTCTCGATCAGTTCGCCGGTTTCCCAACGCGGCATGTTTTTCGCACCCGGATGTGGGGCCTCAGATTTCCCCGCAGATGAGTGCTCGGACGAAGAATTTGATTCCACGATCGACGGTTCTCCTGCGTTACATGCCTCGCTCGTCTGGCGACTTTCGTACGGATAGGAATTTTGTTCCCCCCGCCGCCCCTCACGCAACCCTCCCAGCGGCATTCTTTCGACTTTATCCAGATTCTATCGTCACGTAGTTTTCAGATGGCACTGCGGCCCTCGACTGCAAACAGGCTGCTTCGGTGGGTCACAGCGTCGCCTCGCCGCGATATCGGCTGTGCGCCCAACTTGAGTGCGTAGACTTGCGATGTCGTGGCTTTGTAGAAAGAATACGGTGAACTTCCCTGAAACTTGAAGGAGTCACTATGTCACGCTTCTCCCGTCTCACTGTATTGTTCATCCTGCTATCCTTGCTGCCCGGCCTGTTGCACGCACAGAAGAAGTCCGCGACGAAGAAGAAGCAAGCCAAAAGAGCGCCTAATCCCGTCTACGCACCGATCAAAGACGATCCGTCTCTGCCTCGCGTTCTGTTGATTGGGGATTCCATTTCGATCGGCTACACGTTGCCCGTGCGGGCGTTATTGAAGGGTCAAGCGAATGTCCACCGGCCGCCAACCAACTGCGGGCCGACTATCCGAGGGCTGCAGCAGATCGACGCCTGGATCGGCGAGAAGAAGTGGGACGTAATCCACTTTAACTGGGGCTTGCACGATCTGAAGTACATGAGTCCGAAAGGGCAGAAGCTAGCCAAGCCGGGCGCCGAAGGCAGCCATCAACAAGTTCCACCGGCGGAATATGAAAAAAACTTGCGCAGGCTGGTGGCTCGGCTTAAACAAACCGGCGCGACGCTGATCTGGTGTTCGACCACGCCGGTTCCCGAGGGCGCGGCCGGACGTGTCGTAGGGGACTCAGTCAAGTACAACGGGATCGCCAAGAAGGTCATGGAAGAAAACGACGTTGCCATCGACGACTTGTACGCGTTCTCGTTGCCAAAGCTCAAGGAGATCATGCGACCGGCCAATGTGCACTTCACGCCGGACGGGTCCAAGCAGTTGGCGAAGCAGGTCGTAGCGACCATCCGAAAGGGTCTGAAGAATTGAGGAACTGGTAGGTCTGGTTTTTGGGCGATGAGCGATTAGCTGTTAGCTAACTGCTTCCAAGCTCCGCGCTCCTGGCTACTGGCGACGCATTGTTCGATAAAAAAGACACCCTCGACGCCGTCGTTGACGTTGGGATAGACCGTCGAACACGCGTCGAGCGATTGGTTTTCGTCGCGCGCGATCATGGCGTCGAAACCATCTCGATAGACGTTGGCGAAGGCCTCGAAAAAAGCTTCCGGATGACCGCCAGGCAGTCGGCAGGCCGCGCGGCCCGACTCGTTCGTATACGCAGCGCTTGGGCTGCGTTCATATGTCTGCGTCGGTTGTCCAAAGCGACGGACGATCAGCTGGTTCGGCGATTCTTGTCGCCAAACGAGTGAGCCCTTGCTGCCATCGATTTCGAGCGTGAGGTCGTTCAGGCGGCCGTGGGTCACCTGGCTGATCGTGATCATGCCCAACACACCGCCGGAGAATTTGACCAACGCGTGACCGTAGTCGTCTAGCGGTGGCGGCAGAACGAACGTTTGCAACGTACTGGAGACTTCAATGGGTCGCAAGCCTGTCGTGTATCGAGCCAATTGGAAAGCGTGCGTGCCGACATCGCCGAGCGCACCAGCCGGGCCGGTTTTCTCCGGATCTGATTTCCATGCGCCACGGGCGGGTACTTTACCCGGTTCTAGTCCTTGTAACCAACCTTGTATGTAATTGGCGCGAAACGCATAAAGTTCTCCCAACTCGCCTTGTTGAATCATCTCGCGGGCCTGCCGAATCATCGGATAGCCGGTGTAGTTGTGCGTTAGGACAAACACCGCGCCGGTTTGCTTGACGATCGCCGCCAACGACTCGGCGTCGGCCAACGACGTCGTCATCGGCTTGTCGCAGACCACGTCAAAGCCTGCCTCGAGTGCAGCCTTGGCAATCGGGAAGTGTGTGTTGTTCGGCGTGGCAATGCTAACGAAATCGATGCGATCATCGGCGGGACATCTGGTTTCACCATCCAGCAGTTCCTGTAAGCTACCGTAGGCGCGATCGATGGGAATTCCAAAGTCGGGTGCGACGGCACGGGCTTTCACCGGGTCAGATGAGAGCACTCCAGCTACCAGTTCAGCGCGATTGTCGAGCGTTGCTGCTGTCGCGTGCACACGACCAATAAATCCGCTGCCGCCGCCACCGATCAGCGCCATGCGAAGTTTTCGGCCGAGTTTTCTGCTGAATGTCATACAGTGCCTCTGGCTTGTTGGATTGATAACTTGATTCGAGTCTTTCTTGGCCACTTCCGCGCGCCGTGCGTGTTTGATAGCAGTAGAGCACACTTCGTGTGGCGTAGGGGCGGATGGCACACGGTGTGTGCCTGCTACTTTGGTTGCGGCCGTCGGGCTGCGGCAGGGTTGTTGTGGGCAAGTGTTCAATTGTAACCGGTTTCTGATCAGATCGAGAACCGGTTCGGAAGCGACGTTGCGTGTGGCAATCAACGGAGTGGGAGAACCTGTTTTGCCCAAGTCCGATCAAGTGTTAGAATCCTGGGAACGAGTTCGACTCTGATTCCTCTATGCGTGGAATCGCACCCGCGACGCATTGAAACAACTCGTTTTCCTATCTACGTTACCGGTCGCCTGAACGCTCGATGTCCTGGCAGGCGATCCACACGTCGGACATCGCACGCTGCCCCACTCCAAGGAACGCATGATGCCTGACTTGATTGCGATTGGCAAAGGTCCCGATCATCGTTGGCGCATGGAAATCCCAGAAGGCGAGACCGTTCGACTGGGACGTGCTCCCCGCACTGGCTGGTCTGTGACGTGGGACGATCAGGTTTCACGCGAACATGCTGACCTAAGACTCGTTGATGGTCGTTTGCGAGTAACCTGTTTAGGAACCGCCAAGAATCCGATTCTCAAGAATGGTGTTTCGGTTCAGGAATTCGAGGTTCAATCCGGTGGGTCATTTCAGATCGGCCAGACAGTATTTCGGTTCATCGACGATTCTGAGTCATCTTCGAACGTTATCGACGAACAATCATACAATGAAGATGAACTGTCGAGCATACAGTCTGATACCTACAATTCGTGGCAAGTCGTATTTGGAAAACTACCGTATGTGATTGCCGAGTCAAATACGACCGAAGAACTGGCGGCTTTGATTCTTGAGCAGATGTTGATTGCGATTCCGCACGCCGAAGCGGTTGCCGTGATGCACTTTGACATCGCCAAGGATCCTTCCTTGCGTAAGCCGGAAATGATGTTAACGCGCGTTCGCGACGATACGATGACGTTTCGGCCAAGTCAACGGCTGATTCGTGCCACCATGGAGAACCACAAGAACGTCCTGCATATGTGGAATGACATGGAATCGAACAATATCGAATATACGATGACCAGCGACCTCGATTGGGCATTTTGTGCACCCGTTAACGACCGTAGCTGTGCTGGCTGGTGCCTGTATGCTGCCGGGTCAACTTCGGATGGAGCCGCCAGTCGTCAACAGTTGCTGGCTGATCTCCGTTCGACGGCAGTGTTAGCTCAGTTTGTCGGTTCCATTTCGCAACTCCGTTTGCTGGAACATCAGACGGCGGAAATGGCCCAGTATTTTTCGCCAACGATCGTCAACACGCTCAAGCGAGACAACGCGCAGCTGGTACCGCGCGAACAAAATGTCACAGTCTTGTTTTGTGACCTGCGAGGTTTTTCCTGGCGCGTGGACCGTGATCAACATCATCTACGAGACATCTTTGATCGTGTGAACGGTGCCTTAGGGGTGATGACACAAAACATACACAAGTTCGAAGGGGCGATTGCAGATTTTCAAGGTGACGCGGCGCTCGCTTTTTGGGGCTGGCCACAATTATTGGAAGACGGTCCTTTGCCTGCGTGCCGAGCCGCCTTGATGATGCTCGACGGATTCAACGAAGCGAAGCGCAGTGACGGCTCCGCCCTCGACGAGTTCCAAGTTGGTATCGGCATCGGCCACGGACCTGCGATCGCGGGGCGGATGGGAACGGCCGAACAGGTCAAGGTTGGCGTCTTTGGCCCCGTCGTCAACACGACGTCTCGCCTGGAAGGGATGACCAAGCATTTTCGCGTTCCGATCATTATGAATGATGTGGCTTCCGATTTCGTGAAGCAACACATGTCGCGCGACGAAGCCCGCTGTCGCAAATTGGCCAAGGTCCGACCACTGGGGATGAAGTCGGCCACTTTGATCAGTGAACTGCTCCCCGCAGCCGACACGCCTGGGACGGTGTCTGACGAGGACATCGCGAAGCATGAAGAGGCCGTGGACGCCTTCATTGATGGCGACTGGATGAAAGCGTTTGACATTTTCGCAGCCATGGCGGTGGCCGACCGCGCTAAGGATTACCTCATGTGGTACATGGCCAAGCAGAATTTTGAAGCCCCTGGGGATTGGGACGGCGTGTTGAACTTCACCAGTAAATAGGGCACGGGCTCAAATGAGCATTTGGCCCATTTCGACGACTATTTGGGTGCGGACACAGACCCGTCCCATGGTGCCATTGTCTTGTGGCGACGGCTCGGGCAGCATCATGGTGGGCTCGTCGCGTAAAATCCAGTTCATCTTGCGGTACGATACCATCATCGCCCCAATAAAACACAAACCAAGCGAGGCTGTGCCTCGGATCGAAGCGAGCTATCGCTCGGTTGTGGCGACCCGCTTTCCGACCAACCTGCGGTCCGTGCCCGTCGCTGAAAACTCGACTCATTTGTAAAGATGAACCTGAGACAAGCTTTCTAGCGCCGAAGACATAGCGGGTTGGTGACGAATTGCACTGATATTTGTCCGCGAATTTCCCCACAACTGGCATCCAACCTGGTGGCATCCAACGTAGAAAGAACGACATGCATTCAAAACGACAGTTTGCTCGGACTCTGCTGGTCATCTCCCTGGTCGCGGCAATCCCATGCGTGGCAGCGGCACAGCAAAGCGACGTTAACTATGACGAGAACAGGGTTCCGAAATACACATTACCCAATCCACTCGTAATGGCGGATGGTTCTCCCGTGAAGGACGCCGACACCTGGACCGACAAGCGTCGCCCCGAGATTTTGAGGATGATCGAGACGCAAATGTACGGTCGCAGCCCGGCACCGCGCGACGACATGAGCAACGAATTGACCGAGAACGATACCGCGGCACTCGGCGGCAAAGCCAATCGCAAGCAAATCCGAATCTACTTTTCCGCGGACAGAGAGGGGCCGCACATGGACTTGCTGGTTTACTTACCAGCCGGCGCCAAGGGCCGCACACCCGTTTTCTTGGGCTTGAATTTCAATGGTAATCACACCGTGCACGCGGATCCGAACATCCATCTGTCTCGTTCGTGGATTCGCGGCAAGGGTAAGGGCGTCGTCAAGAACCACGCCACCGAAGTGGCGCGCGGTACCAGTGCCAGTCGCTGGGCCATCGATGACATTCTGGCGCGGGGGTATGGGCTTGCCACGATCTACTATGGCGACATCGATCCAGATTTTCATGACGGCTTCAAGAACGGTGTTCATCCGCTTTTTTATCAAGCTGGACAGACTCATCCGAAGCCGGAAGAATGGGGTTCGATCGCCGCCTGGTCTTGGGGGTTAAGCCGTGCTCTGGACTATTTCGAATCGGACGATCAAGTCGACCATGAACGCGTAGCCGTGATGGGACATTCGCGGTTGGGAAAGACATCGTTGTGGGCCGGTGCCACGGACGAGCGGTTTGCCATCGTCATCTCCAACGATTCGGGGTGCGGAGGTGCCGCCCTGAGCCGCCGGCGATTTGGCGAAAAAGTCAAACGCATCAATACCTCCTTTCCCCATTGGTTCTGTGATAACTTTGTCAAGTACAACGACAACGAAGGCGCACTGCCCTTCGACCAGCATATGCTGATTGCGTTGATGGCACCGCGGCCGGTCTATATTGCTAGTGCCAAAGAAGATCGATGGGCCGACCCGCACGGCGAATTCCTCTCTGGCTACCACGCCGACCCCGTGTATCGGTTGTTGGGTACCAAGGGAATCGGTGTTAGCCGAATGCCGGCTGTCGATCAGCCAGTGATGAACACGATCGGCTATCACATTCGGACCGGTAAACACGACGTCACCTCCTTCGACTGGAAATGTTATCTGGACTTTGCCGACATGCATTTTCAACGTTGAATCAACGAGAAGTGCAGAACGATGACGTGAACTCTGTTTTTTTGCCAAGCTGCATGGCGAAACCCCTGACTTCCAACCACCACGAGAAAAACAATGAGTGCTGATGCCAAAATTGCCGAACTGAATCTCGAATTACCGCCCGCGCCAAAGCCGGCCGGTGTCTACAAGCCGGTCGTGATCTGCGGCAACATGGCCTATGTCTCAGGGCATGGTCCGGTCAACCGCGACGGTACGTTGACGACTGGTCGCGTGGGCGACGACCTCGACCAACAGGCGGGCTATGATGCAGCGAGACAGACGGGGTTGGCGATACTGGCCACACTGCGTACCAATCTCGGCAACCTGGATCGTGTCAAGCGTATCATCAAAACACTGGGTATGGTCAATTGCACGAGTGAATTTGAACAGCATCCGGCCGTCATCAACGGATTCAGCGAACTGATGGCAGAAGTGTTCGGCGCGGACGAGGGAGTCGGTGCGCGAAGCGCCGTTGGCATGGGGTCACTACCGGGTAACATCCCCGTCGAGGTGGAAGTGATCTTCGAGATCGAGTAAGGACAGACGCCGACCGTTCAGCGAACCGTTAGAGATCGACGCGCGACATGTACTGGCAACCCACCACCATCAGATCTTGCCCATTCTCTTGATGGCGATTGACGTGGATGACCTTCGCTATGAGATACAGTTGCGATGGATAGGCCCCAAAGGCCACGACGAGTTCTCGATAATCAGGGGGCGTCCTGGTGAAGAACGAGAATCCTGATGGCGAGATGTCGCGGCAACGCACTTGCTGATATTCGTCCGCATGGGGAAGTCGCCCGTCGTACATTGGGCCGATTAACTGAGAACAGAGAAAGTCCCTGCGGCGTGAACGGCGTCGGTTCTTGGGAATGGGTGGCGGATCCTCGATTGCTTGGCCATCGTTCGATTCACCATCGCCTTTGTGGGAGAGCCCGTTCAAGCCGCTGGCCTCGAACCGTTCCAGACTCTCCAGGGCGTCGTGCTGTTCGGTGATATCGATCCCACTGGCCACGTAGGATGATGATCCATCCTCGATCTGTGGGAGGTGCGTAAATGACCAGGCCACGCGCCGTCGTTCGCCCGGCAGTGTTAGCAGGAACATCTCGCACTTGACGGGCGATTGACCTTGACGAAGTTTGCCAAATGCATCCTGCGCAATAGAAACATCTTCTGGAAGCAGGAACGCTCCCCAGAAATGACGGTGTGTGAGGTCTTCCGGCTTGAACCCCGTGAACTCCTCACAAGCTTGATTGACACGGATGATCTTACCTTCGGGCGAAAGAACCAAGACCATGCTGTCAAGCGAATCAATGGTCGCGTTGAATACCTCGGAATGCTGAGCTAATACCAATACC
>JASLPZ010000240.1:0-11257 GCA_030744725.1 Pirellulaceae bacterium
GAAGAGCCTGGTTTGACGGGCTCGAGGTCATGTTGGACGGAAAGGAGTACAAGAATGCTGCGCTGTTCGACTTCGACTTTGAATCCAATGAAGTCAGAGGAATCGCTCTAATGCCGCGCCGAACCTACCGCACGCGGCTCGACAAAAAGATTGCGAAAACTGGTAAGCAAAGCCTGCGGATGGAATCGGTTGATGTACATGCAAATGCCGTTCCGACTGCCGAAGGATTGAAACTTGCCCAACACGTCCTCGCCGCGCTCGAACAAGCGAGTGACGATCTGTCGAAGAACGTCGACAAGAAGGAACTGGATTGGATCTTGCAGAATGCACGTGTTGTCCGTCAGGGTATGGAAATGCGAGACGGTCAGGGTGGCATGGTACGCGACCGCTGCATGGCCGAGAACGTGGGCTGGATCCTGGAGACCCACCCGCAGGCAAAGATAGTTCTTTGGGCGCACAACGGACACGTTGCGAAACGGAACTTCGCGATGGGCAACCATCTCGACAAAATGTTTGGGGAGCAGCATCTTGCGATCGCCTTTGCGACGGCTTCAGGCAAATACCAGGCAATCAAGCGTGGTACTGGACTTACCGCGAACGATTTGCAGTCACCGCCAGCGGGTAGCGTCGAGGACATCTGTCGGCGTTCGGGAATTCCGAGGTTCATTCTCGACCTGCGCGATGTGGAGGAGGGCACGGAAGCTTCCGGCTGGCTCGCCACACCGACACCGTTCCGTAGCATCGGCGCTCTGGCGATGGAAAACCAGTTCTTTCCACAGAACCTGCACCAGACGTACGACGCGTTGATCTACATCGAGGAAACACACCCCGCTCGTCCGCTGAGGCGATAAAAGCTTCGTATCGGTGGGTTTCATTCCAAATCGAAGTTAAGCGAAACCAGTGCAAACAGCAGGTAGGAGCGGAGCGCGTCGCTATGCGAAGAAACGGCCTTTCTCTCGGCACTCAGCATCCGATGGGCTGGCAGTGATCAGCGGGCGGCGGACGATTAGACTGCTCGCCACAACGCGGAGACGCCATAGGCAGCCGGCTGGCAGTGATCAGCAGACGCCGCGTGACTGCGACGGGCGACCATATGTTGGGCTTTGGCTTCGATCACCGGGTCCGGCTTGCGGCGGCCTGACTCACGACTCGTCGCCGCTGGGGCGCGTCGATTGGTTACTTAACTTTGTGGACTACGACCTATTCTGTGCATACGGTGGTGCGCATCTTGCACAGGATGAAATGCAGGTTGCCGATTACCCAGCTTTGGCATCGCTTCGACACGCCCAGCTTGATGCAGTAATCAAGCCACGAAGCGTTGAAGATGTCATCGCTAGCGGGACGACGCCGTCGAGGCCCAGCCGCAGTTGCAATCCCTCGGCGAGCGATTCGGTCGCCGGCGGATCGTGATGGATCTTCTGGGCGACGCGGGCTGGCCAATCGGCACGCCTCCCGTTGCGTGCTTCTGGGCGCTGGATCGAGGCGTGGCTTGCAATGGAGGACGATTCGCGGTGTGCGGGCTGGCACCTGATCTACGCAAATTCTCCCTCGCCCGGCGTCAGCAATCCTACCTGGATTAGCAATGTGATCTTCTCGGAATAATCACCGCACGAAGAGCCTCCAAACGATTCTTGGAAGCGGCCCTTTTCCATCTGAAGAGCGGCCAGTCGCCGCGTAAAATGAAGTAGCTTCATCTCTTCGGCGTCGTGTTGAAAGTAGCGGTTCCAGGCAGGTCCATCCGTGTGGATTGACTGCAGGTACTCCGCTGAGTTTTCGGGGTTCATGGTCTTCAGCGCATAGGATCCGTCTGGAGCCGACGAGAATGAGATGCCAGCGGGACCACAGCCGAGCATTTGATAGCGATCAGGTTGGAAGCTCAATAGTTCGTAACGATAACGGCGCGAATCGCGAGTGAATTCCTCGCGCTCGAAATTCGTAAGCGTAGTTTGGCGGAAGCCGTAGTCGATGAGGTATTCCCGTAGAGCCATCCAGTTGGCCGACGCTTTCCCGTTTCCAGGCGGAGCAGCGAGCAGATTCTCGTCACGCGACCAAGCTGTTCCCAGTCCCCCAACCGGCGCTTCTTCTCAGTTGAAGACGAAAGCTCTTTTTTCAGCCACTCCAGCACCATCTTCAGCCGCCCGATCTGCGCGAACAGTTCCTCGTCGTTCACCTCATCGCGCTCACGCCGCTTCCGACCATCTTCGAATAGATCACCCGCATCAGTCAGCAGTTTCTTTTTCCAAGCAGAGATTTGACTGCGCTTAGGTCGAAATGGCTCGTCAACTGAGCCAGTGTCCTGCCCCCACGAATCGCGGCCAACGCCACCTTCGCCTTAAGCTTGCTGCCCAAAACTCGACGCTTCCGTGACATCTATAGGACCCTCCTGGTAGCATGAAATCTCGACGATTTTACCCCTTATTACCCTGTCCAAAAATTGGGGTCCACTTCATCACCTCCTTTCGGAGTGTCGAAGCAGTCGCGATAGGCTATTTGACCAGGGAGGCAGGATATTCATGTTTCGTGACTAGAGAGCTGAAAAACCTGTCCTTGCTCGGATCGTTGGAGTTCTTGTACAATTGGGTCGTCTGAGCAATCAGAAGGACTTGAGATGAGAACTGACAGTTCGTCTGAACTTCACTGGAATCCTGGTGTCTTGACGTCTATTTCGGTCGATTCTTGTACAAATAGTTGTACAGAACCGAAAGACGGAAAGAGCTTGAAGATGTAAGCCCTTTTGAGAAAAGAACTTTGGCCCTTAGTGTAACGGCAGCACGACTGACTCTGAATCAGTTAGTCAAGGTTCAAATCCTTGAGGGCCAACTTTAGGAAGTGCTTTCAGCCGCAGGGTTTTCCGCTCTGCGGCTGTTGTCGTTAATGGGCGGATTTTGGCTGGTGTTACCGAAAGTGTTACCGTTTGCCAGTTCGCGTGGGTCTACGGCCTGCCAGAGAATGTCGGCAACGCTCGCCGCATCTTGCTCGGCGTAATACTTCATCGTGGTGTTGATATCGTCGTGACGCATCAGCTCCTTCAAAACAGCTGGCATGACCTTTTGAGCCCATCGTTGGCCAAAAGCCCTCCTCAGGTCGTGTGCACTGGCATACTTGACCTTGCCGGAGGCGGCAGTGTGCACCTTGACGGCAGCAGCCCTGCCCATCCTCTCGATGACGTCCGAAACGTAGACTAGGCTCCGAACTGGACGACCGCGTACCCCGAGGAGTGGGAAGACAGGTCCAGTGCGGTCGACGATTGGCGTCGATTCAAGGAACATTGCAAAGTCTGGCGTCATCGGTAGGTTTCGGTCTTCGTTGCCCTTCTCAAGCTCCGCTCGGATGCGGAACATCGGCCTTCGTCCTGAGAAGTCGACGGTCAACTTGGTGTCATCGTCCCACCACAGGTCTAATGCCTCGCCGAGACGAAGCCCAGACAGCCACAAACCTGTAGAGAGACGCTTCCAGGAATCGACCACCCGCTGCTCTGTTTGCGGATCGAGTTTCGGGAGCCGCTTCTTGTTGCCCTCCTTCTTTGTCGAGTGAAACAGCTCAGTCTTGACCCGCTCGAACATCCGCTCAAACTCTTCTGTTGTGATTGGACGCCCCTTCATCTTCTTAGAACCTTTCGCCCGCTTTGGCTTCTTGACCTTGGGAACCTCATTCAGGAGGCCAATGTCCGCCGCCCAGTTCAGTGCTGCCATCAGATGCCTCAGGTAAGAGGCGATGGTGTCTTCGGCAACAGGCTTCCTGGCAAACTGGCCCGTCTTAGAGTCACGAACTCCTTCTCGAAGCAGCTTCTGATAGTGGCTCAGGCGGCTTGCCGTGAGGTGGCAGAGCCGTTCGGGGCTGATCAGACGTTCGATGGAATTGAAGACCGTACCAGCGAGGGCGTCTGTCTTCTCTGCGAGCGAAGCCAAAACCTCATCCTCATACCGCTGCCGAAACTCAGCCCACGTAATTTTGGACGCTGGCTTATACCGCCCTTCACGCAACTCCGCCTCCAACTTTGCCGATACCCTTTCTGCTTCGCGACGATTTGTGGTTTTACTTGACTTCGTCTTTGTCCGTCCAGTGATCGGGTCTTTGTACTGCATCTGCAGGTACTTCCGATCACCAAACTTCACGACGGTAACTTTGATCTCTTCCATTTACCGAATCCTCCAAAGCCCCGGCCAGGAATTGTTGCCGATTGACCAGCGTGGCCGGTGTACGCTGGATCGGTACCTACTTTCGTTTCGTATTGGTTTTCTTTCTCGCATTGCTTTCTCGCATTGCGTTTCCTCCCAATGACGATCTTTGGTGACTTCAACTCGAAGTAGTAATCACTGTGCGTTGGTATGCCCACGCGTTCGATCTGCCAGCCCGCTTCGACCAGCTGCAGCACGTAGCGGTTCACCTGCCGTGGTGAAACACCGAGCTGCTCGGATAGCGTGAGTGATGTTTCCCTGCCACTGGCGATTGCGATCAGCAGTTTGCCGACGACCGTGGCGGCTCCGTCCGTGGTGCCTCTGAATCTGGGCATGAATATCCTCCGTTGATATTGGCTCATGGTGGAGTCTATCGGAAGTGACTGGTGAAGTCAATGATTGACTCTATGGAATTTGAGCCGACGTCTACTTGGATCTGGTATTGCGTGGCGAAAATAAGCCGGGAGAGTACGAGGTCGCAGCTGATGCTGGGGCGGGTGCAGAAGCTGCACCGTTGCTTATTTACGGTGTGTTCATTCCGACAGCGGTAGCCCTATGTATCTGCAGAACCGGCCCAATGGGCCCAACCCTGGGCCGGTTGGGCCGGTTTCTGAATGTAGACGTCCTCTTCAGCACAAACAGAACGCGGCATTCATCACGGCAGTGCGTGTCGCTTGCCATGCAGATGGAATGCACTGTTGCTCCAAATCCACCTGACGGGGTCTCCCCCTTCCAAAACCGGCCCAATGGGCCCAATAGTCCCATCGCTGGGCCCATTGGGCCGGTTCTGGGAGCATAGGGGGCGTCCCCACTGTTTTTGTTGCGGCATCATCCAACCGTGTAAAAGCTTCGCCCCTCGCCCTGGTAGTCTTCCCCCAAGAGCAGCACGCATTCTTGACTACGAAATTCCAGCAACAATGTCGAGAAACCGCCAATGCAGCTTCTGACGGCCTGCCTACTATGCTGCATCTCCGGCCCCGTGATTGAAACAGAAACAATAGCGAACGGCAGCGGAATTAAGGTTGAAGGACTAGTTGCTCGTCGCCGATACGACGGCTGCCTGACAATGCCTAGCCAAAATATCAGCGATATCGCTCGGATCAAAGGACACGTCAGCCGACCAGTGGCCGAAACCTCCGTGTTGGTTGACTGCGTCCACCCACTCGTCCAGGAACCGCCGTTTTGTCCGATTCTGCTGCGAGTCTTCGCCCTTCACTTCCAACACCAGCGTCGTGCCATTCGTCAATCGGATCAGAAAATCGGGACGAAACTTGCGGACGATGCCATCGAAGACATAGATGATCTCGAAGCCGAGATGGTCGTTCTTCACCCATGCTGTCACTTCGTCGTTGTGATCCAGCTCAAACGCTTCGCTGGCTTCCCAAGTGCTGTCGTAGACGCAGTGGTTAATGTGAGAACGCATTGTTGGTTCGCATGGTTTGCCGGTGTACCACGTCGGCACATTGCCCGTGCTACGGATTGGCTGCTCGTTGTCGAAGACCGGCTCCAGCTTCTCTGTATTCTGAAACCGGATTGCCTCCCAAATATGCTGCACAATGCGGTTCATGTTGAGCGTCATCAGAACGCGACGCCGCAAGGGATCTTGATTGAACAAGGCCGGTTTGATCGCAATGCGGTCGGACCGCAGGAAGTCCTCAACGAGCCGGATGAGTTGGGCTAGCAGGAACTCTCGGTTTCCCTTCCAGGTTGGTTTGATCTGATCGTACTCATCGCGAGCGATTTCGAAGACGATGCGTTGCAGTCGAAATTCACGTGCCATCTCTGCGAGATCAATTTCACTAAGTCGCGTGAGGTCAGGTTTGCCTGCCAGCATTGGTGCCAACTGAGCGATTGTCGTCGTGTTCTTTGCATCAATCGGCAGCGTTTCGACTGCATCTAAATCCAACGACAGCGTGGGACAAAACACGTGGTCGATGCGGATGATGTTCGGCCATGCAATTTCGTATTGTCGTTTTTCGAGGACTGCTTCGATTCTGGTCTTTGGCGGCGGGGGCGGAGGCGGAGGACCATCACCTCCTTCGTGCGGCAGAAATGTAAACGGAACGCCGAAGATGTTGACGTACTCCGGTTCGTACAGTCCCGTTTCAGGGTTCACATCGTAAGACGTTCGCCGCAGTCCTCGACCAACGACTTGCTCGCAGAGTAACTGACTTGAAAACGCTCGAAGACCCATGATGTGAGTCACGGTCTTGCAGTCCCATCCTTCGGACAGCATGCCGACAGAAATCACATTCTGAATCGCCTCACCCGGCTTGCCGATTTTCCCGACAGTATCCACCATCTGCCGCAACAACTCGGCTTGTTGCTGCTTCGTCAGTTTGCGTTCGGGGCCGTCATCCTCTTTGTCTGTGTCCCCGCCACCAAGCGACAGGGCTTCGTCCTGGGCTTCGGCCTTTTCCAGTACCTTCGAGTCAATGTGCAGCGTCCGTTCCGGGCTGTTCAATTCGGTAATGCGAATCTTGCCATGATCGAATGCGTACTTGATTCGTGCCGCCGTTTCTGTGCGGTTTGCGACGGTAATCATCACCGGCGGAACTTCGTGACCTTGTTCCTGCCACGATTCCGCCGCTTCCAGCCAGTCTTTCCCCAACAGGTAATAGCCGTTCGTCACAAGGTCTGGCAATGGGTCGTGTTCTTCCGCCTTGCGGTTCAGGTCGTCCTTTACTTCTGGGGCCATGTAGATGTGATACAGCCGGGACTTGAAATTGGCGACATTCGGCATCGCATCATCACGGACAACCACGCGGGGCGTTTTCACCAGCCCAGCTTCGATTGCGTCGTTCAGACCGAAATCGGAGACGATCCAATCAAACAACGCTTCGTCCGTGCTTTTCTTGCCGGATGGAATGAACGGCGTTGCCGACAGGTCGTAACAGTTCAGAATTCCGCGTACCCGTTGAATGCGGTCCAGCCCGCCCACCCATTTCGTTGCCTCATCGACATCGGCCTTGCTGACTCCCGCAACCTTAGATCCGGCGGGAACACGCCACGCATGATGGGCTTCATCGTTGATGACGACGATGTTCCGGGCCGACGCCATCTCTCCCAGCACCTCACGAACGTAGGCTTCATCGCTCTTGGCTCCGCGTTTGTCTACGCTCCGCTTTTTGGAAATCTGCTGGTCGGTTTCCCAGTTCAGGGCGTGCCAGTTCCGGACCAGCACCTTTCCCTGCCGCAGCTTTTCGTGTAGTCCTTGCGGGATCATGCCGAATTCGACGTAGCAGTTCCCCGGACTGTCTGGAATGAGCACCTGCAACCGGCTCTTCACCGTCAGACCCGGAGCAACAACGAAGATATTCTTCGAGAACCGCTTGTCCTGTGGATATGTGACCTTGTTCAACACCTGCCACGAAATCACCATCCCCATCACGTTCGTCTTGCCGGAACCGGTCGCCATCTTTGTGCAAAGACGTGAAAATGGCCCGCCGTCACTCGGAACGACAATTCCCTGTTTTTCGGCAGGCGACGCTTCGCTCATCCAAATTAGTGTTTCAATGGCTTCCAGACCGCAGAAGAAAAACCGTCGGCTGCTGTCCCGCTGGGCGGCGTCGTGCCAGTGTTCCAGTAACCGTTTGGTGATGCCAGTCACGCCAGGATAACCGGCTTCCCTCCATGCCTTCAGTCTAGGACGAAGTTTATTCACCAATGGGAGTTCAACGAACACACCGGGATCGTCGAACGACTTGGACCCCTCGGTCGCGACGACGTAGCCGGCAGGTCTGCGGCCTTCGGTCAGCGTGAACAACCGGTTCTCGCGGTCGTAGCTCCAGTGTTGTACCGGTTCAGCAAACGGGGAATTGACGATGAGTTGGTCGATTTGACGGACACGTTTGGGCATCAGTCCAGCCCCTCAATCTTCAGACTCTCGATGCCCCGATCATCGATGATCTTCACGGCGACACGGCGGTGATCTCCTGCCTCGAACGGCAGCGACACGGCTCCCCGATATTGCTCGATCAATTCCTCGTCAATTTCAGATTTCAGATTTTTCGCCAGCCGCGACCAGCCGCCCTTGGGGCCAGCCATCGGGAAGAACACTTGGCGTGGATACAGGCTGCGACCGTCGTAGTCGGTATCAAGCATCCAGATGTTAATATTGGTTGTGTTCCCGGATTCAATCTTGCCTTTGGCCGTGTTGTAATAGTCGAATCCGAGCACCTCGACCTGATACTTACCCTTGTGTTCTCCCTTGGTGTGTCGCTTGATGAGTACGTCCGGTTGTCCGATAAGCCAGTACGATTCGTTGCTGGCTCGCTTTTTCTTCAGGTCGTCAGTTAGCAAGTCAGCGTTCATCTGAGCCTTCAGAATTGTAATGCCCGGCCAATTGGTCTCATCAATGTCCTTCGACGCTTCTGGATCGAATTGAAATGCAGCGAAGATGACGAGCTTTGGTGTCGGCTTCAGGCTGCCCGCCTCTTCCAACGCTAATTCAACCTGACGTTGTTCCAAGGGGGCATGTTCCGGACCGAACGAAATCACAGCCCGGTCATGGGCGTCGTCTTTCGTCTCGGCATCGACGTGCAACCAGCGGGTTCCGCCGAGCGGTTCAACGCGGCTGAATTCAATCCGCTGCTTCTGCTTCCCACGGATACCCGTCTTGGCGAGTTCTCCCCGCCATTCGGCCTGCCGTGCGGTTTCACCGTAGCGAGTGATTGATTTGTCAGTCGAAAGCGAGAGTCTTGTCCGCGGATCTGGGTCAGGCATGCCGGTGATCAACGGCTGAGCGTCTGTTTGGAGAGGTGATGATTCGGTGATGGTTTGGATTGGCCGTACCGCAGCAGCCGGAACTGCTTCAACCGTGAATGGGCCGGTCACACGAGCTTTAGATTTGTCGATCTCAGGCTGGTCGTACAGCGTTTCTTGATCCGAGTATTTCTTTATGGCCTTTTCGATTTGTTTCTGAGACATCCCCTCTTTAATTTCCGGGTTGTTGGCGATCGACTTCAGCGTGACGTGCGGGACGGTCTTATAAAGGAATCCGCTGCCGATTCCTTCATCAGGATGAGCGAGTTTGAAGTAGTCGAAAACTGCAGTCATCAACCGCTGCTTCGCGAGCGTAACAGCAACGCGGGACGTGTCACAGGTGATCCAGCGACGGCCCCATTGCTCGGCAACATAAGCCATTGTCCCGGAACCACAGGTGGGATCGAGGACGAGGTCGCCGGGATCGGTAGTCATCAGCAGACACCGTTCGACGACCTTCGTGTTCGTTTCAACGACGTATCGTTTGTCTGATGCGAAACCAGCGGTTACGGTGTCACCCCAAGCATTGTTGAGCGGTTGCACTGGAAAGTCGTTCAGAAACCGAACGTAGTAAAGGGCGTTAGTTGTCCGTTGGAACCTTCTCGCTGCCTTTAGAAGGGCCATCCCGGCCTCATTCGTCTTCCAAGTGCTTTGCATTGACGGCTTGAAGTTCATTCCGTCATATTCCACTCTGAACCAACATGCGGCCCCGTCACCTTTGGCTCTTCCACCACTCTGACTTTGAAGGTTGTCGAGACGAAAGACACGAGCGTGGTCAGGCAAAGGCACTACACGTTCACGTTCACCTCGCGTCATTCGACGCCGAGTACCGTCCTGGGTCTCGATCCAAGAATAGGGTCCTGAGCCAGATTTCCCATTCTTCTCTGAATAGAGTTGCCGGTATTTTTCTTTGCCTCTTGTTCGACAATATCCGATAAGATAGTTCTCGACTTTGGGAAGATGTTCGCCGGTGGTTCCGGTCGTTGTCACAAACGAAATCGTCGTCAAATAGTTCTCGTGGCCGAAAACCTCATCCAACAATCCACGAGCGATGTGCAGGTTCTCATCCCCAATTTGGACGAACACACTCCCCGATTCGGTCAGGAGTTCACGGGCGAGGAGTAGGCGGTCGCGGAGATACGTCAGGTAGCTGTGAATTCCCAACTCCCAAGTATCGCGAAATGCTTTGAGCATCTCCGGTTCTTGTGTCAAGTCTTCGTCCTTGCCGTCCTTTACATCCCTGCGGTTGACGAATGGCTGAAAATTCGAGCCGTAGCGGATTCCGTAGGGCGGGTCGATGTAAACCATCTGCACCTTCCCCGCCATGCCTTCCTTTTCAAGTAGGGAATTCATCACCAGCAATGAGTCTCCGGCGACCATCCGGTTCGACCAGTTGTGTTCATGCTGGTAGAACTCAATCGCCTGTCGCAACGGCAGATTCTCGTCCGGCTGTTCAAACATCAACATCTGGCCGTCGCCGCTGCCATTCTGTTTGCGGACCGCTTCGACGATCGTTCGCGGGTCGATGCGTTCGTGGACGTGAAGGCTGACGGTATCGACCTCGAAACTCGTCCGCTCGGCTTTCCCCGCCCAGTTGAGATACGGCTTGCGGCGGTCCTTCAATTGCTCCAACGACTTGCGGGCTGCCGCTAACGCAACCTGCAATTCTTCCGGATCGTCGGCTGCAGACGTTACTGCAGCCAGTCCTTCGTCGATGATGTTCTCGACTTCGCTACCTTGCGAATCGAACTGCAGAGCCGGATCGATGTGGGGATCGTACTGATACGTTTTCTTCCCTTCATCTTTGTCCGTTGCCGGAGTGACCAGACCGACCGGCGGATTGTTCGCCCGCGTCTTGTCCGAGTGATCGTACTGCTCGATCTGCCGCTTCTTCTTGCTCTTCTTCGCCATGCTTGAGTCGCCCACCCTCCCCGAAACCAACCCTCTTCATAACCTTTCTCACTTTTGCAAATCGCGGAAGTCATTGAAGTATCGAGACTTGGCGATTTGAAGTTGCTTTCGGTGGGGTCGAGCGGAAGCAACGCTTTACTGAAAACTGCAGGGGTTGCGTTCGGACCCCGAACACAACGCTTTCAAAACTGAGAGCGCGGAAGGTGGCGTGACCGCCGGTCACCCGACGCAACTCAGGATGACGTTTCGAACCACCGCGTCACTTCTCTGGTGCAAGGGCTCCCAGGCCCCAAGGAAAGTACCAAACGTCCACAGTACCACGTTTCGTTAACCATCCGCCGGCCACCACCATCTTCTCGTTTGAACCCAGACGAAGGTTGCTTACGCCCGAGTTACTACTACTC
>JASLPZ010000241.1:0-11117 GCA_030744725.1 Pirellulaceae bacterium
ACTGTCCGACAGTCGCCTTTCGCTCCGCGAAAGGAACGAGCTTTCGCGGAGCGAAAGACGACAATAAAAGATCGAACCCTGCTAACTAAACTATGTCTCGATTCTTCATCAACCGCCCGATCTTTGCCATAGTGATCTCGATCGTGATCGTGATCGCCGGGGCTGTGTCGCTGACCAGTCTACCCATATCGAAGTTCCCAGAGATCACTCCGCCAACGGTTCAGGTTACGGCGTTTTATCCGGGAGCCAATGCACAGGTCGTTGCGGAAACCGTTGCCTCGCCAATCGAACAGGAAGTCAACGGCGTCGAGAACATGATCTACATGTCGTCGGTGAGCGCGGATGACGGGTCCTACACGCTGACGGTCACTTTCGATATTGGCGTCGATATGGACATGGCGACGGTTTTGGTTCAGAACCGAGTCGCAATTGCCTTGCCTAAGCTGCCGCAAGACGTCACGCGACAAGGCGTCACCACCAAGAAGAAGTCGACGCAGATTGTTCAGATGGTCACGCTCACCTCGGATAATCCGCTGCATGACGCGCTCTATCTGAGCAACTATGCGACGATCAACATCAAGGATGAACTAAGTCGGATCAAAGGCGTGGGGGACGTGACGTTCATGGGTGCCGCTGATTACAGTATGCGGATCTGGCTCGATCCGAACAAGCTGAAGGCGCGCAATCTGACGACTCAGGACGTGCTCGACGCCATCGGCGAACAGAATGTCCAGGTTGCTGCAGGCAGGATCGGCGAAGAGCCGGCGCCGGTGGGGACGGCGTTCCAGCTTGTCGTTAATACACAAGGAAGGCTGCAAACCGATGAGCAGTTTGCCGACATCATTATCAAGACCGCTGAAGGAGGCCGCATCACCCGCGTCCGTGATGTGGTTGTTGACGAAGTGCTCGACGCGACGGGCAAGGTCATTCAGTCGGGCGTTGAACGTGGCGGAAAGGACTATAATCGCATCTCGTCCCAGAACGGCCTGCCAGCCGCCACCATCTTCATTTATCAGCTACCCGGTGCAAACGCTTTGGATTTGGCAGACCAGATTGAAGCGAAGATGATCGCACTGAGCGGGAACTTCCCCCAAGGCCTGGAGTACGACATCCCTTTCGATACGACGCTGTTCGTGCGCGCGTCGATCGCCGAAGTGTATGAGACATTGTTTATTGCGGTCGCGCTGGTGGTTATCGTCATCTTCATCTTTCTTCAGGATTGGCGATCGACAATCGTCCCCTGCATGGCCATTCCGGTCGCGTTGATCGGTACGTTCGCATTCATGGGCGGGCTCGGATTCTCAATCAATACGCTGACGCTCTTTGGTATCGTCCTGGCGATTGGGATTGTGGTCGACGATGCCATCGTTGTTGTTGAAAATACGACGCGCCACCTTGATCGCGGGCTGAGTCCCAGGGACGCGGCAATTACGGCGATGAACGAAATCACGGGCCCAGTCATCGCGACGACGCTGGTCTTGCTCGCAGTCTTTGTGCCGACGGCCTTCATGGGAGGAATCACGGGGCAACTGTTCCGGCAGTTTTCTTTGACGATTTCCGCGGCCGTGCTGATCAGTACGATCAACGCCCTGACCTTGAGTCCGGCACTTTGCGGGATCCTGCTACGCGCTTCGGGCGAAAAAAAGTTCCTCTTCTTTCGCTGGTTCAACAACACGTTTGACACCACCACCAACATCTACAAGTCGGTCATCTGGAGTATGGTCCGGCGTGTGTCGATCGTGATGATCGTCTTTGTGGGGCTTGTCGCGTTGACGGGTTGGAGCTTTACGCGGCTGCCCACGGGCTTCTTACCGGACGAGGACCAGGGATATTGCTTCGTCAACGTTCAACTGCCCGATGCCGCATCGCGACAGCGCACCGATGCGGTCATGGCGCAGTTAGACAAGATCTTCAAGAACATCCCCGGCGTTGCGGACGCCGTGTCGATTTCCGGCTACTCACTCCTCAGCGGAAACAACGGTTCGAATCTCGGCTTGGCTGCAGTCATCTACAAACCATGGGACCAGCGGACAACACCAGAAGAGACACAGGATGCGATCCTGGCTCATCTGCGTACCGAGTTCAACAAGATCGAAGAAGCAATCGTCTTCGCATTCATTCCGCCGGCGATTGATGGACTGGGCAGTTCTGGCGGATTTCAGATGCAAGTCCAAGATCGCCAAGACATCGGGCTCGCTGAGCTACAAGCGATCACCGACGAGATGCTCGCTGATGGTGATGCACAAAGCGGCTTGACCGCCATGAACACGACTTTTCGTGCCAACGTTCCGCAGTTGTTCGTCGAGATTGATCGAACGAAAGTCAAGACATTAGACATACCGCTCAATTCAGTTTTCAACACGTTACAGGCCTATCTGGGGTCAGCCTACGTGAATGACTTCAACGAGTTCGGACGCACGTGGCAGGTGCGAGTGCAAGCTGCGCAACAGTTCCGCGTTAAACCTTCTGACATTGCAAAGCTCGATGTTCGCAACAACAAGGGCGAGATGGTTCCGGTCGGTACCTTTGTCGATATTAAGGAGGCCTTCGGCCCGCAGGTCATCCAGCGTTACAACTTGTATCCGAGTGCCCAAATCAACGGCTCGCCAGCACCGGGCTACAGTTCCGGTCAGGCGGCGGCAACGATGGAAGGCATGGCTGATCAGAAGCTACCGAAGGGATCGATGGGCTTCGAGTGGACAGGCATGTCCTATCAGGAGAACCAGCTCAAAAACTCGACCAGGATCCAAGACAACTCAGCGTTCATCTTGATGTTGTCGGTAGTCTTTGTATTCCTTGTGCTCGCGGCTCAATACGAAAGTTGGACGAGCCCTGCCGCAGTGATCTCTGTCGTGCCGCTGTCCGCAATCGGTGTTATCGTTGCGGTGACGATTGCTCGCGCCGACCTCAACGTCTACTCGCAGATTGGACTCGTACTTCTGGTTGCCTTGGCCAGTAAGAACGCCATCTTGATTGTGGAGTTTGCAGCCGAGCAGCGGCGCGCCGGACTCAGCATTCTTGAATCGGCCGCCTCTTCCGCGGAACTGCGTTTCCGCGCCATTTTGATGACGGCCTTCTCGTCAATCCTGGGCTTCATGCCGTTGCTGCTTGCAAGTGGAGCTGGTGCCGCAAGCCGTATTGCGGTTGGTTTGGCCGTCGTCGGCGGTATGATTGCCGCGACCTGCTTCTCACTGCTGTTTGTGCCTTCCTTCTTCGTCGTGTTCCAAAGCCTGAGCGAATTTCGGAAGGAGCCAGATTCCCCGCTGGCGTCCGATGAAGAGGAGGAGCCGAAAGCCGTAACGACGCCCGATGATGCGAAGAAGCCGAAAGCCGAAAGGCTGCCCAACGATGACTCTGAAGAAGAGGGTCATGGGAAGTAGGATGGATCCCACTGCAGCGACGCATGACTAGGGATCGTTCGAGGAATTACTGTCCGAAAGACGACAATAAAAGAGCGAACACTGCTAGGTGGGAGGTTGTCCGAGCGACATCAGGCAACGAAGTTACTGAGGAACGCGTGACTCTGCCGCAATGACGCGTGACGGCGTTCCAACCGACCTTCGTAGGCTCGGTCTTCAACCTCGACACAGACCGGCCCCGCATAGCCCGTGTCGGTCAAGACGGAGAAGAATCGCCCCCAATCGACATCGCCCAGCCCCGGCAACTTTGGCGTGTGGTATTCGTTTGGCGGCGCCATGATTCCCACGTCGTTCAACTGATCCGTGTCAATGCGGACGTCCTTGGCATGGATGTGAAACAGCCGATCCGAAAACTCACGCATGGGCGACAGGTAATCCATCTGCTGCCAGATCATATGCGACGGATCGTAGTTGAGGCCAAAACTCTTACTGGGAATATCCTCGAACATGCGGCGCCAAATCGCGGGGCTGGTCGCCAGGTTCTTGCCGCCCGGCCATTCGTCCTCGGTAAACGACATCGGGCAATTCTCGATACCGATGCGCACGCCGTGGTCTTCGGCCAGGGCAATCAAGGGTCGCCAAACCTCCAATAATCGGGGCCAATTGGCATCGACGGACTTCGTCCAGTCCCGACCGACAAACGTGTTTACCGTCTCCACACCCAGCAACGGTGCAGCGCGGATGATCGCGCTCAGATGATCGATGTAGATCTGTGCTTCGCTGGTATCGGGCGTCAGCGGATTGGGGTAATACCCAAGGCCGCTGATTTCGATGTTCGCATCGCGCACGGTCGCCAGAATCTGGTCAGCCTGGTCTGCGCTCATGCCCACGACATTGACATGCGTGACACCTGCGTAACGCCGCTCGGCCTTACCCGGCGGCCAACACATTAGCTCAACACAGGCGAAGCCAGTGTCCGCTGCGAAGGCCACCACCTCTTCCAACGTCTGGTCAGGAAGAATCGCTGAAACAAAGCCCAATTTCATGCCACGATTCCTGGGGTCCGGTCATCCTCTTGCTGGCCTGCAAGTGGCAAGTGATTGAATTCGAAGTCGACACAGGCCACTGAGGCGGGCGGTTCGCTCTGAGGTAAGTACACGTCTTCACGATCCTCTTTTATCGCCATGTTGGGCGAAATATAAACCATCCCCCAACCAATGAAAATAAAAACGACGCCCAGGAGCTGAAGCATGAAAAAGCCGCTCAAGCGGCTCCATCGCGTGGCCAAATAGTAGAGCTGATAGAATGGCACGAACAGCCACAACAGTCCGCAAACCGTGTCTTCCATGAAGGCGGCGATGGCCATTCGAATTCCATACATCGAAATGATGATACCGCCAAAGATAATCAGGCCGTTGCCGTTGATGAGAAAGGCTCTATCGCGCGGCATCAGCAGCATACAAGCGACGAAGGCAAGCACGCCGGCAAAGGCCACGAAGTACACCCAGACGGGCGCACCTTGGGCCCGAGTCTTCTTGTCTTCAAGTTTCTCGTGGGCAATTCGAGTTGCCGCGCCGTCGAGCAACTTGTTGGCGACGCCCTTATCTCCTCTTTCAGCCTGAGCCTTAACCTCAGCACCCTCAATTTCTTCGCCCGTCTGCAGGTTGAATCCACAGCTGACACACAACAACGCACCAGGCTGGATTGGTTTCGAACATTTTGGGCAGCGTGGCCCCTGGACATTGTCAAACCCCGCTTCGTCTAACAGATCAGACATGGCACCCGAAACGGCGGGGGTTGGTGCAGGCGCAGCTCCGATCTCTAGCGGCTGTTTGCACTTAGGGCAGGCCACCTTACGACCCGCCAGTTCATCTTTCGCGCCGAAACTCGCGCCGCACTGGCAGACAACTTTAATTGTCATTATTACTCCCGTTTATCGTCCAACTCATTCGCAACAGTTTCAGTATTCAAGATGTGCCATTTTGTACGGCCCGGCGGGCAAACTCAACATACCTCCCAAGTTCCGCCAGGCGGGATCATGTTGGACGCTGCAAGCGATGTCCGCCTCTGCACTTTGGATGGCTGGCCATTCCGGCGATCGGACCTTCCTCAAATTCCACCAAAAGGCTGGAATCGATCGTCTGGGTCAAAGCCGTAGCTGCTGCCAAAATGGCAGCGACTTTCCTACAGATCGACGTCAAGCTCGCATTCGTGAACAGAAAACCGTCCAGCCGAATTTGTTCGAAATCACCAAATCTTGTCCTCGGCTGGATTTGCGTCAGACGCCCAGCTGATTGGCGCGCGAATTGCCTTATGAAGGGCTTTCCGCTGTGAATGCGCAATTATGACAGCCGCCGCCCGATAATTCGTGGCCCGGCTACTTGCGATAAGACGAATTTTGAAAAACCGGGAGGTGAACCACCGATGGCGACTGCTACGAAGAAGAAGTCCAAGGTCAAACTGCAACCACTAGGCGATCGCGTCGTAATTAAGCGAGAGGAATCGGAAGAAACGACAGCCGGTGGGATCTTGCTGCCCGATTCGGCAAAAGACAAACCGGCTCGTGGCCAAGTAATCAGCGTTGGCAACGGCCGACTTTTGGATGATGGCTCGCGAGGCGAACTTCAAGTCAAAGTCGGTGACCGAGTGATTTTCAGCAGCTACGGCGGCGAGACGCTGAATGTGGATGACGAAGAACTGCTACTGATGCGTGAAGATGACATTCTGGCTGTTATTGAAGACTAACAATACATCGCGTTTCGCCGATTGCGAGCGAAATGCCAACTCCGTAGTGAAACTCGAGGAGTTCATACACCATGGCAAAGATAATTGCGTTTGACCAAGATGCCCGCGAAGCGATTCGCAAAGGCGTTTCAAAACTGGCTCGTGCCGTCAAAGTCACGCTCGGCCCCAAGGGACGAAACGTCATCTTGCAGAAAAGCTTTGGCTCGCCCACCGTCACCAAGGACGGTGTCACGGTCGCCAAAGAGATCGACCTGGAAGACGTCTTCGAAAACATGGGTGCCCGTATGGTGCGCGAAGTCGCCAGCAAGACCAGCGACGTGGCCGGCGACGGAACAACCACTGCCACGATCTTGGCCGAATCGATTTTCAACGAGGGCCTTCGTGCCGTCGTGGCTGGCGTCAACCCTGTCCATATGAAGCAAGGCATCGAGCAAGCCGTGGCGGACATTACCGCCAAACTGGAGAAGATGTCGATCAAGATCAAAGACCAGGCAGAGATGGCAAACGTGGCGTCGATCGCCTCGAATAATGACCGCGAAATCGGCGAACTGCTGTCCCAAGCGATGTCCAAAGTGGGCAAGGATGGTGTGATCACGGTTGATGAAGGCAAGAGCCTGCAGACCGAAGTCGAATGGGTCGAAGGTATGCAGTTCGACCGTGGCTATCTGTCGCCTTATTTCGTGACCGACCCAAATACGATGCAAGCCGTCCTGGAGGACGCTTACATCCTGGTCGTCGAGAAGAAAGTCACGAGCGTCAAGGATCTGGTGCCGTTGCTGGAGGCCGTGATGCAACAGAGCAAGCCGCTGTTGATTGTGTCAGAGGATGTTGAAGGCGAAGCGTTGGCCACTTTGGTCATCAACCGCTTGCGAGGCACGTTCCAATGCGTCGCCGTCAAGGCTCCAGGCTATGGTGACCGTCGCAAAGCGATGCTGGAAGATATTGCTATTCTGACGGGTGGCACGGCGATCTTTGAATCGCTGGGCATCAAGCTGGAAAACATGCCGATCACGGATCTGGGCCGTGCCAAGAAAGTGATTGTCGACAAAGACAACACCACGATCATCGAGGGTGCCGGCAAGACCGCCGACATCAAGGCGCGGATCGATCAGTTGCGTCGCGAGATCGATAATTCGACGAGCGACTACGACCGCGAGAAGCTCGAAGAGCGGCTGGCAAAGCTGGCAGGTGGCGTCGCCAAGGTCAACGTTGGCGCGGCAACGGAAAGTGAAATGAAAGAGAAGAAAGCCCGTGTCGAAGACGCCCTGCACGCCACGCGAGCAGCCGTCGAAGAAGGCATCCTACCCGGTGGTGGCGTGGCTTTTCTGCGAGCCTCGAAGTCCGTTAAACCTGCCGAGGATCTGAGTGCCGATCAGACCATCGGCTACGACATTGTACTGCGTGCCTGCCGTGCTCCGTTGACCCATATTGCCGAAAACGCCGGCCAGGATGGTGGCATTGTCTGCGAAAAAGTCGCCGCCGCCAAAGGCAATACTGGCTACAACGCCTTGACCGACGTCTACGAAGATCTGGTCAAGGCGGGTGTGATTGACCCCACCAAGGTCGCACGCACAGCGCTGGCCAACGCGGCGAGTGTCTCCACGCTGTTGCTTACCAGCGACGCTTTGATCGCAGAGAAGCCCAAGGACGACGGCAACGCAGGCCACGGTGGCGACCAAGACGTGTATTGAGCATGATCAGAGAACCGCTCTGAGATCACAAATGTTGAGCCCCCTTCCAGCCGCCGGTTGGAAGGGGTTTTTTGATGCCGCATCGTCCGACGCTCTGGAGATGGCCTCCGGATCTGCCAGAACCGGATCTGCCAGAATTCGAGCGGCTTTGGTTCGCTCCCAGAGTGTCGCGACTGCGGCTACGGCGATTAGCCCGGTTTTTCGTGTTTTTGGGCTCGAAACTGACCGATCACACGTATACTGGAGTAAGCAAGACGAGACATTGGGACCAAGGGAAGATCCGCATCTCTCGCAGTGTTTCCCGAACGCAATCTTCCAGTTCCAATGTTTTCGGATGACTTGGTTGGCATGAAGGGCTGTGGCCTACACCGCCCAATCGAATGGTGGATCGATGGCTGCGCGAGTCCAGACAATGTTGCTTGGCGTTTGCCTGACCTGGGCGGCAGTTCTTACGACAGCCACTCCATCGGCCTGGGGCGATGTTTTTCACCTGTCCAATGGTGGCCGCATCGAAGGCAAGCTGCTTAACCCGGATCAGAGACCACGCGCTAACTACGTCGTGAAGTCCGGTCTGGGTGCCACACTAACGCTGGCTCAAGATCAAGTTGCTCGGGTTGTCGTCAAGAGCGATATGCAAAGCCGCTACGAAGCGCGGCTCCAGACGCTTCCTGACACGGCTGAGGCGCACTTCGACATGGCTCGTCGCTGCAAACTTGCCAAGATGGAAGAGCAACGGGTTTTTCATCTAGAGCAAGTGCTACGACTAGACCCCGAACATAAAGAGTCCCGCTACGCGCTTGGTTACAGCCAGATCGAAGGAAAGTGGATGCGCCAAGATGAATGGATGGTCAAGCAGGGCTACGTGCGCGACCGAGGTGCCTGGCGTCTACCACAAGAGATGGAGATCTTGAAAGCGAACGACGCTACGGATCGGATCACCATCGAATGGCGCAAGAAACTCAAGACGTGGCGAAGCTGGATCATCAAGGGCCGCGACAGAGCAGGCGAGGGCGAGCGTGAGATCCGCGGAATCCGAGATCCTCGCGCCGCCATCGCACTTGCCGAACAATTGGACTACGAAAAGGAACCTCGACAACTGAAACTACTTTATGTTGATATGTTGGGACGTTTGCCAAGCGCCGTGTCGATCGATTCGCTGGTCAAGCACGCCATGGACGATCCCGATGGCAAGGTTCGCGAAGCATGTCTCGACGAAGTGACCCGGGTCGGTTCGCAGCGTGCCACGGAGTCGTTCGTAAGACATCTCAAAGACCCCGAGAGGGTCATGGTGCACCGAGCGGCCATTGGATTGGCACGTCTGAAGGCGAAGTCTGCCACGCTGCCCCTGATTGAGGCGTTGGTCACCGAACACAAGGTGCTTACGGGTAGCGGTAGTGGCGGTCTGAGCCCCACATTTTCCGATCAAGGCGGAGGACTAAGTGCGGGCGGCGGCCCAAAGATTGAAGAAAAAGAATTCAGCAATGAACCCGTTCTGCACGCGCTGACAAGCATCCATCGCGGCGTGAACTTCGGCTTTAACAAGACTGCCTGGAAGAATTGGTACGTCCAGAACAATGTGCCCCAGGCGGTCAATTTGCGACGCAGCGAATAGACGGTGCGTAGGCAACAAGCACTATGAGCCTCTACGCGGCCAGCGGCAGCTGCCGCGATTGACCGGCCCACTGGATCCAGTCTTCAACTTCTTCGCGATTCGGGACAGCGGACCAGTGCAGAACTCTCTTTCCCTCCGAAGACACCGCGAATTCCTGGGCTAGGGCGAGCAATTCGTCCAAGTTTGCTGCCCCCAACTGGTCAGGATCCGTGACACCGCAAGCGACGAGAATCTGCGCGTCCCGGCCGCGCAAGTTGGGAACGCAACAAACCAATCGAGCTTGCGACTGCCATTCTTGAATCAACTCGGCGTCCATATGCGGCACCCTCAATTGCTCGACGGTTTCTTCCGGATCGCAAGCCAGCAGATCCGCCACTGTATCGATGCTGGCCTTTTCCAACCGCTTGGCGGTCTTGGGACCAATCGACGGCGCATCCACGACATCATCCTTTGGCCGCAGATAATACCGCGGGCCCGTCGCACGCTGGCGTCGAGGTGCAGTGGACAATGATGCATCGGCTGCTGGCAAATCGCACTCTTCGCAAGAGATTCTCACAACGGGTTTCATCGCAACCTTTCGAACCGGTCTCCCTTGTCCATGCTCAGTTCCAATTGGACCGAGTGGTCGACTGCTCAGTTCTTTCAGCGAAGTGTTGAGCACTTCTTTGGCGTACAAGCGACGGACTTCGCGGTCATCGGCAGGCATCGTCCGGTCGACGCGGCCGTATTTTCGCAACTCGTCGTACATTGCCTGCACCTCTTTTCGCTGGCGCGCGTCAGACAATTTCCGTGTGACCCAAGCAATCGGGATCGTCAGTGTGGCCAAATATCCGGCCAGCTTGTCTGAAACCTTGGGTGGTTCGACATCTGCGTCATCGAACGCGTTTTCGAGTACGCGGGCAAAACCCACCGTAGCCAGCCCCAACTGTTCGGCGATGGCGTCCTTGATCTCCTGGTCCAGACCAGCCGGTGGATCCTTGACACCTGCTTTCAGATCGTAGTGATCAATGATCATTTCGTAGTGGGCGTTACCGAGTTCCGCACCTCCTCGGATCATCTCTGCCAACCAGTCGTCGCCTTCGACCGCACCAAGGTCGGGGTAGCCGCCCTGCTCTTCCAAGATGTTCTGAATCTCGTCATAAGCCCTCGCAATACTCCACTCCACCGCACGATGGATCTGTGTCTCTTCTTCGGACTGACCACTATGAAACGGCATGAACGGGTCAGTAAAGTAGTGGCTTAAGACACCTGCCGAATAGGTCGCTTTGCTCCACGCCCCCTGCTTGAGGTGACGTACGGTCTGCACGTACCACTCGTTGGCCTTATCGCAGGCCCCGCCCCAGTAGTTGTCTTGCACGTGCAACACATGATTGCGAAAATCCTTGAATTTCTTGTCCGGCGCTTTCGAGCCGTCCAAGTACGCATCGAAGTAGTACAAGAACAGGTTGCGCCATAACGCCGCGTCCTCGTCTTCCAGATGACGCAACGCGTCAAGCGCCAGCTTGTGGTGCGTACTAGTGCATTCGTTCGTGAACAGGACGTTGAACAGCAATGACATCGTGCTAGAAAGCTTGTATCAGGTTTTTCTTTACAAATGAGTCATGTCTTCAGCGACGGGCACCGACCGCAGGTTGGCCGGGGAGCGGGTCGATGCAATCGAGCGATAGCTCGCATCGGTCCGAGGTACACCCGCGCTAGTTACGCGGAAGC
>JASLPZ010000242.1:0-11095 GCA_030744725.1 Pirellulaceae bacterium
GCAAGTCACTGCTCCAGGGCCGCCGCCATTTCATGAGCCAAGGCAACCCCTTAGGACTGGCTTACACACTCTTTGGAAACGAGGCGATTTCCTTCGACCCGCCACCACTCCCCAAAGCAACCACCGCGACTCCTACTTCGGAGTAGGCGCCTATTTCAGTCTCACCCCTCAATTCCTGGAGAGCATCATGACCCAACTTTCCCAATCGTCAGAGCCCGCCGTGTCGAAACTGCTGGAAGCCGACGAGAACGACCTGTACCGGCAACTCGCATCGCGTGTGGAAGCGATCAAGAGTGATCCGCTCGAGTCCGCAAACTTCGATGCCGCGGGTGTCGATCCCGCGAAGATCGCTGGCTTGGGACTGGACCTGCTGTCGCTCGGTAAGCGAATCTTCAACCGCTGGAATCGCGAGGCCCATGCCCTGCTGTGTGGCGGCGACCCAGATGACCAGCAGCAGCGCGAGGAGCTCTCCAACGCCTTTGAGCTTGGTGATGTGGCCATTGCCGCATGCATATCTGGTTTGCTGATCAGCAGTTTTGGCTTGGCACCAGCAATCGCAACGGTGATTTCCGCGATTCTCGTTAAACGCTTCTTGAAGGGCGCGTTTGAAGAGTTCTGCGATGCCTGGAGGGAAAGTCTGCCGGCGTCCACCTAGAATAGGTCGCCCGGACGTACCGGAACCGCGCCAGCGTGTCGGTGACTAGGCTAAGAATGTGTTGATATCGACGTACGTCAGTCCTGGGGCTGTTCGGCCGCGTCCGGAGATCCAATGGAGCTGTCCGTATAACCATAATTCCCCGACCATTTCGCCAGTAGACCAATCGCCGCGCAGAAGCCATCATCGGACGGCTCGAAACAAGCGGGCAAAATGCGGTCTACTGCCGACGCGTCCGCACGGAACAGGACGTATTGGAATCGCACGTTCCGATATCGTGCAGAAGGCATCGGATAGTACGGCGAAAAAGCCGGCATGCCAGCGATTTGTTTGAGCGGAATGGTCATGATTCTGTTCTCCGGTTAAGAGCGCTGAATGACCAATCTACCAGCCTTGCGGCCTGAACACACGAACCGCACTTACGATTCACCCCGGCCGCGCAACCTTGTTCTCGTGTTGGACGCGCACCGAACCCACCAGAGCAGCCGTCGTGAACTGGTTGGAGTGAAGGATGTACGATCGGCTCCGGTTCTTGAACGGAAAAGGGTCCATTCTCGGAGCAAATCAGAAATCAAAATGCCTTCCGACGGGTTTCTGGGACGCTCTCGCCACTCGGACGAGCCGACCTGGTTTAAGTCGCAAATGCTCTCGGCGACACAGACCGAAGCAACCAAGCGTGAAACGCTTGGGAAGCCCGGTCGATCTCCCGACGACCGTTCGCTTGTGCCCGGCGGTGGTTTTCACCTCAGCAGATCCGCGTCGGGCCCAACTCGCATCGGGTTGCCCAACGGTTGTCCAACCTCTGCAAGTTGTGGGTCAAACTTGGCCCGGTAGGTTCTGTATGCAGGCCACGTGAGTTTGCCGTTTTGTTGGTGTCGGCTTCGCAATGCTTAACGCCTTGCGGCTCATTCTCTGCCTAGGCACTCATCACCAACTGCTCACTGCCTGTCCGATCGCGTATTCGTCTTCTTCTTGATCGGCCACGACTGAACGCCCACACGCCTGGCCCATGACTCCCACTTCACCTTCAATTCCGTCGTCTTGTTCGGGTGTTGCTTCGAAACATCGACGAGTTCCGTGCGGTCTGTCTCTAGGTTGTACAACGCCCACGGCTTGCGATGTGCGCGGACGAGTTTCCAATTGTCAATGCGCACGGCCGCATTGCCTTGATGCTCAAAGTACAACCCCTCTGGACGTTCGACGGTGGTGCCGGTCAGCGCTGGCTTTAAGCTCCGACCAGATACCGGCGTCACTGTTTTGCCGTGATGCTCTTTCGGATAATTCGCTCCAGCGATGTCAACACACGTCGGCAGGAGGTCGATCACGTGCCCAACTTGGTCAGTGAAAGTGCCGTTGAATTTGGCTGGGATGCCCTTTGGCCAATGTGCGACGAGTGGTGTAGCTATCCCGCCTTCGTGCACAAACATCTTGTACTTGCGAAACGGCGTGTCACACATATTCGCGCCGGCCGTGCCGAAACTGTTGTATGAATTCGGGGTACCGGTACGAGCCTTTGGATCGCCGCCGCGCGAGCCGGTGAAACCGGTTGGACCGGACTCCGCACTGGCACCGTTGTCGGACAGGAACAGGATGAGCGTGTTCTCCCATTGCTCCACCTCGTTCAGCTTGGCGATGACACGCCCAACGCCACGGTCAATCAGGTGGACCATCGCGGCGTGGGTCGCCATTCGCAGGTCCATCTCGTCAGGGTCTTTGACTTTGGGCCAGGCAGGTATGCTTTCATCTTGCGAGGACAGCTTTGTAGTACTCGGAAACACTCCCATTTTCATCTGGCGCTCGAAGCGCGCTTCGCGCACCGCTTGCCAACCCTTGGCGTAACGCCCACGAAACTTGGCGATCTCCTCGTCCGGAGCATGCAACGCCCAGTGCGGCGCGGTGTACGCCAGATACAGAAACACGGGTTTATTCGCCTTGACGCCTTCGTCGATGAACTGCACGGCGTAGTCAGTGAAAGCTGTGGTCGAATACCAATCGTCGGGCATCGGAATGATCTCGTCATTAAGCACGAGGTCGCGACCAGGGAGGTTGCGGTAGTGATGCCCGCCGCCTTGGGGCGTACCATAGAAGCGGTCGAACCCACGATTCAGCGGCCAATGCTCAGGGGCGGAGCCAACGTGCCACTTGCCACAGATCGCAGTGAAATAGCCGGAAGGCCGCAGCACCTCGGCGATCGTTACGCATCGGTCGTTCAGATAGCCTTGATACGAGGGGTGGCCATAGTCGCGGGTCATGTGACCGATGCCCGCCTGGTGTTGGTACAAACCCGTCAGCAACGCCGCACGAGTCGGACAGCATCTTCCCGCATTGTAAAACTGCGTGAACCGTAGTCCGTTCTTCGACAATCTGTCGAGGTGGGGTGTTTCCGTCTCAGCGCCATAGCATCCGATGTCGCTGAAGCCCATATCGTCAACCATGATTACCACGATATTGGGACGCTCGTCAGCGTGAATCGCTGAGGCCAAGGCGATCAGGCAGGTAGTCACGGATAGAGACAGTACGAATCGCGAAAACATCCTATGCTCCTGCCTGGGGTCAATCAAATTCTGCTGCGACTGCTTGAGAACTCGGCTCGCATAGACAGCCTACTTCTCTTTCTACTTTCGTGATTGCGCGAGCAGCCAAGTCATGAAATCCGGTTCCTTGTCACATCGGTCACTGCTGAAGTGTGTTGCTCCGTTGTCGGCGCCAACGATCATCTTGCCGGACACGCCATGATTGTCGCCCTGCCAGATCGTGAGCTTCATCTTGCCGCCTAATCGTTTCATCTCGTCGAACACTTTCTGGTCTTTCTCAATAGGGCAGACTCCATCTTTGTCGCCGTGAAATGCCCAGATCGGCAGGTCCTTGATCTTCGCCGGATCGATGAAATCTTCGGTTCTCCTCAAACCGCTTCCGGCTGATGGCGCGGCTGCCGCGAAGTAGTTGGGATCGAGCTGGATGAAAATATATGTTCCATGCCCGCCCATCGAATGTCCCAGGACATAGATGCGATCCATGTCGACCGACGGTAGAGTCTTGATGAGCGACTTGATCTTTTCGAAATGCTTGGCATTCCATAATTCAGCGGCCTGGGGCGCAACCACATAGCAAGGAAAGTCCTTTCGCCGCTGCTTCTCGGCTAACTGCCGGTTCCAGTCCTTCAGTTGCTTGTCGTTTTTCGTTCCCTTGCCGCCTGCGCCGTGCAGCGACACGATCAACGGATAGCTCTTCTCCAAGTCAAACCCCAGCGGCTTCATCACTCGAACTGGCATTCCCTCGAACACCTGGGGTCCATACAAGGTATTCAAACGCTCCTGCGCGTAAGTCACGACGGAAGTGCTCGTATTACAAATGGTCGCAGCCGCGAGCAGTATCAGTATGTGTCGTTTCACGATTTGTTTGCTCCACTAGCCCACGTGCGTTTCCAACTGCACCAAGCAGCGCAACCGCGAAGAGACGTGCGTAGCGGAGAGTCTTTCTTGAAGTTTTACTTTGCTATTCCTCATTGTCGTATCAATCGCCGATGCCAGCGAACCAGTCGCCGTCCATCACGCATCGAAGGTGACCCGAAGCCGAGGACGCCGCCTACCGATCGTGTCATGGACTCGGCCAGCTCAGCAGAGTTTTTCCCGAGTCGTCACTGAGGCGAAGTTCACGAATTGACGCCTTTCCTACTCCTTTGCTGACGTCCAGCCTCAATTGCTGAATGGATTTTGACGTTGGCAATTCGATCTCTACGTCCTGCCAGTTGCCATCAGCTTTTACATTAAACGCTATCCGAGTCCCTCGCGGAAGAGTCGTCTTCGCATCCGTGGTAAAGAACAGCTCTCCGCCATCAACACTTCCGCCACTCAGTCGAAATGTTACTCGATACGGTCCCAGTGGCAGCCTGTTGCGACGCAGGTCCATCGCGATACCCGGATCATCGCCGGTGAAGACCAGTTGCACCTCACCCTCGACAATGCTGAGTTTTGTGTTCTTTCGAGCCCGAATGGGTTTGCTGTTTCGTTGATTGGGTGCCAACGAATCGAAGTTGGTCCATTGTGGATGCCGATGTTCTGGTTTCGCCGGAGTTATTGGAGCGTAGTCTTTCGGTTGAGCATGCAAAACGTCGCGAGTCATGCGAGTCCACTGGTCGACCATCGCTTTCAGACGTTCGCGTTTCTTGTCGGCAAGGTTGTTCAACTCCGTGCGATCTTCCGCGACGTTGTACAGTTCCCAGGCTTCGCGTCGAAAGCTGACGACCTTCCAATCGCCGTCTCGCAGGCCTCGATCGCTGGAAAACAGCAGGTGAATTGGTTGATCGCGCTGGAGTGACTCACCTCGAAACGTGGGAGACAATGAGATTCCTGATACAGGTCGCAGCTCGCGTCCCGGCCATTCAGCGGGCATCTTGCTTTGGGTTACTTCCGCGAGCGTCGGAAGAATATCGATCAGGTGTGCGGGCTGATGATTGATGCTGCCGGGTTGTATTTTCAGACCTGCTGGCCAGTGGACAATTGCCGGTGTGGAAATGCCGCCTTCGAACTGATTCTGTTTGTAGTAGCGAAACGGTGTGTTGCGTGCCCAGGCCCAGCCCGTGGAATCCGCCAGCGAGATGTCGCCATTGGTCGGCTCAACATCCAACAGGGGGCGCCGGCGATCGTAGGGACAGGCTCCATTGTCGGAAACGAACAGAATCAGCGTGTTATCGAATTCATCATGAGCCTTCAGGTCGTCAATCAGCCGTCGGACTTCCTGATCCACCCGATCGATCATCGCGGCCAGCGTTGTCATCCTGTTGGCTTCGTAATTCTGACGCCACGGTTCCATGTCTTTCCACGCCGGAATGTGCTCCGGACGTGGGCTGGGCTTCAGCGACTTCGGGAACAACCCAAGCTCCTTCTGCCGAACAGCGCGTGCGGCGCGAACAACATCCCAACCGGCGTCATACCGTCCTTTGTATTTCGCGTAATCTTCCGGCAGTGCGTGCAGTGGTGCATGCGGAGCATTGAAGGCGACGTACAGATACCACGGCTGCTTTGTTGCACGGGCTTCTGCGAGAAACTTCAAGGCGTAATCGACATCGGCCACTGTTGTGTAGAATCCGCTGTCTGGAACCTGCCAGGGCTGTCCATTCAGACGAAACGTCTTGTCGCCTTTGAAGAAATTGCAGGCGCCGCTGAGGTGCCCGAAGTAGCGATCGAACCCGAAGTCGGTCGGTTCCTTTTGCAGATGCCACTTACCGGTCATCGCGGTGAAGTAACCCGATTTTCGCAGCACTTCCGCGGAAGTGACGGCACAACTCATCGACCTATTGCCGGCGGCGATGCAGTACTGTCCCGTCAACAGTGATACTCGCGATGAATGACACTTGGCCGTGTTATAAAACTGCGAAAACCGCAGCCCCTGCGACGCGAGTGCATCAAGACGCGGCGTTTCAATCTCACTGCCATAACAGCCCAGATCGGAGTAGCCCATGTCGTCGACCATGATCACGACAATGTTGGGACGATCCGCCGCGTCGACTGACGTTGTCAGAATTTGTGCAAACAGAAAAAGGCTGAAGATCGACCGAGCGACTGTGTTGATGATAGTGTGACTGTTCATGGCTTTTCCTCGGGATACCGCCATCGGCTCATTGAGAGTTCTTGTAATCGTGGGCGATGGGAGTGAACGGCTTGCACGACCTGAGACGTCCATTTTCGCCGGCCACTCTGGATCTGGCTCCGCCTGCCAGATGCGGACTCGTTTGATTTCGTGCCAGGTCGTACCGAGCGTCAACGAGACCAGGTTTTTGGGCATGCGGATCTGTTCTGCCTTTGCGTAGGCAACATGATCGCCCATGCGGAACAACGCCTCGTCGTCGACGATTTCCAGCGTTGCAGTGTACCAAGCCTTTGGTTCGATAGTGAGCGGCTGACGATCCAGCAGCAGGTCTTCGATGATCTTCTTGAATTGCGATCGGGCAATTGGACCGACACAAGTTAGCCGTATGCCAAAACCGGCCTTACTCTTGAGGCATACCGGGATTTAGCCGATACCGTAGCGATTGGTCCCGTTTCAGTCAGTCTAGAGGTTCAAGGTATATATTGCGAAATTCGATCTGGGCTCCTTCGCTTTGTAGGGCGATTTGACCGCTTGCCGGTTTGGCCTTGATGCCTTCATTCTGCACTACGCCGTTGACCATGATTGTGATTGCACCGTTGTCGCAGACAATGTCATACGAATTCCATTCCCCAATTGGTTCTTCATTGCTCGACTGCTTCTTCTTCGCAACGGCGAACTTCTTCGCCGCGATCTCCTTGCCGTCGACAGTGAGCGCGCCACCAGACATCATAACAAGATCGCCTGCGTTGCCACTTTTCAACTGTGCTTCGATACAGAGCGGGAAGGACTGGTCTTTGCCCTGTCGGTGGAGGAGAACGCCGCTGTTGGAGGGCTTCTCTGGCCAGCGCCATTCAACATGTAGCTTGTAGTTCTGGTAGCTGTCGACCGTGCGAATGTAACCCACCGGCTTTCCTTCGCAGCGCATGACGCCCTCGGCGACTGACCAGTTATTCGCGATCTCCTCTTTCTTCGGAAGAAAGCCAATCCAGCCATCGAGGTTCTTGCCGGTAAAGAGCATGGTCTTTTCCTTGATGGCCACGGACTTCGAGCTCTTCTTCTCGTCCGCCTCGACTGCAAGGCAACAAGTGAGCGTTACGCAAAGGTTGGTCAGAAAGATGAATTTCTTTGCCATAGGGATTTCTCCTTGTGCGAATCCAGTTGATTGAACTGTCGGAGTGAGATTAGATCATGCGTGAGAGCTGGGGTCAAATTCCCCAAGCTCGCAGTTCCAACACACCGCGTAGCTTTTTGATTGGCCTTTGGATAAGGACGCGGTCACTGGGCTCCGCACCGACCTGCGGGAGGCCGGATTTTCACGGCGGACGATGCCGCACCCAGGATTATTCGCCGCGCAGACGTCATTTTCTTTCGCTCAATTCAGCGAATTGCCAACTGCATTCGGTTGCATCGGCCGCCGCAGATTGCGGTCAATGCTGACTCGCAGTGGTGAATCTCACTTCTGTGCCGAAGCAGATCGGGCTTCGTGCCTTCGTCGCCTTCACAAACGTCGTTGAACCGCACCCAGAGGGCGAATCAGAAAAGGTTCCTTTGCCGCATCACCACTCACATCGCACGAAGCCACGTTGGATTCTTCGATAAGCGACGCGTTCGGGGCATTCTGCGCCCAGTAGTGACGGATGATGTGCGTGCCTAGTTGTCGTCATACTTGGACACTCAGTTCTTCATTTCTTCGTTCCTTCCTGCGCGCCAGCCGGCTGCGCAGTGCGATACTCGAACGCGCCGAGGTCCCATGCGTCGTCCTCCGGCCTGGGATGACCCGTGATGTCGCGCCGTATGTCAAGTCCGTACATTATGTGGAAGCTGTCGAATTCTCCACTGGGCGCGGTCTTATCGATGGCCGCCGATCCCTTTTTCAGCGCCGGGTAACTTTTCTTGTCGATTAACGCCGGGTCCGCCACAATGTTGCCCCGACCCGTCAACCTGATGCCTCGGTTGTTCCATGCTCCGACGACCTGTTTGCCTGTCGACGCGTAAAAGGTTCGGTGCTCGAACGTATCACGGGGGTCGCTCGTATTCAGATTGTCGATGAAAGGAATACTCTTGCCGCCGGCCCAAAACAGGTTGTTCCTCAAGGTCGTGACGTGCCCCACTTCACTGCCTAATGCCAGTGCGGACAGGCTGAAATCTGCAATGAGATTATTCTCGATGCTGACTTGTTTGATACCCGAACGCCAATGGTGGTGGATGCCTTCTCGGACGGATGCAATCGTGTTGCCCACGATCGCCAGACGAATAGAGTCTGGGTCGATGTCCAGTGTGATGCCACTGCCGCGAATATCGTGGATGTAGTTGCCCATGATCCAACCGTGGTACACGCCTTCGACGCGAATGCCCGTTTGGCTGTCTTTGATGTCGTTGAACAGGATCCAGGCGTTGTCAGGACCGAAACCCTTGTCCGGAGTGCAACCGTTACTTCCCACCACTATCGCGTCACCGCTGGACGAGGCGGACGATTCATATCCGTACAGCGTATTTTGCGAGACCACGACGTCGTGAATCGTCTTCAGGTCCACTCCGTTTTCGCGGTCTTCGTGGAAGACGTTGCCGCCGACGTACACGAAACGCGGCGGGACTTTGGCCAGATGCGACGCCTGGAACGCATCGCCGCTATTGTGGTGGACGTGGTTGTTGAGAATCCAGATGCGTTCGTTGCCCGACCCCGCACCGATGCCGTGGCAGTCGTAAGGCATTCGCCTGCCGTCACGAAGTTTGAACCTCTCGTTATGGTGGATGTGGTTCTTGTACACAACGATGTCCGTGGCCCCGGAACCGGTGAAGATGGCGGTCCCGCTCGCGCCGCCCTTGCCCGGTCGGTTGTGCACTTCCAGGTGCCGTAGCGAAACATGATCGCTCGCTCCCCACACCTGTGGGAAAGCTCGGTCGTAGAACTCAACGTTCTCCATGATGAGGTACGAAGCTTCAAGTCTCATCTGGCCGGCCTTATCTCCACCCTGGATGCGCACTCTCTTTTCCGCCGACACGCCGCGAACGAACACGGGTTTTTTCCGCATGCCTCGGGCCGTGATACTCCTCCAGCCGCTGAATGTGTAGGGGCCGCCATGGATTTCGACTATGGACCCGGCAGGTAGAGAGGCGTTCCGCCCGGCGAAAATGTCTCTTCGCGGCTTCTCCAGCGTGCCATAAGGGTTGTCTTCATTCGTGGCATCGGGATGTGTGTTGTCTATGTAGTGCGTGTACGGCCCGTGCCCTGCGTCCTTGTACCTGAATCCGCCTGCTTCATACGTCTTGCCCACGTACGAGCGGTGCGTCTCATTGATACCGAAGGTCGGGGCTGGTATGCCCACCGGTGGTTGATACTCCACCGCTGCATCTGCGTGCTCGGAAGTCTGTTGGGCGACCAACGGTTCGACAGCGACAGCGATCAAAAAAACGACGGTGAGTAGCGGGCGAATCATGGATGCCTCCCGAATGCGTGTTAACGGTGTTCGATTAATCCATGTTCTCGGATCGAAACACCTTCTTCACATGAATAGATAGTAGTCGGCCGCTTGATTTCGGTCTCGTCAGAATTGGCAGAAAAGGTGACAAGTTCAATTTGCGTCTGATTGGACTTATCACCCTTTCTACGTCGATCGAGCCGGCGACGCATTCGCCCGTAATTCACCTCGGAAGGACGCGCAGCTGCCAAGTTGTGGGTAAACTCGGCTAACCACCTACGAATTCGCAGCTCATCAGATTCGGCAAACCCTCTTCTTTGGCCTCACCTGTCGAGATGGTGCTTGCGCCTAAACAAACGAGGATTCTCCCGCATCAGAGAGAACGCCCACCTCTGATCCCTCCACCACTTCTCCACATCGCTCAGTTCAAAATCACTGTAGTGCCCCAGTAATCTGGGCGAAGCGACCGATCTAGCCGTGAGATCGGCTCAAAAATGGACTTCGTACCGTCGTCGCCAAAACGGAAATTTGGCTCTCGGTGGCCAGACATGACCATGCCAAGGTTGCCCTCCCGGCTACCTGTTGCTCAAAAGCTTGGCGCGACGAATACGGTGAGTTGTCATAAGATTGCCGACTGGCCCCTGGATCGCCAAGTGTCGTTAGAACTTGGTTAAAGGAAGTCATAGTCCGTAAGATCAGCCAATGCCTGGTCTGCGATGCTCGACTGGAGCCTGGGCCTCTCGAGGCGCTCGAGCGCGGCGGCGGCGACGGTTCGCGGATCGGATTGTGGCGTTGGTAAGTGGCGATCGTTCGCGGCGACTTCGCTCGACGGACGTTCACGCATTGTCCACGGGCGGTGAGACATCTGAGGTTTCCGCAAGGGGGTATGAGGAAAGTTTTTCGTTTATTTTTGTAGCTCGAGGTATTTGGTGATTTCCGGGCAGCGCTGTTGAAGTTGGTTGATGTAGCGCTCACAGTCAAACGGCACGCGCGTTTGCCACACGCGGAACAAGATCCTGATCCAGCTACGAGCTATCTTGCGTATCGCGGCATTGTGTTTCATTCCGCGGTCACGCAACATCCGATACCTGGCTTTGGTCCACGGACAGTACTTCCGAGCACTGTCGGTGAATTCGTGAAAGGTCTGTCGAAGATATTTTGGGCAAGCGAGGCGCCGATGGACCTGGCACAGTTTACCACTCTTACGAGTCACCGGGGCGATCCCGCAGAACGCCGCCAAGCTGTCGGCATCGGCCCAGCGGTCCTTCTGCGAACCAAAGGCGCAGAGCAGCCGCGGAGCAAGCGCCGGACCTGCACCGCGCAGGCTCGTGAAGAGATGCGCGTCGGGATGCTGCTTCATGACTTCAGCGATCTTTTGATCAAACGCCTGAATCATCTTGCGAGACTGTTGAATCTGTTTAACCAATAAGCT
>JASLPZ010000243.1:0-11071 GCA_030744725.1 Pirellulaceae bacterium
TGCGTCGTGTCGATAAATCGGCTGTACTGTTTGTTGGCATAATCAAGGAACGTTTCGCTCACTTCATCGACCAGTGCGGCCGCTTCTCCAGTGTCCGCATCGACGGCAACGATCCGCAACACTTGATGTCCACGCTGGTTGTAGACGAACGTCAGTCGTCGCGAATCGGGCTGCCAGCGAACCTGGCGAATTGACCACGGATTGCTGAAACGACTGGTGTCGACGGCGATCTCACACCGACGGGCAATGTCAAACAGCCGTGGCGTGGTTTGTGGAATGGCGTCACCGGGTTTGAGATAGTCATAAGAATGCAGCTTTGGCTGGAGTTGGTCTTTTGGCGAGGACTCGATGAGATACACTTTTCGATCGTCACCCGCCTTGGTATGCATGGCCACCATTTTTTGGGAATCTGGTGACCAGTAAATCCGAGACTCGTAGCCATCGTTCTCGGTGCCGTCGCAAGTGAGCGGGCTCTCTTTGTTGGCGGCCAAGTCGCGGAGGACAAGATTGTGATCCTTGACCACGATCTCCCACTTTTCGTCCGGTGACTTACTGCGACCGCGACTCCGGCCACGCCCGCCGCTGGATCGGTCGCGTGGCGGATTGTCTTTGCCAGGCTTGGAATCGTCATCTTCGATCTTGGCCAGCACATAGGTATTCAGATCGCATCGCCATCGCCCATCAAAGGCCGTGAACGTGACCACTTTGGCCTTGTCGGTGAATTCCAACCGGGTCAGCGGCAAGGCCTGTGCATCGACAGATTTCTTGGTTGCCTCCGCGATAGCCTTGCCCAAAGCGGCGTGATCGAAAGCGGGTCGGCGCGTTCCCGCCTCGACATCGACTAGGAAGAAACTGTGGTGGTCCATCGGTAAGTCGGTGCGATACCAAAACCGAGTGCTCTGATCGAACCAATGCGGCTTGACGGCGCTCTGAAAGACGGTGTTGGCTGTGGTTGCGCGTAGCCCCCGAGCCCGCTCGTAGTCAGCGACCGTGCCTTGGCCCCATGTTGTCGCCGAGGACAACAAATGCAACACCAAGGTGAAGAACCATGTGATTCCAACGGGGCGCTGGCGAAAACATCTATTGCGCATGGCACTGCCTCGCTAGTTCTCGACCAATTCGGAAGCTGTCTCCTCTTCCTTCGTTGGTGCGACCTGATCTTCCGTCGGGGCGATCCGATCTTCGTCAGTTGGGTCAATATTGAACCACTTCGAGCGCAGCTCCTGAGATACGGACGAACGCCAGAGCGCCAAGACTTCTTTCACATCAACGTGGGGATTGCCGCGTTTGTTGCCCTCTTCGCCTCCCTGAGCTGGATGCATGGGGATCCACAGCATGTCCAGCCGACTGCTGTCGCGATAGTACTCACCGCCAACGATCTTGCCATCGTCATCCAGCTTGAGTTCGTAATGGAAGTACTTGATGCGTTTGATGTGTTGGGAGATGTTAAACTCCTGGCGCGTGCTCAGCGAGTACGCTATGTTCATTTTCACTTCGATTGTGTGGCTGTCACGCTCGGCGAAGGTCGTCGCATACGCATAGGCTGGGTAATTCCATTTTTCTTCTCCCAACGTCGTTTCAATGGCGACGGGATGTGAACCGCGGCCCAGCCAATTCGTGACGACGATGTGCATCAAGGCTGGGTTGATTGCAAAATCTTCGCCTCCAAGAAACTCGGAATCGCTATACATGTAGATTTCGGCCAGTAAGCCCTTGATATCGGCAGGCGAAAAAAGTACGCCGTTCTTGCGGACACTATGTTCGGGTGCCGCGTGGCGAATCGCGGCTGCCGTCCAACCATTGCAATGGCCGTACCAGCCAGGAACATCTGGCTCACGTGGGCCAATACCAGCCAGCAGATTGCGAAAGAAACCTGCGCCGGGGACCCATTCTGGACGTCGCTGCCGGCCATTCTGCCCAGTATCCTCGCGTTCCCATTCCGTCGCGAGCGGCCGTCCTTGATGAAATGCGCGATCGTATCCGCGCAACGCATTGATCGTGCCGCCACCTCGATCGGGATAATCGTGTCCCGAATAAGGGACGCGAAAGTTGGGCACTTTGCCAGACGTTGGCAATTCCGAAAACTGCAATTGCAATTCAGTGTCCCACCACTGACGAAAGTTCTGCGTCTGATACTCGATCTCTGATTTCTTGATGGTCCCAGCCTGACCGATACTGGTCAGCAAAACGGAAACGACACTAACGACGATGACGAGTCTGGCAGCCTTCATGTTGCTTTCTCCGTGTTGACTTACACCTGCCTTCCTCCAATGAAGCCTTTATGTTGATTCCCGCCAACAAAAAAAGAAGACGTCTCACGCATGAATGCGAGAGACGTCTTCATAAAGTACCACCTCATACGTGTCCAACGCCAAGCGATCGGGCACGCGGAGCGAGCTCACGACCTACTTCTGGACGTGTTTTTGAGCCGCACCACCTTTTTGAGCAGCGCCGTCCTTTTGAGCAGCACCGTCCTTTTGGGCCGCGCCACCTTTTTGAGCAGCGCCACCAGCCTTTTGGACCGGCGTCAGGCCACCCTTTTGGGCCGCGCCGTCTTTCTGTGCAGCGCCACCCTTTTGGGCTGCGCCGTCTTTCTGTGCAGCGCCACCCTTTTGGGCCGCGCCGTCTTTCTGTGCAGCGCCACCCTTTTGGGCTGCGCCGTCTTTCTGTGCAGCGCCATCCTTCTGGGCTGCGCCGTCTTTCTGTGCAGCACCATCCTTTTGGGCCGCGCCATCATCTTTCTGAGCAGCTCCGTCCTTTTGGGCGGAGTCTTTTTGATCCTGTGCCGAGACGACCGACGTCCCGAAGAGAAGCAGTGCACAAACCGCTGCGGTCAACAAGCGTCGCATGTTGAAGTCTCCTAAAAAATACCGAAGTTTACTGAAGGTCCCAGAATGTCTAACTATCCGTTTCGACAAACTCCCCCTATTCTACGTCGCTAATTTTACGTCTGCTAGCGGGGGACAAAAAAAATCCATAAAGTTTGACAGCCTTGGGCGATGGCTGGCGATGCCAACACCTTGCGAACAAACAAGACTGTTAGCAATCCACACATCGAACTGTCCGAACGCCGGATCACTTCCAAAAAGCGAATCGACGGAATCGAAAGTCGAGTTCATGAATTCGGATCGCCGCGAGAATTCCCGGACTTCTCTTACAAACGATACTCTTTAATCCCGGACCGACAGGGTTCATCGTCCAACCCAAAAGGGTCCCCACGCCAGGAAACTCCTCAGTTCCAGCAGGTTTCCGCATCGCAGCAGTCAGTCGATTGGCGGCAAATCAGCAGAGCCCGGTGAGACCGGTGTTATTGGCAAAGAACAGACGCGGCCTGTGGGAAAATTCAAAGAATTTCCAACTGGCGATTACGGACCTGAGGGTTTGCGCGAAAGTGATGACGCGAATACAGGATGAGTTACGGCTCAGAGTTCGGGAATTGGGGCATCCGAGGCGATCTCGGTTCCCTCCCAAGTGACGGTCCCATTTTCCAACGTCAGGATCCGGTGTTTACTGCCTGGCGCGGCTGGCGCGTTGGTATCAGGCAACCATTTGCGATGTTGCACGATGACATCCGCGTAATCCTCGCTTCCAACCAGGTTCTTCCATTCATTCGGATCATTGCGCATGTCGTACAACTCTTCGGAGCCGTCTGCGTGACGGATGTAGCGCCATCGCTCGGATCTGACACCATGGTTGTTCTGGTTGTGTGTTGTGACGGCGGGCCGCTGGCGAGGGGCCTTGGCATCCCTGAGTTGCTGGCTGAGGCTGAGCCCATCCAAGCCGTCCTGTGATGGAAGCCCACAGAGTTGAATCAACGTGGGGTAGATGTCGAGCAGTTCGACGGGGCGTACGCAATTTGCGGCTTGCGCCACACCGGGGCCGGCAAACACCAGGGGCACCCGAGTCGACCGATCCCAAAGCGTGTTCTTGCCGATAATCTGCTTTTCGCCTAAGTGCCAACCATGGTCGGACCAAAGGACGACGATCGTGTTGTCCTTCAGGCCGTTCGCCTCAAGCGCATCCAGTACTCGACCAACCTGGTTATCGACAAAACTGGTGCACGCCAGATAGGAGCGAACCAGATTGGTCCACTGATCGGCTTCGATCAGGAATTTGAGCCGGGGCTCGGGCAACTTCCAGTGCAGGTACCAAGAGAAGCGAGGCGTATCGTCTCGATCGTTCTTCAGCACCGGCGGCAGAACCGATTCGTCATTTGGATACAAGTCAAACCACTTTTGCGTCGCGTAGCAAGGAACGTGCGGTAGAAAGAATCCGACCGACAAAAAGAACGGCTCTTGCGGCTTGTCATTCAGTCGGTCAACTGCCCAGCTGGCGACCTTCCAGTCGCCTTTGTCTTCATCACGATGCGGAAAGACGCCCCAATCGACTAGTGGGTGCGGGTTTGGAGTCGTGACAAGTTTCTTCTTAGGCCGGACACCGACACTGGCTCCTGGGCCTAGTTCATGAAATTCCGAATCAGTTGGCTTGCGTCCATAGCCGCCATGGTAGATTTTTCCTGTCGAGTAAGTGCGGTAGCCGTGCGCCGCGAGATACTGGGGAAGTGTAACGCGATTCTCCAAGGACTTCACATTTCGAAACCACGGTGCCAGGCCATAGATGCCCGTGGTCGATGGCCGCAATCCCGTCATCAAACTCGTCCGTGATGGATTACACAGCGGTGCCTGGCAATGGGCGTTGGTGAATACGGTGCCGCGCAACGCCAAATTGTCGATGTGTGGCGTCTTCACCAGCGGATGACCGTCGAGACAACCGATCCAGTCGTTCTGGTCGTCGATGGCAATGAACAGCACATTGGGACGTTGCTTGGCCCGCGCGGTTGATTCGACGGCCAAGCAAACTAGCAACAGCAAACAGCAGGTGCGCAACATGAAGACGACTCCGGTTGGTGTGGCTGTCAATGCCCCTTCACAGCTAGAGCGCGTGAACGGGGTTGTTAATCGTTACTTGTCAGTCCCGCCGCCCAGCGTGACAGTGATTTTGTATTTATTCTGAAGATGCGCGTGTGCCTGGCTGGCATACGAGGCCTTTGGGTAGCTCTTGCAAACTTGTTGAAAGGACTTGATCGCAAGTTCTTTGTTTCCAGCTTGCTCTTGTGTATAGCCAATTTGCAACATCGCCCAAGGGGCGGATTGCGGCGCGCCGCCGACAATCTGACCGTACAGGATGATCGCTTCCTTGTAATCCTTCATCGCTCGATGGCAAGCTGCCATTTCTGAGTAGTTGTTCGGAAAATTGTTGCACTGGCGAAAGTGGCCGATTGCATCTTTGTGCTTGCCCGCGTCACGATAGGTCGTTGCCAGTGCCCAGAGCCACTTTTCCGCATCCTTAGCGTCTGTCTTCAAAAGCTGTTGGTAGACCCCGATCGCTTCGGCATATTTCCGCGCGCTGCGGTATGTCGCTGCGATCTCCTGGTGCCACCGGACGGGATTCTCGACATCGCGCGCGACGTTGCTTTGATAGGCCACGACGGCCGCGTCATAATTCCCCTGCTGGCGAAAACTGTAAGCGGTCTGGTTTTGCCCTTCAATCTTGTCTTTGTACCGGGCGTATTGCCGACGGGCTTCGTCGTATTTCTCTATCGACTTATACCAGTTAGCGTAGCGGCCCAAGGTTTCGTCGTCGGCCCCGAAGGTGGACACAATCTGGTCGTACGTCGCGGCGACCTTATCTGCCCGCCGCGAGGCCACTTGCACGTCGGCAACGAAATACCAATGTTGGCGGGCCGCTTGTTTTTCGACATCGGTCGTGCCCGATGGCGGGATTTGACCACGCAACCAACCCGCCGCGCGGTCGGCCAACTGTTCGCCCTGAGCGCGACGTTTTTCGTCTGCGACGAGGCGATCGATCGGTGCTCGCACGACGTTGGCGACTTGTGCGGCCAGTTGCTCGTCGGAATAGGTCGTCGCCAAAGCCTTGACTGCGTCATCAAATGCACCAAATTCGAATCCATGGGCTGCCAGGTATCGCGAGGCCGTCTGGCAGTGGTTCTTGGAGTCTCGCGTGCGTGGCATTTCAAACGTCAGCTGCTTCCAAAGCACAACACGTGTATCAATGTCGCCGTCGATCATCGTGAGATCCACAAGATCGACTGACGCCAGCACGGCGGCCAGATGTTGCGGGTGATCGGTCAAGACGGATTGGTAGGCCTTTTTCGCCTTACGAACCTCGCCCATCTCTTTGTAGGCATGGCCGATGAAATAGGCTGCCGCAATCGCCTGGGGCGCATCCGGCCAGTAGTCGATAACCGATTGAAAGCCCTCCTTGATCGCCGTGTTCTGCTTACGGAGTTGGACCTGACAGAGGCTCCATTTGAGCTGTGCATAGGGCGCTCCTACGCTACGTTCGTACAATGTCAAGAACTTCTCATATTCGGCCAGCCCCACCTTCCAGTTTTTTTCCCGATAGTATTTTTCGGCGATGTTCAACTGGTACCGTTCGACTTCGCGGAGTTCCTTCCAGCGCTCCAAGGACAGCTCATCCAGTCGTTCGGCCTGGGCGCAGCTTGCCCCCACCATGAATCCGACGGCAGCCAGGCACATCATGGAGACCTGTCGCCGGAGAGCCAAGAAAAGTCGCCCGTCGTGTTCTTGCGGAATCATTCGCGCTTTTGTCGGGACATCAGCCATTTGCTGTACTCCGTGTGTGCGTAAAAGATGATATTGGTTCCGAGCTGGTAACAGGACTCGTAGATCTCCGGCGCGACGCCCGAGTGATCATCGGTCCAGGCGTCGCCAATGTCGCCTGGGTGATAATAGCAAACCAGTCGTCCATCGACACGCCAGCCCAACGCATTCTTGCCACCATGGGGTGCCACGTACGGTAGAAACGGAATCTGATACGGAATCCGGTGGACAATGTCGTCCAATGGGATCCGCGTGGGGCGGACGCTGGGAAGGACCCGTCGCATCATGCCGACAAACTGATTGTGAAAATGGCCGCTCCCACCGTTGTCGCCAAAAATCATGCCTCGTTTTTCCATCAGGTAATCGCGCAGCACCTTGATTTCGCTATCCGACAACGAAATGTTGCGCTGGCCGGTCAAGTAGACCAGTGGCGGGCTTTTTTCCGGTGGAAAACTCTTCAGCTGAGAGATCGTCCGCGATTCCGTCCGTTTGGCGACTTTTTGTTTCGTACGAATTCCGTACTCGATCAACATGTTTACATCCGCACCGATCCCAAAATCCTGATCCCAATCACCACCACCATACTCAAGCCGAATAAAACGCACCTGCCCTTGTTGCGTGCCGCCAGCGAAGCCGGCCCCGGCGCCAGCCCCATAACCAACGGTGTAGGCATGTTCGGTGACTTCAGTCAGCTGCAGTTTGACTTCGTCGATCGGCGGAACTTTGAAACTGATTGCGCTGAAAGGATTGACAACAAACTTCTTCTTGATGATCTTCTGCACCTTGACCTTCTGCGCCAGCGCCTTCTGCTGGCCGCCACCGGCCGGCATTTCGTAAAGTTCACGGCATCCGCTGACTTGTGAAAAGAAAAGGAATACCAGCAGAAACAACAGCGAGTAGGTACCAAGTGCCGCGATCGACTGATTCAACTTGGAATTGCGGCGGCCGTAGTACCAGGCCTGCGGGTCGAGTGGATTGTTGGTGCGAAACTGCGGTAGCGACTTCGTGGCTTGGCTTGGAAAGTCGTCAAGAATCGCCGACGAGTTCGCGGCGATGCGCCGTAGTCGCTCCCGCCGTTGCCCCGCGCCATCAATCACCCACACGGTCCAGGCGAGCCCGATCAGAAAACTGCCTGCCGTACCAACACGCGCCAGTAAAGTTGCCGCTGCAGGCCAATCCAGGTGGCTAAACAGAAATAGCCCCAGCTGCCAAAGGACCAGGTAAGCGCACGACACGACGATGCACGTCGAAATATTGCGTTTGCGCTGGCGGCGTCGGCACCAGTCAAGCCAGGCGATCGCGATTGGAAGCGACGCGCCAAAAACGGTTGCCTGCAACGCGAACAACCATGCTCGCTCCCACGGAACCCACAGCCAACTGGCCCAGACGAGCAGCCAGGCAACACCAAACAGAAGCGTCAGCACAATTGCCCACCACGGGGGCTTTGACGGTGATGGCACGATTTGCGACATGGAGACCGTTGTTGTGTGGAGGGGGGTCGTGTGGAGGGGGGGCGTGTGGAGGGGGCACGAGAAACGATGGTGACCCAACGCGGGTTGGCGTCAGTCGATCCCGTCCAGCAGTTTCTCTAGCTTGTCATCCATTGGCGTTGTGTCAGTGTCTGCCGGAACCGCGTCACCAATGCCCATTGCTTTGGCGGCACGTTGCAAATCGGGCTGATCAGTGCTATCGCCCACCGCCGGCGAATTCGTGTCGCCCGTGTCGGCAGATTGCTCCGCCGCCTCGGTGTCTGGCACAGTCGACGGTAGGACACTCGCTTTAGGTGACGATCGGTCGCGAAACGCGTAGGGAACAACCGTTAGCGCCACCAACAGCACCGCGCAGCCTGCTGCCGCGAGAATGATGCTGCGGAACAGATCGCTCTGTGCCACCACACCCATCACTTCATTTGGGCTGCGGCCCCGAAATTGACCGATGAACTGCCGCAACTCTTCCGCGCTGGCTGCACCATCGGTTTTCAGACGGCGGAGGTCCTTGGCAATGCCGGCGACCGGTGCCTGTTGTTGTTCAAAATGGTCTCTAATCGGTTCCATTGTGGTCATCCTTGTCGCGGTCAGTCGCGATCCTCTTCGACAATGTGAACGAGTTCGCCTCCGGCTTCGCTAATCGCTTCAATCACCGGCTCGAATCTCTGGGCCAATGCTTCGTTGTGAACCTTCATTAATACGGGGCGCTGCCCCATGGGCGCGCCTTCCAGCAGCGATTCAATCCGGCCGGACAGCTGTGAGACGCCAATCTGCTGGCCATTGAGGTACAGCTTGTTGTCCGTGTCGATCAAGACGCTGACAATCGAGTTCCCGGCGCTTTGCAAATTTTTTGCTTCCGCCGGCGTCCATTGTAGGTGACTATCGTCCTGGGCTCGCGCCAGAATGACGAAGAAGATCAGCAAGTTGAAGGCGATATCACCCATGGCCATACTGGGGACTTCAGCTCGTGGTGATCGGCGACTTATCTTCATGGGATTCGGCTTGTCGAGGATGGTGTTGGACTGTTGCCTTCTAGGGAACAACGACTTCGCGTTCTTCTTCCAACTGTAGTGTAATCATTCCGCCCGCATCTTCGATGGCGGCCGTTAATCTGATCCAGTGATGGTACGGCGTATCCGGGCGACTCTTGACGATCACGACTTTTTGATCTGGAGAGCTTTTTTGGGCGAGCAGCGATTTTACCAGCCCTTCAAATCGAGCCAGGGGCACCGCATCGCCGTTGACCAACACTGCCGTTCGCGTCAACTGCACTTCGATATTTTCGGTCTGCTGCGACTTGTCCTCGACCGTCTCGCTGGCCGGCAAGACCTGAAGTCGACCTCTGTCAGGTTGAACGGAAGCGCACACCAAGAAAAAGACAATCAGATTGAACGCAATGTCACCCGTTGCGCTCGACGGTGGCTCAACCAGGAGTTTCGTGGTGCGTGCGATCCGCATCAGCTCTACTCGCCCCCCACCGAACTCGGCACGTTCGCTCTTGCTGCCGCTGAAGCATGACTTACGCCAGACGGCTGTTCGCCCAGCGCCAGCTGTAGTGTCACGGATTCAATCAACTCGGTCGCAGACTCCTCGACCTCCAGCACAAATCGATTGATCACACTGGTGAAGTAGTTGAACGCCATGAACGCGGGGATCCCAATGATCAGGCCGAAGCAGGTTGTGAGCAAGGCTTCACTGATGCCCCCGGCAGCGGCCTCCACAATATTCGTTTCACCCATCTGCGCGACGATGTCTTGAAACGACGTGATCATTCCCGAGACAGTACCTAGAAATCCGAGCATTGGGGCAACGCTGGAAACTGTTGCCAACACGGGCAAATGGCGTTCGAGCGCAGCGACCACATGCACGCTGTAGTCGTCCATCGCCTTGACGACCTGTTCTTCGACTCGACCAGCATCGTAATTGAGACGTCGCAGAACCAGGAACTTACGCAGACCAGACGAGAGAATCGCGGGGACCGGCCCCTGCTCGCCATGGCAGAGCTGCAATGCTTCTTCGACATCATCGGCGTTGAGGAGTTCTTGAACTCGGCTTCTCAGCTCGTCCGAATCGGTCGAGAGCATTTTTAGGCTGCGATAACGTTCGATGATCACGCCGGCGGCAACGACGCCCATCAACAGAATCGGCCACATGAACCAACCGCCCTGTCGCAAGAGGCCGATTGCGCCAGATTGTGTGATCTCGTCCAGCGTGCCGATCAGCTTAGAAACAGCGGTTGATTCCGGTTCAGACGCGGGAGCGATCTCTTCGCCTTCTCCGTCAGGAGATGCGGACGTTGATTTGTTATCGGCGGCGGCGGCCAGATCAGGGTCTCCCGCATCCGCGGAATCTGAATCTTGCGCATTGGCCGCTGGCGCAGAAGCTGCGGGAGTCGCGCCTGATGCCGGCGCACTCACGCCATTCTCGTCGGCAATGGGGGTGGCGGTTGCTTGCGCGACCGTCAACAGCAGGGACGTCAGAAGAATCTGGATCATGAGCAATCTAGGCAGCCGGTGTGGGACGGGGCGGGACTTGCAGACGTGAAGGTCGTTAGGGAGCTTCAATCGCACGGGCTTCGGCCTCGAATTGTTGGAGCATCTCCGGCAGCGCCAGGCGTCCGCGCGAGTAGCGGGCAGCTTCGCTTTCGGGAAAGTCCCAACGACAACGATTGTATCGACGAAAGGCCTCACGGTTGTTGTTGGCCATCCGATTACTCTCGCCGGACCAAAAAAGTCCGTCTGGGGTCAGTTCGTCATCGGGAAACAACTTCGCAAAGCGATCAAACGCCGAACTTGCCTCGCTGAATTCTTCACTCTTGTAAAAACACTGGCCAATTCGAAATGCGATCCGAGCGGCATACTGATGGCCGGAAAACCGGTCCAGAAACTTCTCACCGACCTGTGCCGCAACGTCGAATTCTTCGGCCTTGTAGAAATAGTC
>JASLPZ010000244.1:0-10951 GCA_030744725.1 Pirellulaceae bacterium
TAGTGAATAATCCGGGCTAGTGCGTGTTGCACTGACATGAAGCGTCCGCGGTGCTTTGTTTCATGAGTCCAAACGGCGCAAAGCCGCTACAGTGAATCGGCACGCGCTCTAGCGCAATTCCGTGCGGTGGAGCTGGTGATAAGACAAGATCCCAACGATTGTCTTGGCATCCTGGATCCGTCCATCTTGAATCATGTCGATAGCGTCGGCCAAGGGAACCACCAGGTTTTCGATTTCTTCGCCGATTTCTCGATTGGTCCCGATCTCGCACAAATCGGTTGCCAGGAACAGAACCATGCGCTCGTCCAAGATGCCCGGTGATAGAAAGAACTGATGAAGCAGCGTGAGTTGTCCTGCTTTGTACCCAGTCTCTTCGATCAACTCGCGATGCGCCGTCGCTTCAGGTGATTCGTCTGGTTCACGTGTCCCCGCAGGAAGTTCGATCAGGGTTTCGTCCACGGAAACTCGGTAGTTCCGAATCAAGCAGACACGCTCGTCGTCCACCATTGGCAGGATTGTCACGGCGCCGGGGTGCCGCACGATTTGCCGACGATGCAGGCTGCCATCGCCGAGCGTACGGGTAACTTGCTCGACGCGAAAGCGCGCTGTATTCAGCAATTGACGAGATTCGAGGGTCATCAAGTTGACTCCAACGGGGGAAAGATCCAGGCGATTCTCCCCGATTGTGCCGAAGCTTCGTGGTGGCGACAACGGGACCGAGGTTTCTGGCCGCAGCCTAGATATGCCAGAAGCTGATTCGGTCGGATTTCGATTGAAGGCCTGCCGATCGGCTGATAAAATATCATTCACAGGTTTGGCCGACCAATCCCCAAAGTGAAGACGCGGGACGTTCATGCGCAGTCACACATCCTGGAGCATCGGTCTCGGCCGCTGGGGCGGCCATCATGTGCGTCTGCACATGTTCTTCCTCCTCTTCGCTGTGTGCACGTTCTTCTTCGCCTGGCAGGCCAGTCAAGAACCCGCTTCCCACGATTTAGTCTGGATTGCCGCGGGAAGCCTCTGCATTCTGTTGACGAGCGTCTTGCTGCACGAGTGGGGGCACTACTTTGCCGCGATACGAACGGGTGGTGACGGTGACGAAATTGTCATTGGCCCTTTGGGCGGGCTGACGTCGATGCGGCCACCGCCCGACCCATTTGCCGAATGCTTGATGCATTTGGCCGGGCCACTTGTTAACTTGACGATTTGCCTGGTGTGTGGAGCGGCCCTGCAGTTTTTGTCGCCAGGATCCGTGATGGGCTTGCTCGATCCGTTGGCACCCAGGGACCTGGTCGAACAGGCGGGTTTGATCGGCACTTTGAAGCTGACGTTCTGGATCAACTGGGTCGTGATGTTGGCGAATCTATTGCCCGCCTTTCCGTTTGACGGTGGGAGGGCGTTACGTGCCGCGCTGACTGGTTTGTGGCCCGACGCCAGCCCTCGCAGGGCGGCTTTGTTTGTGGCCGCACTGGCCAAATTCGCCGCCTTGGCCTTATTGGTGTTTGCCTGGCTGCAGGGGTACTACTTCGACACGGCAGAAAAAACGACAGCACAGATTCCAATCTGGTTCTCGCTGGCCTTGCTGTCAATATTCTTGTACTTCAGTGCCAAGCACGAAGAAGATCGCGTGGAAGAGGTCGAGTCTGAGGATGACTTGTTCGAGTACGATTTTTCCCAGGGATACATGAGCCTAGAGCAGAGTAGCAAACCGCGTCCGCCTCACGATGGCCCATTCAAACGTTGGCTGGAGCGCAAGCGGCGCGAGAAACTCAGGCGGCAATCGGAAGTCGAACAAGAAGAGGAACGCCGCGTCGACGAGATCTTGGAGCGGTTGCACGACAAGGGCATGGATCAACTCTCGCACGAAGAGCAGTTGCTGTTGAAACGCGTCAGTCATCGATACCGGCAGCGAAACAGCCAATAGACGCACCAAGGTGCTACTTTGGCCGTTATAGCGATTGTGACGGTCGTCCTTTTCGGCGCACGGCGCACAGCTGTTCGCCCACCCATCAACGAAGATTGCATCCTCTAAGTCGTGGGGTACGTTTTTGAGTCCGCACACGGAGTCCATTTCCTTCGGGCGGCGTTGGCATTCTCAAAAACGACCAAGGCGAATGACTTGCTTTCCCTGGAATCCACTACCGAAGTGCTCCCAACCGCGACGAAATGTTGTGATCTCCTGCGGGATCTTGACCACTACTTTGCGGTTGAGTTTTCCGTGTGGGAAGGAATGTCCGGGAATCTGATTCATGGCAGTAAGAGCCAGCCCGTTGGAGACCAACTGGCTATGGAAGACTTGGTTGTGGCTGTCCAAGAACGTCAGGAAGCAGGTTTCATTCTTGAAGGCGACGGCGTGTTGTCGCTTGCCGTGCCGGTCCCCTCCGAAGTGGACACGAACACCGTCGTAACCGCCTGGTTTGTGACACGTGAGATCGATGCCGACGATTCACTGGGCGATGCTTCGGCGCTTCTTGCGATGGCGATGGAAGACACGTTGGAGTGGGCTCGCGGGCAAGAAGTTTGGTCACCGCAGACGCTGCTCAGGCTGGCCGAGGCTGTCAGCGGCAAACGAATCGCCGAAGCGACGGCCAAGCGATATGCGCGCGACGTCGAAGAGGTTTCAGAGAATCTCGCAACAACATACGAAGAAATCAGCCTCCTCCACACCGTCACCCAGAATCTCCGCATTTCCAGCACCGAGGGTGAAATCGGTCACATGGCGACGGAGTGGCTCTCGGAATGCGTCCCGGCCGAAGGGTTCGTGGTGCAATACTTGCCCGCGACTGACGAAGGCGAAGCGTCCTTTCGTAACGCCAAATCCCCGGAGTTTTGTTCCGCTGGCGATTGCCAGTTCGATCGTCATGAATTCACGAAGCTCATCGATTACACCGATCTAAAACGCGATTCCAAGCCCTACATTGCCAATGCGAGTGTCACCGGAGGGGACGCGTGGCCGTTTCCGCGAATTCGCCAGGTGATCATTGTTCCTCTCTCCGAAGGCAATAACGTCTTTGGTTGGCTCGCTGCCTTCAATCATCGGGAAGGACTGGAATTCGGCACCATCGAAGCACAGCTCTTGAATTCGCTCGGGGCGCTTCTGGGGATTCACAGCAGCAACCGCCAACTCTACCGCGAGCAGGCCGAGTTTGTGGCCAACGTTGTGCGAGCACTGGTCTCGGCAATCGACGCCAAGGACCCGTACACCAGCGGCCACAGTGACCGCGTCGCACGCATTTCCGCACGAATCGCTCTGGAAATGCGCTGCAAACCCAAGACCGTCAATACGATTTACATGGCCGGTCTGCTGCATGATGTCGGAAAGATTGGCATCGATGACAGCGTGCTGCGAAAGGCTGGCCGACTGACGGATCTGGAATTTGAACATATCAAGATGCATCCGGAGATGGGATATCGGATCCTAGCCGACTTGAAACAGCTTTCGGACGTCTTGCCGGCCGTGCTGCATCACCATGAACAGTGGAATGGCGGCGGCTATCCTCACGGTCTGAAAGCTGAAGAGACACCCTTGATCGCTCGGATTGTGGCCGTCGCTGATTCGTACGATGCTATGACCAGCGACCGACCCTATCGTAAGGGAATGTGCGACGAAAGAGTCGATCAGATTCTGCGAGAAGGGGCTGGCGATCAGTGGGATTCCGATGCCGTGAAAGCGTACTTTGACGCCAAGGACGACATTGTCACGATTACCAAGCGCGAGCATATTGAACTGATGGAACATTGGGTCTAAAACGCATTCGGCGTACGTGTCCCAGGTCTTTCGTACCATCGGCGTTTGTAGGCTGCGAACACGTGAAGCCCGTTGGGGTGTCGTTCGTCTTCGCCGGTCAGCCAAGCGGCAACGCCACGACTTCTGCCTCACCGTTTGGCGACTCCAGACGCGAACCCGGCGAACTAAACTCGCGGCGCACGTAGGCCAGTGCCAAAGGCGCCTGTAGCTTGTAGGACCAGCACGCTGAAGTGATTCGCCCCACGAACTTGTCGTCACGAAGGAACTCGGAGCCGCGTGGTGGAATCACGTTTGACACCACGTGGATGCCACGCAACAGTCGATTTACATGCCCCAATGCGTCAATCCTCGCGATCGTCTCTTGCCCCAGGTAACATCCCTTCGTGAAGGAGATGGCGGTCGCGTTGCGATCCACTTCTTGCGGCAAGTTGTCGTCGGTGATATCGACAGCAAAGTTCGGCGTACCCGCCTCGATGCGGGCAATCTCAATGGCGGACTCGCAACACGGGACTGCGGCCGCTGCACGGAAGGCGTCCCAGCAAGCTTGCCAATCGGAGGTCTCGATGGCAATCAGAAAATCAGGTTGGCCGGTGTAATCGACACGACGTACGGCGAGCTCTTGACCTTGCCATTGGCACTGCACATGGTGACGCGGTTCGAGCTTGATCGCCGCACCGAAGACTTGTTCGATCAGCCTGGCGGCCGCTGGGCCGGCCACCAGCAGTTCGCGCCAACTCTCGGTTCGGTCAGTTAGTTGCACGTCTTCGCGAATGATAAATCGTTCCAGCGACTTGATGATATGCGCGGCTTGCCCCGGTGCGGTCTCGACCACAAGGCGATTCAATTCGCAAAAGATGTTTACAAAGCCAATCGTCTTCCCTTGCACATCGGTAAGAAACGCTTCACAACCTTGGCCCGGCGCCAGTCGCTTGATGTCATTGGTGCAAAAGCCGTGCAGGAATGATGCCCGATCCTTGCCGGTCAGTTCGATCTGCGTGCGATCCTTACACGGGGCAATTCCCACAGCGGACTGCAACGCTTCGTACTGAGTTTGAATTTCAGCGGGAGGAGCGGGCATGAAAAAATGGATGCTCTGAAGAGGCCGAGGTGAAATGGTGGCGCGGGATGAAGACCTGACTATTCGTCCGCAGTTGCCAAGACCGCGTGCTGCGCGTTGCCCACGAGAATGCAACTCTCGAATTGACGGCTGAGCCGTTCCACATCGTCTGTGCTAGCCACATATCCCAGGCCAAGATCCTCGACAATTTCGCTTGCCAGGTGGCTCAACAGGTAAACGTGGACGCGGCGACGTTCGGTCACCAGCAAGGCGGCCGCCACGGCGTCTTCAGAACGATCTCGTCTCAGGGCCTGCATCAACTGATCGTCGGTGCCATCGGCTGTCAGCTTTTGCAGGGCCGGACCGGGTGGACAACCCAGTTCAGTGCACAACACGATCGCGCCGCCGTCGCGAACGGCGCGCGATGCCGAAAACAGTGCGCGGGAGAAATTATCCCACGTCTGGTGTTCGGGGCCACCTTCGATCGATGCGACGACCAATTCGGCACGCGAGGGTGACTGGTGCTTCCAGGCTGCTTTGCACAATTCGCGACCACGCTTGGCCACCGATCGTGCGTCGCCGGCCAACACATGCAGGATGGAATCCCGCGGCCCAGGTGCCACTTGGAGTGTAAACAGGGATCCCAGCAACCAGACCGCTTCCTCGGCCTCTTCCGAACGTCTCCGTTGGTGAACGTCTGAGCTCGTTGTCCCAGGCGAGCGAAATCGTTCGATCGTCTCTGCGTCTGAAAACATCGGGAACAGACCGGCATTAATGCCGAAGTACGAGAGCCCTTCGTCTAGACGCAGCGTTCCAATCGGCAGCACAACGTCCGCTTCAAGCAGTACGCGATGAAAACGGATCTGCTTGCCTTCCTGCGACGTGGCCAAGTAACCCAACGCATCGGCGGCGCGCGGGTCGTGAGTTATCACACTAATCTGCGAGCGAATCTCTTCCGCCAACAACGATGTCAATCGCGTGGGGTCGAGATCGGTCGAGATAATGACAATGTCGCTGGCCTCCGCGTTGCCATCTAACAACGCGTGCACGACGCCGGCAACGACCGCAGCCGCCTGGGGGACGGCACGATCGACCGCCAAGACGATCTGATCGCCGGGCACGGTCGATCGCGTCATGGGCGGAAAGTCCAACGGATCGAGTAGGGCGGCTGCGACGGCTGCCACGGGATCGTCCAGAGGCTCGCCCCGAGGCGTTGGGAAGTCGGCAAGTACGGCCGTTACCGGCACATCGATTCGTACCGATGCACTGGTTCCATAGTTCAGTTCGCTCGCCATAACACGTGATCCAGGCAATTGACGTTGAGGACAGACCGGCCAGCTGCAACGGATGCTGCAATCCGCATAGAACGCGGTCTGATGCGACGGTCGAAACGTATCGGCGGGTTCCGACTGCACTGAATCATAGCCAGTTGCCGAAAAACCGGTCAATAAGCTGACTTGCCAAAATCAGGCGAAGATCGCTTTTATGCCAGCTGCGGGATAGCCAATGCCGGTCCAGGGAACAACTTGTGTGAGGGAGTGTTAATCTGGGATGTCTTGGTTGCAAGGCAGGCCGAAACAACATACTCGGAAAAATCGGAAATGAAGTTCTGGGAATGAAGGGAAATATATATCTGTCGTGTAAAGATGCGTTGAATAGGTTGACGATAGCAGGGGCAGACGTCAGCAGGTTTTGCTGAGCCGATCGCATGATCGTCGTTTTTGCATTTGCGGCCGCATCAACAAGAGACTTCGGCCCAATCAACGGCCATGCGATGGGTGATGATTCACGTATCGTTTTTTTCCGGATCTAGGAGCCCTCCCATGAGTCTTCGGACCACTACAATGTTGTTGGCCGTTGGCCTGTTTTGTGCGGTCAATGTGTCAAACGCCCAAGCGTTCGATCTTCTCGAACGTTTCGCGAATATGGGCGCAAGTCAGAAGAGCAAAGGCTGTGACGGATGTGGTCACGCCCAGAAATCGGGTGCTGCCCAAAAAGGTGGTTGCGGAGCTGCTTGCCAGAAGGGTGGAGCTACCCAGAAGGGTGGCTGCGGCGCTTCCCAAAAGGGCTGTGGCGGCGCCTGCCAGAAGGGTCGCGTGTGGGGTAAAGGCGCGAGCCAAAAAGGTGGTTGTGACGGTGCCTGCCAGAAAGGCCGCATGTGGGGTAAAGGCGTGAGCCAAAAAGGCGGTTGTGGTGCTTGCCAAAAGGGTGGCGTGAGCCAAAAGGGTGGATGCGCTCAAAAGGGTGGAAAAGGCGATTGTGGTTGCCGCACCCGAAGTCCCTGGTTTAGTAGCTTTCGTAGTAGTAAGGGTGGCGCGTGCCAAAAAGGCGGCTGCGGATCGTCCCAAAAAGGATGTGGCGGTGCTTGCCAAAAAGGTGGAGCCAGCCAAAAGGGTGGAGCGAGCCAAAAGGGTGGATGTGCTCAAAAGGGCGGATCCAAGCAGAAGTAATTTTCATTCGAGTGCCACGACACTATATGGCTTGAGTGATCCGAATTCGAGAAAGCCTCGCCCCTGTATGGCGGGGCTTTTTTCATTCTTGCTGCTACTTATCGGACGCCATCTGCTTCCGCTGACGAATAATCTGGCAATCTCTTGACTTTCCTATCGCGGATATGCGAGCTTAGAATCTGCAGAGTGGCCAGGGTGCCAGGCAAGGGTGCCAGCCGCTTTCGGCATTCAGAGGAGGCCCCATTATTCATGTCACACCGCCTGATTCACTACAGCTGTTCCACACGTCCGAATCGCCATCTGTTGGTCTTGCTGCTTTTGGGCAGCATCACCGGTTTTGGGATCATTGGTTTCGGCACCAGAGCCAACGGCGACGATCAGGATTTCGATCGCCAGATTTTGGCCCACTTGTCTGCTGGCGAATTCGGTCCCGCTCGGCAGATAGTCGACCAAGTTGGTGATGCTGGCCGGCGTGATGCCTGGTTGCGTGGGATCGCCGACGCACAAATGCAGACCGGCTCCCGGTATGCCTCTCTCAACACCGCCTTCGACATTCAGAATGGTAGATCACGTGGTCAAGCCATGGAGTCCTTAGCTGCTCAGCCAATCATGGCTGGTCCGCGCGGTGGCGCGGCGCTGGCTGATTTTGATTCACTGATTGAGCTGATAACCGCCACAATCGCCCCCGACTCGTGGGACGATGTTGGTGGCCCAGGAGCCATCGAGTCGTTTCCTGGAGGAGTGTTTGTGGATGGATCAGGCCTATTGAAGCGTGTCGGAACCGCCGGAGTGGATTCGACGCTGTCGGCATTACGTGCGTCGTCGTCGTCATCCACCGGCAATCGCCAAGTGCGACGGAAATCGGCACTGCGCAAGGTATCGCTGACGCGGCTTGAACAGCACGTGCAGTTACAGTGGGCTTTGGGACGCCAGCCGGACGAGGCGATGAAACAACTGGCGGGACTCCAAGAGATCAAGTATCTGCTGTTCTATCCCGAAACCGGTGACATTGTGATCGCGGGTCCGGCGGGTGACTGGATGCCGAATCCTGAAGGACGGGCGGTAAGTGTTGCCACGGGACGACCGGTATTGCAGCTGGACGATCTGGTGGTGGTGCTGAGAAACTCGCTAGATGGCGATGGACGTTTTGGATGTTCGATCAATCCCGTTAAGGAGAACCTCGCTTCGGTACAAGCGTTTTCGCAAGAGTCGGCTGAGAGCCCCATCAATCCATCGCGGCGAGACGCCTGGTTGAAGGGCCTTCGAGATCGACTTGGTAAACAAGAGATTTCCGTCTTTGGGATTGACCCACGTACCAGGGCCGCCCGCACGCTTGTCGAAGCGGACTACCACATGAAACTTGTCGGAATGGGCCTGCAGGAGGGGACCCCTGGGGTCACCAGCTACCTGGATAGCATCAAGGTGCCCGCAGGCGTGGCACCACCGTCGATGGATGTACTACGTTGGTGGTTCACGTTGAATTTTGATCACATCAAAATGACAAAGGCGCGTGACGCCTTTCAGTTGTACGGTCCGGGCGTCAAGGTGCTCAGTGAGAACGAATTGTTGACCGAGCGAGGCAAACGTGTGCATACGGGGGCATCGGACGAGTTAAACCAGGAATTCGCAAACAGCTTTACGACCCACTTCGACGCTCTGGCCGAGAAGTATCCGGTCTATGCCGAACTCCGCAACGTCTTTAGCTTGGCGTTGGTCGCCGCTGTGATCCGTTCCGAAGACATGGCCAATCGTATTGAATGGGAAGCCCTCCACTGGCGTCAGCCTGATCGATACCGCGTCGACCTGGGCGAAACGCCTCGCGAAGTGGAATCGGTGATCAATCACCGGTTGATCAACGGCAGACACATTGTTGTGGGAGTCAGCGGGGGAGTCTCGGTTGATGCCAACCATTTTGTCTCGGCCAAGTCTTTCAAGGTGGACGACTACGGTCGGATGCAATCCAGTCGCTTGAGTTCAACGCCGAAGCAGTCGCCGCGTGATGCGTGGTGGTGGGACTAGGAAGCTTGTATCAGGTTTATCTTTACAAGAGAGTCAAGTTTTTAGCGACGGGCACCGACCACAGGTTGGTCGGGGAGCGGGTCGCCGCAACCGAGCGATAGCTCGCGTCGGTCCGAGGCACAGCCTCACAGGAAAGCTGACGTGCCGAGACGGCCTTGTTCAACGGCGTGCACTGATGCGCAAACGCAGCGCTTCGATCTGCTTGCGGCGCTGAGTTTCTTCGGCCAACGGATCGAATTCATTCGCGGCAGGATGCACTTCGGATAGTCTCGCGGCGGCGACTTGCCGTTTGACCGCGTCTTGGCGCAAGAGCATCGACAACCACACAGATTGGTCGTTCAGCATCCAGGCGACGATTCGCTCGGGTGTGTCGGCCTTCAGAACGGCAATGTCCTTTTCAATGCGGTCGATCCGTTGCCGTTGTTCGCGCGTCAACGTTGCCCGCTCAAGCTGTTTGAACTGGGAGAGAACCACAACTCCCAACGCGCGAAGTTGCTGATCGGCGTGCTGACGGTCAACAAACTTTGGGCTCTTGAGTCTGTTCACAAGTTTGCGCACAAGGGCCAACGATATGACGTCACCCTTGGCGGCGGCACGAAATAGGTTGTTCTCGATCTGATTTGCTGATCCCATGAGATTCCACTGAGGACGCAGCAGATCGAAGATCGGCATTAGCTCCTGGCGACACAGTTCCGGTTCAGAGAGCAATAGATGCCAGACGCTATCGGACGATACCGTGGCGGTCGGTCGTTCTGGATCGCCCACGACAACCCTGATGTTTCCTTCGCGAGGTTGCACGAATTCGAGTCGTACGGTCTCCGTGCCTGGCTGCGGTTCGCGGAGGATGATAACCTCGTTGCGTCTGACAATCTCCACAGTCAGCCATTGGTTGCTGTCTGTCAGCTCGTAGCGAATTGAAGGGGCACTGCTACTGCCGGCGGTGACGGAGAGTAGTTCGCGTCTCGTTTCCGTGGCCCCGGAGCTTTGAATGCAGTTCCTGTGTCCGCCCCGAATCTGTGTGGCGGTAATCCGGCCGAGCACCAAGTCAAATCGAACCCAGTTCTTGTTGACAAGGAGACTGCTTGCGGGTTGTTCGTGGCCTGTGCTAATACGGCCGATGAGGCTAATGGTTAACACAACCACGGCGATCCATCGCCGCATCCTGCACCCCTCCTGTTCCATGGAGACGTTGGTCGCAGCGATTCCGAATTCGCCGCAAGTCTTCGGCGCACTGATATGGGTCTTTATCGGATTCTTGGTGACGATGGGAGCCCGATTTACCGGTAAAAACTCAAATTGATAGCATTGTTGGCAGTGGCCGCAGGCTGTTGCCTAAGCGGCTAGTTCTTACTGCCAAACACTTTACGTTGATGGGAAGGCCCGCGATTGACGCGGGGGGCATGAGGATTTCTTTACGTCGTCGCTGCGGAATCCCGCCTTCCAAACAGCCTACAGCAGACTGAATTCACCGTGATCCCACGCGGTCAAGAAATGGTGGTTGCTTTCCAACAAGTCTGGCAGTTGTTCGAGTTCCGTTCGGTCAAGCCACTGAAACGACTCGACTTCAGCGGGATTCGGCACAGGTTGCTCACGGATAGGATCTAGGCCGCGCCAAAGTTGGCATTTCCTGGTGAACTGAGCTAGTTTTTGGAGGGCAGTTTTGTTTCACTGTTGCCA
>JASLPZ010000245.1:0-10832 GCA_030744725.1 Pirellulaceae bacterium
CTCCAAAAACTAGCTCAGTTCACCAGGAAATGCCAACTTTGGCGCGGCCTAGAGTAGGCCTCAATAATGGATATTTGTTGAACATGTCGAAAACTTGGACTTGGGGGAACGCGTGTGACCTGGGCCTGACACGAGATTCGCTTCAACTAAGCATCACTAAGTACTTCACAGATCTTGCGCGCCGTTACATTCAGTGGATATTCCTGTAATTGTTCGAGTTGGACCCACGCCAAACGGTCTCCACGGATCACCCCTACTTCATGGGCGGCTTCGTAGCATGCCAGATGAATGCGATACCGCGTGACGCAATGGTCGATGCTCGTCAATCGTGCGCCAGGTCGAATACGGATCCCCGTCATATCGGCCACCTTTTCGCTTAGTTCTGTGCGCAGAGCCGCGCCACGCTGTGCAAGAAGGTCGAATCGCGGAAAGTCCCACATACCAGCCCACCGCTCTCGGTCACCACATCGCCGCAAGAGCACAGAGTCGTTGTGCCACACAACGACACACGCCTGACGCAGCGCTTCAACAGCCGGTTTTTTCTTCATCGCCGGAATCAGCAACTGCAGGCCCTGGGCTTGCGTTGGACACAACGTGGCCAAGGGGCATTTGTCGCAGGCCGGTTGTCGCGGTGTGCAAATCTCGCTGCCAAGTTCCATCAGTGCTTGATTGAACATGCCCACGTGCTTTCGCGGCAACAGAGACTCAGCAAACTCCCATAGCACGGTTTGCCCCTGGCTCGTCGCGGGATCCTGTTTGTATGCCAGCAGCCGACTGTACAGTCGTACCGTGTTGGCCTCCACAATCGGCTGTCGCTGATCGAAGGCGATCGAAAGGATCGCGCCGGCTGTGTACCGGCCGATCCCCGGCAATGCCCGCACCGCTGCGATATTGCGAGGAAACTCGCCTTGATGCTGATCCACAATCATTTGGGCAGCGGCATGCATTTGGCGGGCTCGACGGTAGTAACCCAGACCTTCCCACATGCGGAGCACTTCGGCCTCGCCGCTGCTGGCCAATGCGGCCACTGTGGGAAACATCGCCAGAAATCGCTGATAGTAGGGAATGACGGTGGTGACCTGGGTTTGCTGCAACATGATTTCGCTGACCCAGATGCGGTACGGGTCGACCACCTCGCGCCACGGCAGATTGCGGGCATTTCCACGAAACCATGCCAATAATCTTCGCCGCAACGACTGAGTCCAAGTTGTTCTGGACACTTTGATGTTTGACACTGGGCCGTTTTCATCCGCCTTGAGGTCCTCGAGAAATCCAATCCTGCCGGACAGTCGCCGTGCTTATACCGGCAATCCACTGGACGCATCAAGTAGGTCGATTGGGGAGTTCAGTCGCAGTTGATCCCATTCTGACGTAGAATTGCCAACTGCGCCTCGGCTGTCAGGCACACCCCCTGATTTGTGAACGGCCGCAATCTCGACTAAAACAGAGTCTTGCCGAAGCACTCGGGGATCCCAGTTGCTCTGTCTGGATCCTTCAGCACTCAAACCTGTGGGGTACACACCTAAGGACCGCCCGTTCAACAACTATCGTAATAGTCGTTGTTCGCTCCGCGAACATAACGCCAAGTTCGCCGAGCGAACAGCGACTATTATTGATGCGCCCGTCCTAATGCCCCTCCCTGCAGATTCACTTTTCCGGCGCTTTCAAACCCAGACGTGTTAAGTCTCAGACGCTTCAAGAAGATATGGATAGAAAATTGGAAAGAGCAATTACGATGATGCGACAACTTCGACGGTTCGCCGTGGCGCTGGCCTTGATTATCCCTGCACCTGGCCTGGTGGCCGCCGCGGAACCCTCGGTGCAATTGCAATCAGGTGACCACATCACGTATGTCGGCAACACGTTGGCCGATCGGATGCAGCATCATGGCTGGTTGGAGACGTACATTCAGGCACTTCACCCGGAACTCAACTTGACCTTCCGCGATCTCGGATTTCCCGGCGACGAACTCAAGACACGAAACCGATCGGCCAATTTTGGCAGTCCGGATCAATGGATGACCAAGGTCGAATCTGATGTTGTGTTTTGCTTCTTTGGCTACAACGAAGCCTTTCGTGGTGCAGAAGGACTAGCTCGCTTTCGCGGCGATCTGGCCGAGACGATCGACGGGATGCTGGCTCAGAAATACAATGGAAAATCGGCACCTCGCCTGGTGTTCTTTTCGCCCATCGCGCACGAAGACCTTCACCTTCATACGCTGCCCGATGGCTCCGCCAACAACGCGAATCTGGTCAAATACACTCAGGCGATGCGCGAAGTCTGCGCAGCGAAGAAGGTCCCGTTTGTTGACTTGTTCACTCCAACTCTCGAACTCTATTCTAGGGCCGATCGTCCGCTGACGATGAACGGCGTTCATCTGCTGGAAGGTGGTAACCGCGCGCTGGCGCAGGTCATCACGAAGTCGCTCTTTGACAAAGACGCGAGCGACATCGGCAAGGGCGAGTCAGAATTGCAACGCCTGCGCGAAGCTGTGCTCGAGAAAAACTTGCACTGGTTCAGCCGTTACCGTGTTGTTGATGGCTACAACGTCTACGGTGGTCGTTCCAAGCTCAACTGGTTTGGAATGTCCAACGCGGATGTGATGCGTCGCGAAATGGAAGTCTTCGACGTGATGACGGCCAATCGAGACAGACGCGTGTGGGCCGTTGCTGACGGTCGCGACCTGATTGTGAAGGATGACAATCTTCCGGAATTGCTGGAGGTAAAGACGAACAAGCCAGGAAAGCTGAAGGACGAAAAGCATCCCTACTTTGGCGGCCTGGAAGCCATTAGCAAGATGAAGGTCGCCGAGGGATTGGAAGTCAACCTGTTTGCTTCCGAAGAGATGTTCCCCGAAGTCGTCAACCCAGTGCAAATGGCCGTCGATACCGATGGTCGCCTATTCGCTTCGGTTTGGCCGTCGTACCCACATTGGAATCCAACCCAACCGAGAACGGACCGCATTGTCTGCCTGCCCGACGACAACGGCGATGGCGTAGCGGACAAGTGCACGATCTTTGCCGACAAGCTGAACAGCATTACCGGCTTCGAGTTTTGGGGCGGCGGAATGCTGGTCGCCGCGCCGCCGGAGATCTGGTTCCTGAAAGACACTGATGGCGACGACAAGGCGGACGTGAAGATCCGTATGCTGCAGGGCGTTTCGAGCGCCGATTCGCACCACACCGCCAATGGCGTCGTGATCGGACCGGACGGCGGCATGTACTGGTCGCGCGGCATCTTCAACATTGCCAGCATGGAGACGCCAACCAAAACGTATCGTTCCACCGCCTCCGGCGTTCATCGGTTTGATCCGCGAACGTTTGAAATGAGTTTTGTGTTTCCCATCGGACCGAATCCACACGGCGATGTCTTCGACCAGTGGGGATATCAGTTCGCCAATGATGGAACGGGTGGGACAGGCAGCTACGTGAACATCGGCAAGGGAGTCGGCAACAAGAAGTGGTTTGAAAAACGCGTACGCCCCGTTGCTGCGACTGGCATTCTGTCCAGCCCGCACTTTCCGGAGAAGAACAACGGCAATTTCCTGATCTGCAACACAATCGGATTTCTGGGCGTGCTGCAACACGAAGTCAAATACAACGGCGCGGATATTACCGCAGTCGAGATCGAACCCATTATTGTCTCGACCGATCAGAACTTCCGCCCGACCGATCTGGAAATCGGTGGTGATGGCGCGCTGTACGTTTCCGACTGGTGCAATGTCCTGATCGGCCACATGCAGCACAACATCCGTGACCCAAACCGTGATCACGAACACGGCCGGATCTACCGAGTAACACACAAAGGCAGCCCTCTGATGAAGCCGGCCAAGATGAAGGGCAAGCCGATCGCAGAGGTCTGCGAGAATTTCTTTTCGCCCGCCAATAGCGTGCGCTACCGAGCTCGACTGGAACTAAGCGGACGAGACACCGACGACATCGTACAGCAGGTCGCCGAATTCGCATCAGAACTCAGTCCTAGCAACGCGACCAAAGGGCGCAACGAAGCACAGGCTCTGCTCGAATGCCTGTGGGTGTTTGAAGAGCATCGCATCCCCACGCTGCCATTGCTGAAAGTGGTTTTTCAGGCAGAAGAACCTCGAGTCCGCGCCGCCGCGATCCGAACACTCGGCCACTGGGGGACAAAGATCAAGGAATGGCATCCGACACTGAAGGCGGCTGCGCGTGACGAGTCGGCGTTAGTCCGTGCCGAGGCTGTGAAAGCGGCCGTCTCATTCGACGGACTTCCGGCGGCTGAGATCATTTTTGAGGCTGCGACACGACCCACCGATGCCGAACTTGATGTAGTCATCAAATATGCTCGCGGCGATTTAAATGTCGATAAAATTGCCAAAGACGCGATCGCAGCCGGGAGTACAATCTCAGACGCCGCGCAGGCCTACATTTTGCTCAGCGCCAGCGTCGCCGACTTACTCAAACTGGATAGGACTGAAGCCGTCTATCAGGCCATTCTTTCTCGCGATAACGTCCGCGTCCGCCACTTGCGGGAGTCACTCACGGGACTGGCCAAAATTCGCAAGGAAAACAGAGTTGACCTGCTGTTGAATCTGATCGAAGAAGGAGATGCGCGTGGTCAAACCGCCATTGCCGGTCTGGCAAAACTGCTAGCCGAAGCACCGGCTGCGGAATTGAGTTCGCTGGGCGATCGGATCGAACGTTTGGCACTTGGCGCTAAGTCCACGGATGTTCGCGAAGCGGCTTACGCGGCTTGGATCACAGCAAATGGCTCGGGCGATGACGCCTTTCTCGCCGCGATAAAAACCAAAGACCGTTTACGCGATTTTCTGGGTGGCGTTCCCGCTGTTGCCAACCCAGAACTGCGGAGTGGCCTGTATGCTAAAGTGCGACCGTTGACCTTCGAGATGCCATCACATCTTAAAGCCGAACCTGGCGGCTCTTCGTTCCAGCAGCCTGGAATCCTGGTCGACTACTTCTTTCCGAGCGCCAGCAATGTTGCGATTGAAACGCTGGCCAAGATGAAACCGAAAGCCAGTGGTATCGTGCCTGAAATCGTAATGAACGTGCCGCAGCGTAAGCAGTCGGACCGCTTCGCACTACGCTTCACTGGGAACATTCAGATTCCCAGATCGGGCAAATACACCTTCACCACGAACTCCGACGACGGCTCGCGTTTGTATATCGGTGACAAGCTGGTCGTCAACAACGATGGTCTGCATGGCATGTTGAAGAAATCGGGCTCGATCGACTTGCCCGCGGGCGCGCATCCCTTGATCGTCACATACTTCGACAATGGCGGCGGCGACGGGCTGAACGTATCGTGGTCTGGTCCCGGTTTCAAACAGCAAAAAATCCCGGCCAACCGGCTGGCCCTCAGCGGTGGCGAAACGTTGCATGATATCGCCATTGGTTCGTTGGCATCAATTCCGGGACACGACCGAGAGAAGGTGCACGACCTGTGCTCGCTGGTCAAGGCGGGTCTCCATCGTCCCGCTGCGATTCGCGCGCTAGGCAGCGTGCCCGTCGACACATGGCCGGCCCCGGATGTTCGTCCACTGGTCGACAACCTGATCGGTTACCTCAGTGAAATCCCTGCGGAGTTCCGCACTGGAAGCGATGCACTGGAGGCAGTCGCTTTGGCCAAGTCGCTCGCGCCACGTTTGCCGGCTGACATCGCCAAGCGACTTGATGGTCGTCTCAAGAATTTGGACATCCGCGTAATCGCGATCGGCACCGTGCCGCATCGGATGGTTTATGACAAAGAGACCATTGCAGTGCAGGCTGGAAGGCCCGTCGAGTTCCGCTTCTCGAATACCGACAACATGCCGCACAACTTTGCCATCATCCAACCTGGATCGTTGGAAGAGGTCGGTATGTTGGCTGAAGCAACGGCACGGGATGCCGACGCGATGGCCCGGCACTACATTCCCAAGTCCGACAAGATCATGCTGGCCAGCCGCCTTTTGCAAACCGGCGAGAACCAGGCGCTCAGCTTTGTGGCACCAACTGCACCAGGGATTTATCCCTACGTCTGCACCTATCCGGGTCATTGGCGGCGGATGTATGGCGCCCTTTACGTGGTCGCCGACTTGCCGCAATACCAGGCAGATCCGGCCGCGTACCTGGCGGCCAACCCGTTACCGCTACGTGACGAACTACTGCAGTACAATGCCCGTGGTCGTGAATGGAAACTCGCCGATCTGATCTCCGATATCAAGCCGCTGCCGATGGGTCGGTCCTTCGAAGTCGGAAAACAGTTATTCAAGGTCTCCGCCTGCGTGGCCTGCCATAAACTGAATAACGAGGGCCAGGTCTTCGGCCCAGACTTGGCAAAACTGGAAGACAAGAAACAGACGACCGAGCACATCCTGACCTCGATCGTCGAGCCCTCCAAAGAGATCGACGAAAAGTTCCTGTCATTTACGTTCCTTCTGGACACCGGCAAGGTGATCACTGGCATGGTCGTAGAAGAGACCGATGACGTCGTCAAAGTCGTCATCGATCCCGTCGCCAAAGGTGAGCCAACCGTGATTAAGAAGTCGCAGATCGAGGAACGAGTGAAGGCGAAAACGTCACTCATGCCGCAAGGGCTGGTGAACAAACTCTCCCGTGAAGAAATCCTGGATTTGATCGCCTACGTGTTTGCTCGTGGTGACCAAAAGAATAAACTTTTCGAGGCACATCAACACTAAGAAACGTTCGAGGAATTACTGTCCGATAGTCGCCTTTCGCTCCGCGAATGGAACGTGCTTTCGCGGAGCGAAAGACGTCAATAGAAGATCGAACACTGCTAAGTGAGCTCAATTGTTGCTTCGCCATATGCTCGGTCGATAATAACCTGCTGAGTGACAGTGGCACATAGTGCATTGCTGCATACGTGATGTCGCGCCAGACCTATAACCACTCCAATGGAATCCAACATGAAAACAACACTGCATCGCACCCTGCTGACCCTCACAGTTGTTTGCGGGATGGCGTCCCTGGCGGCCGCCGAAGTTTTGGTTTACGAAGGCGCGGCTGGGCCAGGGAAAGGCAAGAAGGTTGTCCTCGTCAGCGGTGACGAGGAATACCGTTCCGAAGAAGCTCTGCCAATGCTGGGGAAAATCCTCAGCCAACGGCACGGCTTCACCTGCACCGTGCTCTTTTCGATCGATCCGAAAGACGGATTTATCGATCCGCACAATCAAAAGAACCTGCCTGGCCTGGAAGCGTTGGATGACGCGGACTTGATGATCGTGGCGACGCGTTTTCGCACGCCGTCGGACGAACAGATGAAATCGTTCGACGCCTATCTGGAAGCGGGCAAACCGGTTATCGGCTTGCGCACCGCGACGCATGGCTTCCGAGGTAAATGGAGTTTCTTCGGCCTCCAAATCCTGGGCGAAAAGTGGGTCGCACATCACGGCGGGCACAAACGACAGGGATGCCGGGGCGTGATTGAAACCGCCAACGCAGATCACCCTGTCCTGCGCGGCGTCGAAGACGTTTTCGCGCCCTCCGACGTCTACACTGTGAAGAACCTGACCGACGATGCAACAATCTTGCTGCGTGGTGCCGTCACGGAAACACTGGTACCGGACTCGAAGCCTGTCAAAGGCGAAAAGAACGAACCGATGATGGCATTAGCCTGGATGCGCCAATACACGTCGCCCGGCGGCGCGAAGGGCCAAGCGTTTTGCACGACCATGGGAGCGGGCGTCGACTTCATGAGTGCCGATGCACGCCGGCTGGTCGTCAATGCCGCGTATCAGTTGAGCGGATTGGAAGTGCCCGTGGCGGCCAACGTCGATTTCGTCGATCCGTTCTACCCGAGCTTTTACGGGTTCATTCGAGATAAAGGTTTTTGGCGAAACCGGAATCTGCACCCAGCTGACTTTGCGTTGGGTAAGTCACCCGTTGCGGCAGATCCACCAGGATCGCCCGATTGGCCCTTCCGCCAGATGGGCCCCAAGTAGGCTGGTTGCACTTTACGTTGCAGAATGAACACTGATCAGCAACACTTTCGCGCCCTTGATCTGTCCGCATTTCAATTCCCACAAGGCGCGATTTGCCTCATCTAACCGGTACGTCTCCACGGTTGGCTGAATCGGGATGCTGGCGGCCAGCGGTGAGAAATCACGGATGTCGTGATGCGTGATGTTGGCGACAGATTTGATCTCGCGTTCCATCCAAAGGCCTTTGTGGTAGTTCAGCTTTTACGCACCCTGCAACGTTTGGTCGACCACGTCCATGATCGGCTCGCCAGAAAGCTGTCGAAAGCGATATCGAACACGAGCGATCGGAATGGTTGTTTCAATAACTCGATCTAATCGAGCTGGACTTGCGTCGATGATCACGTCCGGAGCGGCATTTGCGATAGTTGTTTCGAGTTCCGCACATTGGTGTTTGGAGTAACCAAGGGCGGGTAGCACTGCTTTGATGTGCGGATACTTCTTGAATATTTTCGCAATGCTTCCAACTGCTGCGGGTCTGGGATCGATGATCTCTTCTGCCTCGTATTGCTGAGCTGCCAGGAAACCGGCACCGTATCCCATGCCGCCGTGTGTCAGCGTTGGACCATCTTCGACCACCAAGACCCGCCGTCCGGCAATAAGTTCCGGTGCGTCGACGGTGATTCCCAGATCTGATGTAATGACGACCGCTGTCGGGTTTGCCAGTTCAATCCGGAGGTGGATGGCTGTGACGGTTTCTGGCTTAGCCTGTCCAACCTTGTTGATCACCAAAACGTCGGCCGCGCGAAGATTAGTCTCGCCAGGGTAATACTCGGTTTCGTGTCCGGCCCGCAGCGCATCGACAACGACAATCGAGAGATCCGGACGAATGAAGGAGTAGTCATTGTTTCCGCCATCCCACACGATTACGTCAGCTTCCTGCCCGGCCGCTCTCAGAATCTGCTCGTAATCGACACCAGCAAAGATCTGTAGCCCAAGCTCCAGATACGGCTCGTATTCCTCACGCTCTTCAATCGTGCAGTCAAACCGGTCCAAATCCGCGGGCTGAGAAAAACGCTCCACGACCTGGCGCTCTAGCTGACCATAGGGCATGGGGTGCCGAATCACACCGACACGTCGCCCTTGGTCGGACAGATGTTTGGCAATCATCTGCGAAAGTGGGCTCTTGCCGGCACCCGTACGAACAGCAGTGATCGCAATAACCGGCTTTGACGATTCCAGCTGCGTCTGTTTCGGGCCAAGCAAGGCGAAGCTCGCGCCGGCCGCTTGCACGATGCTCGCCTTATGCATCACTTCCAAGTGTGAAAGATCACTGTAGGCAAGGAAGACGAAGCCGATGTCAAGGTCATCGATCAATCCGGCCAATTGAGATTCCGGATAGATTGGAATGTCCGAGTCATAATCGGGCCCTGCAAGCGATTGTGGAAACGAGCGGAACTCGATATCAGGAATCTGCGTCGCCGTAAACGCCTGCACGCGAAATTGTGGATTGCGGCGAAAGAACGTTTGGAAGTCGTGAAAATCTCGACCTGCGGCTCCCATAATGATGCAGTTGAAAGTCATCGCGCAGTCTCTCCCCGTTGTTGTCACGCGACTTGTGATGATGGCAAGCCTTTGACGATTGTACCAGCCCCGCCAACCAGGGCCGCTGGCAGCGACTCAACATCACAAATGATCGCACGGCGGTCGGGTTTCGAAGCGAACTGAATCACGGCTTCGACTTTGGGGCGCATGCTGCCTGGAGCAAAGTGCCCTTCGTCAAGCCAAGTCTTCAATTGTGCGGGCGTAACTTGCGAGATCGCCTGCTGCTGGTCCGTATTGAAGAACAGGTAAGCACAGGGAACGCAAGTCAAAATGACGAGCATTTCCGCATCAAGTTGGTCTGCCATCAACGCCGCCGTCCAATCCTTGTCGATCACGGCTTCGATACCCACGAGCCGGCCGCTCTTGCTGACGACCGGAATCCCACCGCCACCACCCGCAACGACGATTTGTCCCGTTTCGAGCAACACACGGATCGCATCCAATTCGATAATACGATGCGGTTTGGGTGAAGGCACAACGCGCCGATAACCTCGCCCTGCGTCTTCAACGACATGCGAGCCCGTCGCACGCAGTTGCTCCGCGCGCTCGTGATCCAGGAAAGGACCGATGGGTTTGCTTGGTTGGTCGAAAGCTGGATCATCGGCACGAACTTCAACCTGCGTCAGCAAGCTGATCACACCTCGCGAAACGCCGTGCTCCTGCACAACATTTCGTAACGCTTGGCCGAGTACGAAGCCAAGTTCACCCTCCGACTCGGCAACGCAGACGTCCAGTGGCAGTCGATACGACTGGCCGAGCGCAGCTTCGACACGTCGCAGGATGTGACCTACCTGAGGACCGTTGCCGTGCGAGATCAGCAATTGCGTATCCTCGGCCAACAGCGGCATCAACTGCTCGGCCGCACGATGAGCAAATTCGATCTGGCCCTGCATCGTCATGGGGCCATCGCTGGGTGCGAACGCGTTCCCGCCAAGCACTGCGACAACTCGATCCATCGACTCTTACCTCCGATCATAGACTTCGAGCGATTCTCAAATCAGTGTAGCGTCATTTCATCAAACAACGCTTCAATTCAGGTCGTCGCGAACGCTACGTGTCCGGGCGATACCAAACGAATTCTTGGTGAGCTACGCATCGGTTTCCATAGAATCTAGCAGGCGGCGAGTAGGTAGCTGCTCAAGAGGTATTGCGAATTCGTGCTTCGGATGCCGAACCGTCATCACTGGACAAGATGCCTTTCGCACAACTCGTTCGGCGACGCTGCCAAGCATGACGTGGGCTAGCCCCAATACCGTTCAATGAATCACAACTACTGACTGCTTAAAGGTTTTCGTTGGTGGCGGTGGGTGTCGGTGTT
>JASLPZ010000246.1:0-10823 GCA_030744725.1 Pirellulaceae bacterium
AAGACTCGCCCGAACACTCGTACGCTGTCATCCGAAAAAGACTCCCGACCCTCCCTGCAATCCTGTGCGAATACGCACAATCTTGGCGTTTGCCAGGCGATTTATTGCGTCTCACGAGACGCAACCCGATCTTGGCCAACTCGATCAACGTAACAGGAGCCAATGCGAGAATGCAAATTAGAATCCAGGTCCTGCCGAGACCGGTGGCCGACTCGAAGACAGGTTGAGCAAAGGGCAAAGTAACGACGCTTAACTGCAGCAGTCCGGAGATCAGAATTGCTCCCAACAGGTGAGGGTTCGTCAGCGGCCCAAGCTCTGGCATCGTATGGCGGAAGCTGCGACAGCTCAGGGCAAAGAAGAGCTGGGAAAAGGCCACAATACAGAATGCCGTGGTGGGCGCCCAAACGGGATCATCTTCCGCGCGAATACCCAATCTGTCAATCGCCCAGTCGATTCAAATTCCGCAAGCTTTGGAAGCATCTCCGTGAGGCCGACAAAACAACGGCGTTATGTAATCTCTCAGATCACGAGTCAGAGCCCGTTGCCCCAGCCAATGCTCGATGCGCTGTGGACGATTTGCGATTCGCGGGAAGAAACCTTACAGTGCGTTGCTCGCTAACACATTACCAACATGAAGGAGGAGGAGGATGGCATGGTTTCCCAAGAAACGCGTCGTCGTTCCAGTCGACTTCTCGGACAACTCGTTTTCCGCCGTCGACACGGCCGTCCAGCTTGTCGACGATCCCGCGGATGCGATCGTCGTACACGTGTTGCAAGAGATCTCTCCCGTGGAACCTGGGATCGTGTGGGATACTGTCGATCACGAATCGAGGATCAAACACGCAACGAAGGCACTTCAGTCACAGCTTAAGGATCGCGGTCACGAAGATGTTATGGTGGACGTCCGCATCGGTGCGGCAGCACACGAGATCATTCAGCTAGCAGATCATGAGCAGGCGGAACTGATTGTGCTGACTTCTCATGGACGAACTGGCCTCCAGCATTTGTTAATTGGATCAGTTGCCGAACGTGTGACTCGACTTGCTCATTGTCCTGTGTTGATCTTACGACATTGAACCAAGCTGGCGATAACCACCATGAACCACGACACCCCAAACTCTTCTTCAATCGATTCACTGCTTCCGCCCGAGATGGCCGATAAGGCAGAGCAGGTTGGCGTCAAGAAGGCGAACATGAATGCGATGACGATGTTTGCGTTGGCTTTTCTGGCCGGCGCGTTCATCGCGTTGGGAGCCGTGTTCGCCACGACAGTCACCTCCGGCGGCAGTGGCCAACTTCCATTTGGAGTGACGAAGCTGTTAGGCGGGCTTGCTTTCTCGCTCGGCCTGATTCTGGTGATCGTCGGTGGCGCCGAGTTGTTTACGGGCAACAACTTGATCGTGATGGCCTGGGTCAGCGGTAAGATCAGCACGGGAAAGGTACTACGCAACTGGATCATTGTCTATCTCGGCAACTTCGCCGGAGCCATCGCAACGGCCATAGTTGTTTTTCTCAGCGGCCAGTATCGGTTCGCTGGCGGCGCGATCGCCGAGACGGCTCTCAACATCGCGGCCGCTAAAGTGTCACTCAGCTTCGTCGAAGCCGTCGCGCTTGGCGCATTGTGTAATGTGCTGGTGTGCCTCGCCGTGTGGCTGGCGTTCAGCGCACGAACAACCACAGACCGTGTGTTGTCGATTGTGCCGCCGATCACGGCGTTCGTGGCCTGCAGCTTCGAGCACAGCGTCGCCAACATGTATTTCATTCCCATCGGACTTTTTATTAGGAATTGGGGAAGTGGTGTTGTCGTGGCAGCCGATCTCTCTAAGCTGACTTGGACGGGATTCTTTCTCAATAACCTGCTGCCCGTTACACTCGGCAACATCGTCGGTGGGGCTGCCATGGTCGGTGGTGTCTATTGGTTCATCTATCTGCGCGGGCAGTCTGAATCTTAGCCGGAATAGCTATGCCGACTCTGACAATCAACGGAATGCAAGTCACGGCAGGACAAACACAATCGGTCTTGGAAGCCGCATCAGCCGCGGGTATCGAGATTCCCACGCTGTGTTACCATCCTGATTTAACGGCCGTCGGCTCCTGCCGGCTGTGTTTGGTCGATGTCGAAGGCTTGGATCAGCAGGTGCCCGCTTGTCACCAACTCGTGGTTGACAACATGGTCGTTCGCACGGAAAGTGAAGGCCTGACACAATCACGCAGATTTGTCTTGGAGATGTTGCTGCGGAACTATGTCGCCCAGACAAACGTCTTGGACGAACCGAACGAATTGCTACGTTGGGTACGGCACTACAACGTCCGTTTGCGTGACGGAACCAGTCCTCCGCCGCGATTCAAGGTCGACAGTGACCCCAATCCGTTCATCCGCGTCGATCTCAACAAGTGCATCCTCTGCACGCGGTGCATCCGCGCTTGCAGCGAAGTTCAGGGCCGCAACGTCTGGGGGCTTGGCGGTCGCGGCGCAGACGAGCACCTCATTGCCGGCGCTGGTGCCACAATGCTGGATGCGCGTTGCGAATCGTGTGGAGCGTGTGCCGCCTATTGTCCGACCGGCGCACTATCAGACAAGCCATCGTTCGGAAAACCAAAACCTGATCAGCTCATCACCACAACATGCACGTACTGTGGAGTCGGTTGTCAATTCGACTTGAATGTGAAAGACGACAAGGTCATTCGAGTCACAGCGAATCCTGACGCTCCGGTGAACGGAATGTCGCTGTGCGTCAAAGGTCGGTACGGCTATGGGTTTATTCATCACGCCGACCGGCTGACGCAACCGTTGGTTCGCTCGCACCTGCTTGATGGAACACCCAAACCTCCGATGATCGAGGACCGTGGTGATTGGGTACCCGTTGCATGGGACGCCGCACTGGAAGTTGTTTCGCAGAAGTTCTCGCAAGTACGGCGCCAATCCGGGTCAAGCGCATTCGGGGTGTTTACGTCGGCGAAGTGTACCAATGAAGAGAATTACTTGATGCAGAAGTTCGCCCGGCAGATTCTTGGCACCAACAACGTCGATCACTGTGCTCGGTTGTGACACTCCTCGACGGTGGCCGGTCTGGTCATGGCGTTTGGCTCGGGTGCGATGAGCAACTCGATGGACGATATCGCCGAACAGGCGGAGGCGATCTTCATCATCGGCTCCAACACGACGGAGCAGCACCCGGTGTTTGGTACGAAGCTGCGACAGGCCGTTCGCCGTCGCGGTGTGAGTCTCGTCGTTGCCGACCCGCGCAAGATCGACATCACCGAGTTCGCAGCTCTTCACATACGCCAGAATCCCGGTACGGATGTCGCCCTGTTGAACGGCATCATGCGATGGATCATCACACACAACCGCCACGATTGCGATTTCATTGCGAGTCGCTGCGAGGATTTTGACTCCCTCGCGCAGACCGTCGACGGATACACGTTAGAGGCAACCGCCGAGATCACGGGAGTTGCGCCGAAAGACATCGCTCAAGCCGCGGACATCCTCTCCGCAAACAAGCCGATGGCCGTCATCTGGGCCATGGGTATCACACAACACACGACGGGTGTGCTGAATGTGCTGAGTCTCGCCAATCTGCAGATGCTGCTTGGCAACTTGGGAATCCCCGGCGGCGGCGTCAATCCACTTCGCGGGCAGAACAATGTCCAGGGCGCCTGCGACATGGGTGCGTTGCCAAATGTCTATCCAGGATATCAACAGGTGGCGGACGAGGCTGCACACAGAAAGTTTTCCGAAGCATGGTCCTTGCGTAGGGCAGGTTTGCAGCCTGCTGGGTCGAACGACAGCGTCGAGATCTGTCCCAAAACGCCCGGGCTGACCGTCACTGAGATGGTCGAGGGCGCGGGTCGCGGTGATGTTCGCGCTCTCTATATTCTCGGTGAAGATCCGGCGATGAGCGAAGCGGACAGCAACCATGCACGGCAATGCCTGCAGCAGGCAGAGTTCGTCGTATTGCAAGAGATCCTACATTCGGAGACGTCACACTATGCCGATGTCCTCCTGCCAGGGGCTTCATTCGCGGAGAAGAATGGGACATTCACCAACACAGAGCGGCGCGTTCAACTTGTTCGGCAAGCCATCCCACCCGTTGGAGACAGTAAGCCTGACTGGGTGATCACCTCGGAACTCGCAAAGCGCATGTGTCAACACGACCAGCTCGTACCGATTGGACGCTTTGCCGGTTGGGACTACAAAGACGGCGAAATCTCCCATGAAATCGCTCAGCTAACCCCATCATATGCAGGCGTCAGTTTCGCGAGGCTTGATCGTGGCGAGCGTCTACAGTGGCCTGTCAATTCGCCCGCACATGCCGGCACACCAATCTTGCACGTCGGAAAATTTACTCGTGGCAAAGGCAAGTTTCACGCGGCGGAGCACATCGATGCCAAGGAGCTTCCCGACGACGAGTACCCGTTCCTTTTCACAACCGGCCGTGTCCTTTATCACTGGCACGGCGGCGAGATGACACGCCGCGATGCCGGTTTGCTGAATGTCTACCCGCGCACTCGCGTCGAGATCAACCCGCAAGACGCCAGGCGGTTGGCGATTGGAGCTGAAGAAGAAGTGCTTATCGTCTCACGGCGTGGCACGATGGAGGCCATTGCCGTGGTGACCGATCGGGTTTCGGTCGGTACGATCTTTGGGACATTTCACTTCCCGGGACCAGCGAACGCGAACAATCTCACAATCTCGGAACTCGATCCCATCGCCAAGATCCCGGAATACAAGGTCTGCGCCGTCAAGCTGTCTCGTTCCGCCGTGTCACCGCGAAAAGAAGTGCAATCAGTCTGAGGCGAACAGAACTATGCCGGGTGCCAGCTTTCGTCACCAATCAGGGGGACAAACGCGAACGCGCCCAGATCGTCCATCGACATCTTCCCGCGATCTCGGCGGAATCGGTACAGGTGCTGATTCGTTTCGTATTGCCCAATCGGAATAACAATGCGGCCTCCTTCTGCAAGCTGCTCGGTATAGGCCGGAGGCAAGTATGCGGCGCCCGCTGTAACGATGATGGCGTCGAACGGAGCCTCGGCGGCCAAACCCAGCGATCCATCACCCATGTGGACATGAACAGTCGAGTAACCCAATCTCTTCAGCGTCGCTGTCGCCTGCAGCCCAAGTGCTGGGATTCGTTCGATGCTGTGTATGTCAGCACCGAGAAGCGAAAGCACCGCAGCACCGTAACCTGATCCTGTGCCGACTTCGAGAATTTTCTCGTGGCCGTGCAGACCAGCGGCTTCCGCCATGTAGGCAACCGTAAACGGCTGCGAGATCGTTTGACCGTCGGCGATCGGCAGAGCGCAATCGTTGTAAGCTTCCTTTGTCAGCGCCTCAGGGACGAACTCTTCACGCAGCACAGCCAGCATCGCGGCAAGCACGCGCCGGTCGCTGATGCCTCGCGCGCAAAGTTGATCGGTGACCATCCGTTGCCTGAGCCGCGCGAAGTTGTCCGTCGCTTGCTTCACCGTTCGTGACACTTTGATCGTCCCAACTTTGGCTACATCCACCTGTGGGAGCGCAATGCCAGCACGCCACTCTTGTGACGAATCGAGCCAAACAGAATTCGCCAATGCGGCGATGCCTTTGAGATGGTGATGCACATTGCGTGCCGATTGCGAGAACCGAAGTACGCCCTTGTTCGTAGAAAGAATAGAGAGTGCAATCAGGCGGCTGGCGCGTAAGCTGGCCGAGAAGCAGTTGAAAGGAGGTGCACGATGTTACGTTCATTAGTTCCACGGAGACAGAGGTCCTTGCTGCCGACCACCGGTCGTTTTACAGGGATGTTCGATCAGATGGAAAGAGAGATGCGGGATCTCATGGAGGGCTTCACGGGGACTGACGGCGGGGAACTGACCACCATGAACTTCGTTCCCAGTATCGATCTTGTCGAAAGGGAAAACGAATTCGAGGTGACAGTGGATCTGCCTGGCCTGAAGCCCAAGCAAGTCACAGTCGAATTCAAAGACGGTGCCCTGTGGATCACGGGTGAAAGAAAGGAGGAGAAAGAAGAGAAGGACAAGACCTATCATCGCATCGAACGGAGCTATGGCGAGTTCCGTCGCGTCCTGCCGCTGTCGTCGGCAGTCAAAGATGACGAGATCGAAGCCAAGTTCACTGACGGCGTACTGAAAGTGTTGGTCCCGAAGACGGAGGAAGCCAAGACAAGACGCATCGAAGTGAAGTCTTAAGCTTCGCAAGCAAGACCCGGTTCTGCCGGAGAGCCGGGTCTCTTTGTACTGATTTGGCACGTTCTTTGCATTCTCCTGTTCATTCGGTCGCCTGCGTTTATAACGGCCTCGAAGGGACACAGCGATGAGCAGGGAGATAATCAAGGAGCGCGAGAGTGCCTTCGAGTACGAGTTCTGTCAGAAGGTCGACCAGGAATTCCCACAGCCGCTAGGTGAGAAGCTGCATTTCAACGAACGGTTGCAAGCACTGGCTGACGCGACTGGAATCGTAGATCAAAGTGTGCTTCTCGAACTCGATGAGATCGGTATCAACAGCAACTTCGTCGGTGCGTTTTCGCTTTATCCGCTGGTATACGTCGCGTGGGCTGATGGGAGGATCGGCAAGCGCGAACGCGCGGCGGTCCTGCAAGCCGTGGAAACACTGGGCCACAGTCGCGGCAGTGCAAGCTATCACCTGCTGGAGCACTGGCTGGAGAATCCACCCAGCCAAAACCTCTTCACCGCTTGGAAAGATTATGTGACGGCGATCCTAGACACCATGTCGAGTCCCGGAGCGAAGTTGACACTGGAAGACAGTCTCATGAAGCGCGTGCGCCGCGTGGCCGAAGCGTCTGGTGGCATCCTTGGTGTTCACACGATCTCTGATGTCGAAGAAGCGGCCATGGCCGAGTTGGAAAGAGTCTTCGACGACGCGTCGCAATAACCACCAATCTTCACCCGGCGGTCCATCCGCAGCGCACTCAGCGCACGAAAAAACGCGGTATCCCGCGCTTCTTTTCCTCCCTCCGAGCCTCACGCCGTACTTGCCAGTCGCTCTTTCCCCGATTGCAGGATGTGACGGCGCCACTCTTCACCCTCACCACGTATTGGCGAAGCCGGCACGCCACGCGAGGCTCCCTTTTGACATTGTTGGCTACCGATCAGCACCTCCCTTCACTGGAACTCGTGTTAACCAGCCGGATGATCGGTCCGGCCGACCCTCCTTGGCCTCCTGTTTATGCTCCTTCTACTGTTACTACGTTGCAAATAGGATGCCGGTTCCAGAAAAACCTCACCCGCGAGCTACTCCTTCCGCAACACCTTGTGGCAGTTCACGCAACTGATTGTCATCTGAGTGAACGCCAGCGTCGCACCGTCAAGGTCGTCGTCTTCCGCGTTGCGGACAAGTTCGTCAACGGAGAACTGAAACGTTTTCAACTGCGTACGATAACCCTCGGGCTTTCGCCGGACGAAGAACTCGATCCTGTTCAAGCCCTTCATTGCCATAGCATTCTTTTGGATCAGCTCGTAATCCTCTGTGGCCAACCCGTTCAAGATTTCTTGCGAATAGCTCAGTTTCTTCTTCATCCAGAAACTCGGTTCTTTCTTCTTCTCTTTCCCATCTTCTGCCGTTAGTGCAGTAGCCAAGAGCAAGACTGTCAAGATCCCGGCAACAAGACTCTTACGCATGATGATCTCCTTTTCGGACGGACGTTGGATCTACTTCGATCTGGACTTTGAACAATGGCTGCCGAGTTGCAAAAGACGGGCCAGAGGCGAGGCTGCCGGCATAGCGTTTGCAGAATCCTACGATGGAGTGCGTCGCGTGGAGATTCGTCTCCAAGAAAGTGTGCAACGGCGCGCCCGATGTGCGGTGCTGGCACACTTGAGTGGGAGGGTTCCATGGCAGTCACGAACACCAAACAATCTCCCCCAAAGACCTGTCCGACGAATTTGGAACTCGCCACTGCCTTGCGCGAGACAGCAGACTTGCTGGAAACGCAAGGGGCGAACCAGTTTCGCGTACGGGCATATAGAAACGCGGCGGAAACTGTCGAAAGACTGGAAGCGCCGTTGTGGCACACCGTCGAAGCCGAGGGTGCGACTGGACTTGTTCGCTTCCCAGCCATCGGCCGTTCGATTGCCGGAGCGCTGGCACACATGATTCGGACAGGCAAGTTTCCGTTGCTGGAGCGGCTTCGTGGCGACGATGCGCCCCAACGCCTGTTCGCCACAGTCGCTGATATCGGCCCGAAGCTGGCGCAACGCATTCACGAGCATCTCGGAATCGAAACACTTTGGGAACTCGAAACCGCTGCACAGGACGGACGGCTCGCTCAAGTGCCGGGGCTGGGACCGAAACGACTGCGGGCAGTCCGCGAGTCTCTCGCGGGTCGTTTTCGGCGTCCAATGCCCAAAAACTCACCAGCCACGGCTGAGATGGAACTGGAGGCTCCGATCAAAGAGCTGCTTGACGTTGATCGCCAGTATCGCGAACTGGCGAAAAAACAGCAGCTCCCTCGGATCGCACCTCGCCGCTTCAATCCGACACACGAAGCCTGGCTACCCGTGTTACACACCGAACGCGAGTCTCGCCACTACACCGCACTGTTCTCGAACTCAGTTCGAGCTCACGAACTGGGAACCACGCACGATTGGGTTGTGATCTACCGCGATGACAACGACAATCACGGCCAATGGACGGTGATCACGTCTAACTTTGGCAAGCTCCGTGGGAAGCGGATCGTGCGCGGACGCGAGGCCGAATGTGCGTCGTACTATACCAGACAAGCCGCGCTCGCCACTGCGAGACAAAGCCACGGTGGTTCACAAAGAACACTACTGTCATCGGGAGTAAACTAATGGTTGGACAAGTTGACTTTAACACGCTGCTCGTTCCTGTCGATTTCTCCCACAATTCGAAAACCGCATTCGCGCAGGCGACCTGGCTGGTCTCTGGTGACAACCCAGTCGTGATCTTGCTGCATGTGATCGACTCGTCGCTGCCGAAGTTCGCCGAGGCACACGATTTGGGTCCTCGCGGGGAGATCACACATCGTATGCGTAAGCGAGCTGAAGCCCAGCTCCAGGAATACGTTGATGCTAGCCCGGACGAGATCGAAGTCGATTCAATCATCTCGGAGGGCCTACCTTTCCTCGAAATCCTCCAAAAAGCGGATGACTTTGCAGTCGATGCGATCGTGATGAGCAGGATCGGAAGACGAGGAAAGGTCGAAGACCTGCTCTTCGGCTCAACGGCTGAGAAAGTCCTTCGCGGCAGCAGTAAGCCCGTGCTTGTGCTGCCGCCGAGCGATTGACCTCCGTGGCACTTTGCCGAATCTGCCAAGAATCAGGACGGTTCGATCAGCCGTCCCGAAGTCAAAAGCAAGCAAGTTGGCAAAGGGAGCACGAACGCACACTTCGCACGTTTGCCGCACGCCTGTCACGGCATCATGTGCCAATAATCGATGCCTTCGTACTCGACACCACCACTCAGACTTGCCAGCCAGACGATCAACGCCATCAGTGCGAACACCACAGTTACGACAGCGATAGCAGTCCAGCGATCGCGCCGAAGCTGTTTGTCGTCAAGTGGCTGCTTAGCGGGTGGAGAGACGATCGGACCTGTGTGATTCTTCATTACGGTCGACATCTCACTCCTCCTTTCGAGGCAACCTCTGCCTCTATCCTTCTTACGTGCAAAACGCGGGCCAAAGTTTGTGGGATTAAACGGTCCGGCGCGGCAATTGCTAGAGTTCCAGGTAGCGGAAGTTGCAAAACTTCCCAACCTTGCTGGTGGGTGGAGTTCTTACGAATCCCGCTACCAACAGCACAACGAAGGAAGGGGGATGAGATGAGAAGGCACGATGTGATTCGTGACATGCGAGCAAGCTTACTGCGTCGGCGTGGAGCCATTCGCCAGTCTTTAGATCTTGCCCGTTCGCAACTCTGCAACAAGCGTGACCGCGATGTCGGTGACAGTGTTGATTTCGCCCTCGATGCCGAGTGTCACGAGGTCAGTTCGCAACTAGCGGAGGTTGAGAGCACCGAGCTAGCACAGATCGATGTTGCCTTGCAGCGGATGGCCACTGGCGACTATGGCGTCTGCGGAGACTGCGGCCGCAATATCCCACTGGCCCGACTGCGGGCTTTGCCCTACGCGACGTTGTGTGTCAAATGTCAACGTGATCATGACACCGGTGGAAGCCGCAACTACAGTTCCACGTCATTCGCCGAACCAGGCGACAACGACCTGCTGCTGAACGGGAATGGTGCGGGTCTATCGTGAGGTGACGGGATGTCCGAACCGGCGACGCTCAAACGCAGCCTTGGCTTGCCGATGCTCACGTTCTATGGGCTGGGGACGATCGTCGGTGGTGGGTTCTATGCGTTGATTGGCGAAGTGTCAGCCGAAGCTGGCATGTTGATGCCACTGGCCTTCCTGGCCGCCGCATTGATTGGGCTGCTGAGCGCTTTTTCGTTTGCGGAACTGTCGGCCCGCTATCCGGTGAGTGCTGGCGAATCGCAGTATGTGCTGGAGGCGTTTGGAAGACGCTGGCTTTCGGCAGCCGTCGGCTGGATGGTGATCCTGACCGGCGTTGTCTCCGCCGCAACGCTGGCCAGAGCGTTCGCACGTTTTGCCGAAACGCTGATCGCCGTCCCGAATGAGTGGGTGATCGCTGCTGTCGTCATCGGACTCGGGGTCATCGCGGCCTGGGGAATCGCCGAATCGGTTTGGCTGGCAACGATCATCACGATCATCGAAGTTGGCGGTTTGCTGTTCGTCTTCTTCGCCGGCAGCAATCATCTGGCTGCAGTTCCAGATCGCTGGCATGAGTTAATTCCGAGCTTCTCGTTCACCGAGTGGTCCA
>JASLPZ010000247.1:0-10810 GCA_030744725.1 Pirellulaceae bacterium
GGCAACAGTGAAACAAAACTGCCCTCCAAAAACTAGCTCAGTTCACCAGGAAATGCCAACTTTGGCGCGGCCTAGGGTGACTGCCAGACTTTGGCAATCTTTTCCGCTCAAGGCGGCGATATCGATTTTGCGGATTTGAACGATAAAAACTCAACCGCCCGCCCTGTACGCGCCGATTTCTGATCGAGAACGATGCCGCGCACTTTGCGAGCAACGCTAGCGACACTGTGAAAGGAATTTGGCCGTGACGGTACGGAATGAACGAAGCTCGTTGTTCAAAGCCCTCAGTGGACTCGGGTGGCCGCTGGTCATTGGTGCGGCTGCGTGTAGCGTGTTCTATGTCCTGATCTTCCAAGGACCTCTAAACACCGAGGCGATGAATCGATATTTCGCGTCGCACCCGGTTTCACTGTTTGCCACGGGGATGTTCTTTGTTGGACTGGCCGCCTTGCTCATCAAGTTCGCCGATGTCTGTGGACAGTACCTGGTCTTTTCACGAGTCAACGTGGATCTGTCGGCTGAGGGAGAATCGTCGATCGATGCCTGCCCCCGCCTGTTGGACAATCTGGATGAACTGCCCAAGTACATTCGTCAAACATATCTAGCCCAACGTTTCTGTAATGCAGTGGACTTCGTCGATCGCAAGCAATCAGGCGAAGGTCTCGACGAGGAGCTCAAGTACTTATCCGACGTCGATGCCGCTCGGCAACAGGAAAGTTTTTCACTGGTCCGGATCATTATCTGGGCCACACCCATGCTCGGTTTTCTGGGCACGGTTATCGGTATCACCAAGGCACTTGGCGAATTAGGCGCGCAATCCGAACTGCTGGCCACCGACCCAAATGCCGCCATGCAGTCACTTCTGTCTGGGCTGTATGTGGCCTTCGACACAACGGCACTTGCACTCTGCCTTTCGATCGTGTTGATGTTCATTCAGTTTTTGGTCGATCGCATCGAAACGCAGTTGCTAATCAACGTTGACGATCGCGTTCACGACGAACTCGTTGGATGTTTCGACATCGGGAACGGCTCCGAACCGCAGTCCGCGTCCTTGCAAGCGATGGCCAACGCCGTCGTCACCACAACGGAGAAGATAGTCCGCTCGCAGTCCGAACATTGGCATTCGACCATCGACCACGCCAACGACAAATGGAACCAGATGCTGAAGTTGTCTGGCGAGACTATCAGTAATTCGCTTACCCAATCGCTGGACGCTTCTGTGCAGAATCTCAGTCAATCACTGGCCAAGGCACATGCGGACACTGACGAGAAAATGGGGCTCCGCTGGGAACAGTGGCAGACGGCATTATCTGCCAACGCGAGGCTGTTGTATTCGCAGCAACAGGAACTTGTCCGTCAAAGTGAGATCATGTCGAAGGTGCTGGACGCTACCGACACCGTCACGTCGTTGGAACAGAAACTGAATGACAACTTGCAGGCACTCGCGGGTGCGAAGAACTTCGAGGACACCGTGATGAGCCTGGCGGCGACAATCCATTTGCTGAACTCGAGACTCGCTGTGCCAACCGATTCCGTTCATCGCGTGGAACTCCAGTCCTCCAATGTTAGGCCGTCCGACGACGCTGGCCAGACTCTCGAACAGCATGTGGAGCAGGCCAATCCAAACCAGGCCAATCCAAACCAGGCCAATCCAAACCAGGATCGTGCGGCATGACGCGGCGAACCTACCGCAAAACGCAGATTACCGTCTCCCTGTTTCCGTTCTTGGCGGTGCTGATCTGCATGATGGGTGCCCTCATCGTTCTGCTTGTGCTGGTGGTCCAGCAAGCCCGCGTGTACGCCACCGTGGCGATGGACGATGGTCCGACCGCCGAAGAACTGGATCAGGCCGAAGAACTCAAACTCGCTCGACAAGACCACCAGTGGCGGCGGGAGATTCTCGATCAACAACGCTTGGAGATGACCAAGAAACAAGCCGATCATCGGTTGGAACTTAGCCATCTGGAAGATCACATTCGGCGTCTGGAAGAAAAATGGAAACGGCTCCAGGCCGAAGCCAAGAGCCTTACGGCCTCTGCCGAGTCGGACGTGCAGTCGCGTGAAAACGCCAGTGAAGAACTCGCGCGACTCCGCCAAGCGATCGGTCAGGCCCAACAGCAATTGGACGAAGCCAAACTGGCAGCTGAACAGCATCCTCGGTCATTCGCCATCATTCCCTATCGTGGCCCACACGGCACACAGCGTCGTCCGATCTTCATTGAATGTACGGCGCGTGGCATCGTGTTGCAGCCCGAAGGTCTGGTCATCACAGGTGCGGACCTGAACGGCCCGCTCGGACCTGGCAATCCGCTTGACGCCGCACTTCGTGCCACTCGCGAATACCTGGCTGCCAACGGTGTGGTCGGTGAAGCGGGCGAACCTTACCCGCTGCTGGTCGTGCGACCTGACGGCACCGAGGCATATGGCGCGGCGCGAAATGCGATGAAGACTTGGGACGACGAATTCGGATACGAATTGATCGAAGCGGACGTGCAACTCGAATACCCCGCCGCCGATCCAGTCCTGCGAGAGCTGATCATCCGATCGTTAGCCGATGCGCGACAGCGCCAGGCAATTCTGGCTGCGGCAATGCCCAGCCAGTTCGGGGGCCCGGGAAGTGGTAGAGGAAGTGGCGCGGGGGGCGGTTGGGGTGGCTTGGTGGCAACGCATCGCGGCGGATTCGTCCCGACGCATCAGGCCGGCACCCGTCAAGGCGGACGAGGTGGTACTGGCGGAAGCCGAGCAGCAACGGGCCAGTCCGATGGCAGCAGCGCCGATCCTCAACAAGACTCTGCGACGGAACGAGCCAACGACGGCCGCACGCAAAATCAAAGCCAGCACGCAGAACAGGAATCCAACCCGCAGCGCCGCGGCGGTCAGACATCTCCCCCCGGGAAACAACCGGGTGGCCAGGGCGGCACCAACCGCAGAGGATCGGCATTGGGTGCCGCGATGCGTGGACCCCGCGGTGCGAACTGGGCACTGCCCAAGGCGTCGCGCAACGCCACCGGCATCACTCGCCCAGTGCGTGTCGCATGTTGGCCCGATCGATTGCTGATCCTGCCCGACCAAGGCGACCAACGCAATGCGCGAACCATCACCGTCGACAACAACCTGGCCGAACAGATTGACGAATTTGTCTCTCAAATCTGGAGGCACACCGACAGTTGGGGACTCGCGTTGGTCGGCGGATTCTGGAAACCCGTCGTGAACGTCGAAGTGGCACCGGGTGGCGAGGCCATGTTCATCGAACTGGAACGATTGATGGAAGGTAGTGGCTTGGAAGTGAAAAGGAAAACCTGGTGACGCGCACGAGAAAAGGCAACCAGGCCGAGGCACCTGGTCAAGATTCGTTTCTAGATATCGTGGCCAATCTGGTGGGGATCCTGATCATCCTCGTCATCGTGATTGGAGTGCGCGCCAGAGACGTGTTGCTCGAGGCGGCTCCCGTTGCCGATACGGAGGTCGTTCACCCCAACCTTGCCGGACTAACCAAGGATGCCGAAACCGCACTCAGAGCAGCAAACGCCGTCGAAAGTGACATCCTCGACCTGGAAGACAAAATCAAACGCCAGGACTTGGAGATCGCGATTCGGCGGCGGGAACGCGGAAAAGTTCAAATGCTCGTCGCACAAGCGGATCAAGCCATCGCCGATCGGCGTGACGAGCTGTCGAAAGCCGAGCAACAACGGTTCGATGCCCGGCGTTCCGTTCTAGCGGCCCGTCAGGAGCTCGAGACCGTCCAAGTCAACTTGCAAACCGTCCAGAATTCCGCGGCCCCAGTTACGGTGATCGAACACCTGCCAACACCGATGGCCAAGACCGTCTTTGGCAAGGAACTCCATTTTCGGCTCCATAACGGCAGGCTGGCGTTTGTTCCGTGGGACGAACTCGTGGGCCGTCTTCAAGTCGAGGCGAGGCAGAAAGTGTGGCGTTTGAAAGAACAGCCCGAATTAACCGAAACGTTTGGACCGATCGGCGGCTTCTGGATGAAGTACACGCTGAAGCGCGTTGAATACCGTCGGCCGACGCAGATGGGGGTCGCAGTGCAACGTGGCGTCGAATTGGATCGGTTCATCTTGATTCCCGAGGACGACGATATGGGCGAACCGCTGGCTGAAGCCCTGCAAAAAGACTCGCAATTCCACAGGCTTCTCGCCACAAATCAACCCGAAGCGACCACGATTACGGTCTGGACCTACCCTGACAGCTTCGACGAATTTCGAGAATTGAAACGTGTCCTCTTCAACCGCAGCTATCTCACCGCCAGCCGCCCTCTCTCTTTCGACACTCCCATCGGCGGCTCGCCTCACGGCACGCGGTCGTCAGCGCAGTAGCTAATCGGCCTCGGGTGCGCGCCAGTGCCACTCAGGTGCACACCAGCTTTCGCACTCTGTCACGCACAGCGTGACCTGTCCCGGCTTGTCGCACCGGCACTTCACGAGAGGATCTGCTCGGCCACTCGGCCGATCAACTCGACACATTCCCGCATCCGATCCAAGTGCGTCCGAAACGAAAGAACGCAAATGCGGATGGCAAAGTTGCCGTTCAGTTCTGTAGACGTCAAGTAAACTCGGCGTGGTGCGTTGATTTCCGCCAGCAGTCGCTTGTTCAAGGTGTTCGTCGCATCCTGGTCGAGGCCCGCGCGGCGGAGACGAAAAGCGACGATCGACAATTGCGGCTCGGCCATGATCTCTAATGTGTCGTGGAGTTTTTCGTCGATCGCTTGCAGTTGCCGCGCAGCGAATTGGGCCAAGTCCAGCTTTTCGTCCAACGCCTGTCGAAATGCTCCGGCACCGTGCAGTTGCAACGGCAGCCAGACGCGCAGGCCTCGGAAATCTCGTGATAGTTCGGGCGAAAGTTGCGAAAAATCCAAGAAGTCCGGATCGTCGGACAGAGACGGCATGTAGGCCCCGTCCATATCGTGCGCCTTTTTTAGGTCGTCCAAGTTCCGGACTAGGAGGCAGCCCGTGCCGTAGGGTAGAAAGAGGCCTTTGTGTGGATCGAGCGTTACGGAATCAGCGCGTGCCAGTCCCTCGAGCGCCCGCTGACCACGCTGGGTCAACATGAAGAATCCGCCGTATGCCGCGTCTGCATGAAGCCAGAGCTCTTCCGCCGTCGCTAGATCGGCGAGCGCCGAAAGGTTGTCAACCGCGCCGGTGTTGGTGGTGCCGGCCTGGGCCACCACGATCAACGGGTGAAAGCCGGCGGCACGATCACGTGCGACCTGCCTGCCAAGACAGTCAACCCGCACGCGCCATCGTTGGTCGACTTCAATCTGCCTGATGTTCTCGGCGGGAAAGCCGGCGAGCACGGCCGCTTTGCAGATGCTGTGGTGAGTTTGATCGGACGTATAAATTGTGGCCGTCTGAAAATCGTGATCCGCTCGCCTGCGACGCGCCGTTACGATCGCCGACAGATTGGCCAATGAGCCACCCGACGTCAAGAAACCGCCTGAACCCGTCGAGTACCCGACCATTTCGCAAAACCAGCGGATCACTGCGGTTTCGATCTGCGCGATAGCAGGTGCCGCCGACCAAACGGTGACAAAGCGATTCGTGATTCCGGCAATCAAGTCCGCGACGGCTGCTTGAGGGAGTCCGCCGCCAGGGACGTAGGCCAGGTAACCTGGGCTGGTCGTGTTCAGCGCGACGGGAACCACTTCGTCGAAGAACCGACGCAGGATGGTTTGGACCGCTTGGCCCTGTTCGGGCATTGGTTCCATGACCGACCGTGCGGCCTGCTCGGCATTGGCGTTGTTCCACGCCTCTTGTTCGGGTAGAGAACTTAGAAATGTGTCGAGGTGTGCAAGTGACAATTCAACCAGTTCGCGCATCGCGGCTGAGGAAAGTTCAAGCGGATACTCTGGCTGCTTGCTTGGGGTCACTTGATTGACAAATGCTATCGAGTCGTGTCGCTGACATTGGACGAATTCACGTCTATCAGCCAGGCGTCGTGGGCGGCTTCGAGGCGTCCGACAATATCGGGAAACTGGTCGGCAACATTGCGTGCCTCGCCGATGTCGTCGGCCAGGTTTACCAGGAACCGGCGGTCGGCCTTGGCCAGCGGCGCCGTGTTACTCGTGTCTTTCGGATTCCCAATCAGCTTCCATGTCCCCTCCCGGACGGCCCATTGTGGTTGGCCCGCGAGGCCGCGTCCAGATTGCCAATGGAATTGCTTATGGGGTGATCGAGCGGTCGCGTCGATCAACATTGGAACCAGACTGTGCCCATCGATCTTGTGGCTCGGCGTGGTGACATCGCACAACTGCAGAATCGTGGGCAGCCAATCGACGGAGGTTGCCATCTGCTCGCGGACCTGGCTCGCCGGAAGATGCCCTGGCCAGCGAATAATCGCCGGCACACGGACCCCGCCTTCAAATAGGCTGAACTTGGCACCGCGATAAGGCCCCGCGCTGCCACCACCACCAAACGTCCGCTCTTCCATGGAATGACCGTGATCCGATTGAAAGACGACAATGGTGTCCTCGCGCAAGCCGGATTCGTCGAGGCATTCCAGCAATTGGCCAATCCGCTCGTCCGTCGTCGACACGAACGCCGCATAGTTGCTGCGAGGTGCCGGAAGGGCTGTGTACTTTTCACGCCACGCTTCGGTCCCTTGCAGCGGATAGTGCGGCGTGTTGATCGGCCAATACAGAAAGAAAGGTTTCTCGCGGTTGCGCTGGATGAAGTCGCAGGCTTCACGGACCATGAGGTCAGGAAAGAACTTGCCGTCTTCCCATGTCTCTTTTCCGTTACGCCACAGGTCGTGACGATTCGGGCCGCTCCAATAGAAAAAATGCGAGTAGTTATCAATGCAGCCACCCATGTGGCCAAACGTAAAATCAAATCCCTGCCCGTTAGGCATCGTGGCCGGTACATATCCCAAATGCCATTTGCCGACATGTCCAGTGGCATAACCCGCATCGCGCAACATCTCGGCCAACGTGACCTGTTCGCTGGGCATGCCGACTGAGCCTGGTTTCGAACCGGCGTTGCTGGGCAGGCCCGCTCGTTGCGGAAAGCGGCCCGTCAACAAGGCGGCCCGTGAAGGCGAGCAGACCGGCGCCGCCGAATAAAACTGAGTGAAACGGATGCCATCTCTCGCCAACGCATCCATGTGGGGCGTGATGAGGTCGTCGGCACCGTAGCAATTCACGTCAACACTGCCCTGATCGTCCGTGTAAATCAACACGACGTTGGGCTTCCGCGGAGCGCCGACAGCGGGTAACACGAAGAGCAAGGCGACGAGTGTCGCAGCCAGATTCAAGCGGTTGGTCATGGTGAACTCGGAAAACATCAAGGCTGGGGACGCCAGGGATCTGCTGCGCAATATTGCGTTTGCATTGCATTCTATCAGACTCTGTGCCGACATTCAGCAATCGGCAGAGGGCAAGGAGATGGGGAGACAAGGAGATGGGGAGACAGGGAGAGTTTGGCGCTGCACGCCTTAGGTGCTCTCTCGTAACCTGCCCTCTCGATCGGCTTGCCAGATCTGCCGCGTGTTGATTTCAAGAGCCGTCAGCCAGCCGCCACCTACGCAATAGGTGTCGATACCGATTAGATGGTCCAGGTCTAGGATTTCGCCAGAAATCTGTGGCGTGTGTCCCACGATCGCTGTTTTTCCCGACTCGTGACGCGGCGGGATCGTGTAGACAACGTGCTCCCAAAGCAAGAGCCGAGCCGGTTGTTCGTCGAGTGGCAGGATCGGATCGTAGTTCGCGTGCACCATGAAGTGCGAGTCGGTTTCGTAGAAAGGCCGGCAGCCGTGGAAGAAATCCAAATGCATGGGTGGGATTGCTGACAGAGAACCGCCATAACTCTCGAGCGTCTCGAAACCACCGCACCGTTGCCAGAATTCACGACACTCGGGAGCCTCGTGCGCGTCGATGAGCATCGCTTCATGGTTGCCCAGCAGTGGGACCACCTGCCAGCGTTCGGCCAGGTTGATCAACAAATCCACGACACCTCTCGAGTCGGGTCCGCGGTCGACATAATCGCCCAGCGTCACAATGACGTCATCCCTGGTCGGCGCGATCGCGTCGATCAGCGCTGCCAACGCCTGAGCACACCCGTGAATGTCGCCAATCGCGATGGTCCGACTAGTCATTAGCGGGGCATGCAAAAAATGGGCGGCGAAGGGGGTTCATCACATCCAACTCCCAGGGTTCCCTAGGTTAGGCGAAGTGACCAGAATCCGCAAGAAAGGCCAGATCCACGAGATGCCATCCTTCCCTCTTGACCCGCACGCGTCGCCGCCGAATGCCAGCAGCAAAGTGAAATCAGCACTTGGGGCCGGTCCTCGTTGCACTACCCATCTCTCGCCCCGAGCGGGCAAGAACTTGTGTATAACACCTGGGGGCTGGTCAGCTGTCGGGCTCAACGATAACCTCACGGCGGCTGATGCTAGCGAAGTTGGCAGGTTTTACCCACAAAGCACGTCGCGGAAACACAGTACGGGGCCGTGCCAAAGAGACTAGACGAAGCGAGTGTCCCATGACCGATGTAGGAATTGATATCGCTGCTTGTCGAGGTAGACAGCAACGCGTGGTCGAACAGATGGTGCAGCACGATTTGGACTTGGTGGTCGTCACACAGGTCGAGCACATACAGTATCTGGCCGGACCACGATTTCGGTGGGTTTTCCAGCCAGTTGCGGCGTTGTCGCGCGAAGGGCGTCTGACCCTCGTTGCTCCCCAACGCCTGCCGGAAGTCGCGGCGGCGGACGAGGTTCTAACGTACGAAGCACAGTGGCGTTCGACGTTGCGCAATGATCAACGGAAGGCCTCTACGGACGTCCTGATTTCCGCGCTAGCCAGCCAGCCGCAACCGCGCCGAATGGGTGTTGAATTCTCGACGTTCGGAACATATCTGAGCTCACACTTTGAGGCGACGTTGTTCGACATCGAGCCGGCCTTGTACTCGCTACGGCGGCGGAAGGACCCGGACGAGTTGGCGTTGATCCGGAAGGCCATCGCGGGAACTGGGCGGATGTACGAGCGTGCAAGAGAGATTATCGCGCCCGGCGTCACTGAACTTCACGTCTTTAATGAACTGCAATCCGCTGCGGTGGAAGAGTTCGGCGAAATGCTCACCGGAACCGGCAATGACTATCAATGCGGTTCTCGAGGCGGTCCGCCGCGCAAGGGACGTTCCGCGATGGCGGGCGAACTCTACATCTTGGATCTGGGACCCGCCTTTCGTGGTTATTTCGCAGACAATGCGCGGACCATTGCAGTTGCAGAACCCACCGACGCCCAACAGCTTGCTTGGGAATTCATCATGAGGGCCTTTGAGCACGTGCAGCGCGAAGTGCGGCCAGGCAAAAATGCGCGGGCATTGTTTCGTGAAGTGCGGGCGATACTCGACGAAGCGCCCGTCGGAGTTTTCGATCACCATCTGGGACACGGCATCGGTCTCTTTCCGCACGAAGCGCCACACTTGAATCCGAATTGGGATGACACATTTCAGGAAGGTGAGACATTTACGGTGGAACCAGGGTTGTACGCACCTGAGTTGCAGGCGGGTATGCGGATCGAGAACGATTACGTGGTCACCCTTGACGGGGTTGAGTGTCTGACCGACTTTCCACTCGAGTTATGACAGCCCCTCTTGCTGGTTGCAGCATCTGTTTACTTGCTGCGAGGCTCGACACCCAACAGGTGCCGGACGAAGAAGTCGCGCCGGCGGCGTGTCCCGTACTTGCTTTCGGCGATTCCGTGTCCCCCGCCAGGAACGACCAGCATCTCGAAATCCCTGTCGGACTTGATCAACGCGTTAACAACTTGCATCGTCGATGCCGGATCAACATTGCGGTCAAGTTCGCCGACGATCAGCAGCAGCTTGCCCGTCAGCCGATGCGCGTTGGTGACGTTGGACTGCTCGGCATAATGGTCGCCAAGCGGCCAGCCCATCCAAAGTTCGTTCCACCAGATTTTGTCCATGCGGTTGTCGTGACAGCCGCAGTCGGAAACGCCGACTTTATAGAAATCTCCGTGGGCCAGGAGAGCCCGCGTGGAACTTTGGCCACCCGCCGAGCCGCCGAAGATACCGACCCGCGAAAGGTCCATCGACGCGTACCGCTTGGCGACGGCTTTTAACCACAAGATCCGATCGGGAAACCCTGAATCCCCCAGATTCTTCCAACAGACATCGTGAAAGGCCTTCGAGCGGTGGGAGGTTCCCATTCCGTCGATTTGAACGACGATGAATCCGAGTTCCGCCAATGCCTGCGCGGAATGATAGGCGGAAAACCGTTTGGGAACGAAAGCGCCATGAGGACCGGCATAGATCTTCTCGATCACAGGGTATTTCTTGGCCGCGTCGAATGTTGTCGGGCGAAAGATGACACCGTAGATATCTGTGTCGCCGTCACGCCCTTTCGCCACGAATCGTTCTGGCAGGCGCCAGCCCGTCGCCAGCAGTCGACTGGCGTCCGCTCGCTGGAGGTCGCAGACCAATTTGCCGTCGCTGGTCCTTCGCAATTCGGTGACGGGCGGCGAGTCAACTCGCGAATAAGTGTCGATTACGTACTTGCGATCGGGTGAGTAGTCGACCGAATGCGTGCCGTTGCCGTTGGTCAAGATGACCAGGCCCGTGCCGTCGAAGTTGATTCGACAATAGTGGACATAGTACGGGTCTTGTTCAGGGTAGATGCCACCAGCGCGAAACCAGATTTTTCGCTCCTGGTCATCCACGTGATCTACGCCGCGGACGATCCAGTGCCCTTGCGTGATCTGATTCTTGACATCTCCGGTTCGCGAGTCGATCAAGTAGAGGTGGTTCCAACCGTCTCGCTCGGACATCCAGAT
>JASLPZ010000248.1:0-10796 GCA_030744725.1 Pirellulaceae bacterium
TGATGCTTGGCACCTCCGCTTGCATTGAGCGTCTTGTACGTGTCAGGCGCATCACCAAAATCGAACTGATTTGCAGTTTGCCCACGAATCGCGGCCAACGCCACCTTCGCCTTAAACTTACTGCCCAAAACGCGTCGCTTCCGTGACATCTATAGAACCCTCCTGGTAGGATGAAATCTTGACGATTTTACCCCTTATTGACCTGTCCAGAAATTGGGGTCCACTTCAAGCCACACGATGCTCTTTTCAAACGCTAGAGGATTTTCGCGCTGCCACTGATGCAGCAGGTGGTCATCTAGGATTCGGACGATTTCTTCACCACCATCGGGCCGGGAAACGCGTCGTGTGTTGATCATGGCTTCTATCCGCACTGGAGTGTTCGGGGGACACCGCCGAATGGGGGATTCTCGAATCGACGGTGTGCTTGCTTTCGCGTCACATCACTAAGACGCCTGACCGTGAAGGTGAGTTCCCCAAAGAATATTTGCGGCGGGTTTCGTCTTGACAGATCCGAGGAACCCGTGGGATCTCGTGACAATCTTTTCTCGTCAATAGATCTATTGCAGACCATGGCATCTCCCTTAACCCACTACCATCAAGCATCTTGCGACAAATATGCCTACCAGCGGCGCAATGTTGACCCAAAAAATCAGGAGGACTATAATCCGCGACCGTGCTAAGGATGGCACGTCGCTGGTTCGCAAGAATTGGCGGGAAGGACCACACTGCTACGGTCCAATTCAGTTCAGTTCGGCGTTAGACTAGCCAGCTGGGCCAGGACGCCTGTGGTGGGTTCACAAGGAAGTGGCACTCCGGCCATGGCCTCGCACGGATCTTCCGCCAGGTCTCACGCCATAGGAGTCGATGGTGTCCTTCGCGTCGCTGCAAGAAGCTAAAGAACAGGTTCGGCAGACAGTCGATATTGTCGACTTGGTCGGCAGCTATCTGCCTCTCCAAAGACGGGGCCACGATTACTTCGCGACCTGTCCCTGGCATGACGACGCACATCCCAGTCTCCAGGTGAATCCCGCACGGCAATCTTGGAAATGCTGGGTGTGTGATATCGGTGGCGACATCTTCAGCTTCGTGATGCAACAAGAGGGCCTCGAATTCCGCGAAGCTCTCGAGATGCTTGCCGAACGGGCCGGCGTCGACATGCGTGGCAATGTCGCCCGGCCAAAGACACAGCCTGGCGACCCCAACGACAAACAGACGCTCTTCAATGCGACGACCTGGGCCATGCAGCAGTTTCGCGAATGCCTCCTGCATTCGGCAGAGGCTGCCCCGGCCAGAAAATATCTTGAGGAACGCCAATTCGACGCCGAGGCCTGCGGACGGTTTCAAGTTGGATTCTCACCCGATGCCTGGCAATGGCTTGTTGATCGTGCGGTGCCGACACAGTTTTCAGCGGCGGTTCTGAAGTCTGCTGGCTTGCTAGGCACAAGTGCAAAGAGTGGTCGGTACTACGACTTCTTTAAAGGCCGGGTTATTTTCCCGATCCGGGACACGCAAAACCGCGCGATTGGATTTGGCGGCCGCGTGTTGCCCGAATTCGCGCAACCGAACACAGGCAAGTACGTCAACTCGCGTGAAACACGTTTGTTCTCCAAGAGCGAAAACGTGTACGGGCTCGACCTGGCCCGCGAAGCGATCTCGAAGAGCCGCAAAGTCGTTGTTGTTGAAGGCTACACGGACGTCATCATGGCGCACCAGCATGGTCTGACCAATGTGGTTGCCGTGCTGGGTACGGCGCTCGGACAGCGGCACATTCGTCTGTTAAAACGGTACGCGGACACGATCACTTTGGTACTCGATGGCGACGAAGCCGGACAAAAACGCACCAACGAAGTGCTCGGACTCTTTATCGCGAGCGAAGTCGACTTGCGGATCTTGACACTGCCCACCGGCGCAGACCCGTGCGACTTTGTGTTGCACGAAGGTGCTGACCGAATGCGAGAGCTACTCGACGGCGCCGTCGATGCTTTCGAACATGCGATTGAAACGCACACCAGCGGCATCGATCCGGTGCGTGATACGCATCGAGCCAACCAGGCGCTTGAAACACTGTTGAATGTGGTAGCCAAGGCACCGCGATTGACCGCCACTACGACGACGTCCAAGACCGTCCGCGAGCGACAGGTTCTGGCCCGATTGGCTCGGGAGTTTCGCGTCGAGGATGCCGTGTTGCGAACGCGCATTGCAGAGCTAAGGCGACGCACCTCGCCGCGTATCCAAGCCGAAACGGTACCAACGCAGCCGACGCAATACAAGAAATCGGAGCTTGACCCCGCCGAGCTTGAACTGATGGAGATCATGGCGGTGCATCCTGAACTGTGTGACAGTGTGCTGGAGGAAGTGCCCACGGACTTGATTAGCAGTCCTGCGATCCAACAAATCTATGCCTGTTACCGCACAGTCGCGGAAATGGGAGAAGCCGTTGACTTTTCGAGAATCCTCAGCGACCTCGAGGACCCGAAGTTAAAACACTTGTTCGTCGAAATTGATGAACAAGCAACCTCTAAGGAGGAAGAAGCCCAGGAGGACGCGGCAATTCGGTTACGCCGATTGCTGGATGGAATCTCAGATCGTCAACATGAATCGAGTCGGCGTGAGTTGGTCGCCGGCCTGGAACAACGTCAATTCGAAGACCAGGAGGAGCTGGACGTTCTAAAAAAACTCCATGAAGAAGAACAAAGGAGACATGGTATTCCCGCACCCACGGATGGGTAGCTGCCCTGTCACCTTGTGTCCCTTTTAGCGCAGGAAGTCGCGGGAGGATTTGACACGTGGATCAGTACGAAAACGAACTGAAGCTGTTGATCGAGAAAGGTCAGACCCAAGGCTATCTTACCTATGACGAGGTAAACTCGTATCTACCAGACGAAGACGTCAGCCCTGAGAAGCTCGACAACTTATTGGTGGCATTGGAGGAGGAAGGCGTCGAATTGGTGACGGATGCGCCGGACGATGGCTTCGAGGATCCCAAGCCACGTCCGTCGGCCGAAGAAGTTGAAAAGGCCAACGCAACCGCACCGTCTCTGTTACCGGCCGAAGCCTTACCCAAGCTGAGTGACGATCCGATTCGGATGTACCTCAGCCAAATGGCGGAAATACCGCTTCTGTCGCGCGAAGAAGAGATCTCTCTGGCGAAGAAGATCGAGGTGACTCGCAAACGCTTTCGTCGCACGCTGCTCAGCTGTGACTACGCGATGCGGGCCACGGTGGAAACGCTGACCAAGGTCTTCAACGGAGAGTTGCCTTTTGATCGCACGATCAAGGTTTCGCTGACCGAGCAGCTGACCAAAGAGCAGATTCTGGCCCGTATGCCGCACAACTTGCGGACGCTAAGCAACCTGCTCGATCGGAATAAGAGCGATTTCATGGTCCTGATTCGAAAGTCGCCCACGCGTCAGGAACGGGTCGCCATCCGCGAACGGTTTTTGCGACGTCGCCGCAAGTGCCTGCAATTGGTCGAGGAACTGAGCCTACGGACGCGCCGAGTGCACCCCTTGATGAAGCAACTCACGGAGTTTTCCGACCGTATGCATCAGACGAGAGAACGTCTAGCGAAACTGAAGGACGATCCGATGTTTCGTGATGAATGCGCAAACCTGCGCCGTCAACTCCGCGATATGATGGTGATTACTCAAGAAAGCCCCCGTGGCTTGAGAATGCGCAGCGAGGCGGTTGAAAAGCAGTATCTCGAGTACGAACTGGCCAAGAGGCAGCTTTCCAGCGGTAATTTGCGACTTGTTGTGTCAATTGCCAAGAAGTACCGAAATCGGGGGCTTAGCTTCCTGGATCTGATCCAAGAGGGAAATACGGGCCTCATGCGAGCCGTCGATAAGTACGAATACCGCCGGGGTTTCAAGTTCTCGACGTACGCCACGTGGTGGATACGCCAAGCCATTACGCGGGCCATCGCCGATCAGGCTCGAACCATTCGACTTCCGGTGCATATGATTGACGTACTGTCCAAGTTGCGCAATATTCAGAAGAAGCTGCAACAGGAGATTCGCCGGGATCCGACAATGGAAGAGATCTCGCGCCGTTCCGGCGTCGAGTTGGAAGAGGTAAAACGGATCCTGGATATCGGTCGTCACCCCGTCAGCCTGGATCGCCCCGTTGGCGATGGTGATGACTGCAGTTTTGGCGAATTCATTGAGGACTCGTCTTGTGACAACCCGGTTAGGAACGCCAACAATGGCATCCTCCGCGAGAGAATTGATTCGCTGCTCAGAACCCTTACGTTCCGCGAACGCGAGATCGTTCGCTTGCGATACGGACTCGGAGACGGCTACACGTACACCCTCGAGGAGGTCGGTCGGATATTTAAGGTTACCCGCGAACGGGTGCGGCAGATCGAAGCAAAGGCGATTCGAAAGCTGCAACACCCTGTCCGGTCCGACCACTTGGCAGGTTTCATGCCCAGTGCCGTGGAGACGAACGCCGCGGGATAACGCGAACTTTGCCCGCAGTTGTTCGCGACCTACTGCTGTCGCACCAATTGGCAATCACACCCAGCCGCTGGAGTCAAATCCAGCGGCTTTTTTTGTTCCCGCAAAGACGTTTCGGAACAACGTTCATATTCAACAACAAACATCGATCATTCCGGAGAACCACACACAATGACAGTTACAGGTGAGGCACTACGCGAGTTACACCGAATCCACCGCCAACTTGCAGACCTTCGTTCGCGGATCGAGCGTGGCCCACGACAAATCAAGGCTGGCGAATCCAGTGTACGAAAACTCAAGCTGGAAACAGAGCAGGCCAAGGAATCTTTGAAGCGTGCCCGCATGACCGCAGACGAGAAACAACTACACCTCAAGAGCCGCGAGGATCGCATCGAAGAACTACGTACGCAGCTCAACGGCGCGTCCAGCAACAAAGAGTTTCAGACACTGAAAAACCAGATCGCAGCCGATGAGCAGGCAAACCTGGTCATGCAGGACGAAGTGCTTGAAGCTCTGGAGAAGATTGACGAACTCGCCGGAAAGTTAACCGCCGGTAACGATTCACTGACTACGGTCCAAGTCGAAACGGCGAAGATCAGCAAGCGCGTCGAAGGCGAACAAGGAAATCTGGAGTCAGAACTCAGGCGGGTCCAAACAGAACTGTTGGAAGCCGAGGAGAATCTGCCAGAAGAGATCAGGAACGACTACCATCGAATGGCCAAGGCTCGTGGCGAAGGCGCTTTGTCGCAGGTGGACGGCGAAGTATGCGGGGGTTGCTTCCAGACATTGACCGCGCAAATGATGAACCTGTTGTACTTATCAAAGCCCATCTTCTGCCCGAATTGCGGTGCGATGATGTACCTTGCCGAAGGTCGTCAAGTTGGCGATTGAGGTCGCGCCACCTACAAAGTTGGTGCTTGCCAGGCAGGAATGCCCTGACTGTTGAGCTGTTTGTCGTACAGCACATGAAAGGGCCGGGTCGGCGACATAGGGGCGTTCTCGTTCACCATCAGAGGGCGAGTTACCTTCCACCACACATCGTAGGTTGCCCTCATCTCAGCGACAACCTTAGGATGATCTTCAATCACGTTACTCTTCTGATTGGGATCCTTCTCCATATCGTAAAGGGCGTTTCCGTCCACGAAACGAAACCGCTGATTGCGTACGGCAAAGCCTTTCCATTGATGGTCATCCGGATCGGCACCCGTCTTCCAGCGCCCTTTGTGGGTAACCAAATAGCGATCTTCCCAAGATGTTGCTGGGTTCTCGATGAGGGGAAGCAAACTCCGTCCTTCGACTTGACCTTTTGGCTGCGTTGCTCCGGCGAGGGACGCCAACGTAGGAAACAGATCAAGGTGGGCTGCAATCCGATCGATATCACGGCCGGGCTTGATCTGGCCGTCCCAGCGCACAAAAAATGGGACTCGCACGCCACCTTCGTCCGCGCTCCCTTTCAACCCTTTCATCTGGGCATTGTATGGCGTCAGTTGATTGCCGTTTGCATCTTGTCCCAGAGAACGTCCCAGACGTCCAGATCCGTTCCCAGTCATGCCGTTATCGGACATGAAAATCACGAAGGTATTGTCAAACAGTTGCCACGCATCAAGCTTCGTCAACAGGCGGCCCACGTTCTCGTCAATGTTCTCGATCATTCCATAAAAACCGGCTTGATTCCTGCCAAACCCCAGATCGGTAAACCGCTTTGTGTTCTTTGGCGGCGCGATAAACGGCCCATGAGGTGCATTCGTGGTGATGTAGGCGAAGAAGGGCGAATCCGTTTTCTGCACGCCTTTGATCCATCCCAGGGCCGCAGTGAAGAAAAGATCCGTACAAAACCCGCTCGTCTTCACGAATGAACCATTGTGGCGAATCACTGGATCAAAATATTTGTTACCCGGCGCATCAGCACAACTGCATTTGTAAGCCTGACCAATTCCACCTGCACCGTGGATAAACGCTTCGTCAAAGCCACGATTGTGTGGTTGGTACGGCTCCTCGTCACCCAGATGCCACTTGCCAAAAATCCCCGTCGTGTAGCCCACCGACTTGAGGACTTGCGGGAGCGTTGTGGCGTCAAGCGTCATTCGCTCGCGTTCCAGAATCGTGTGAGTGACGCCGTTCCTCATTGGGTGACGTCCTGTCATCAGCGCCGAACGTGTTGGAGCGCACGTGGGGCTCACAAGAAACCGTGTGAAACGCGTGCTGGACCGGTAAAGTTCGTCCAAGTTTGGTGTGTGAATCCAAGGATGACCATGTTCTCCAACAGGCCCGTAGCCTTGGTCGTCGGTGATTACGACGATGATGTTCGGCCGCTTGCCCGCCAGTGACGATTCTGACGTTTCGGCATTTACTTGTGAACTGTCTCCGGTGACTTGGACAAACGCCGATGACATCAGCAGCAAGACCAAGAACCGCGATACCTTAGTTTTCATGAGATCGATCCAGTCAATTGTGGCCACCAACATGCGAACCTCGCGCGTTGTTCGAAGCCAGGGTGTGAAACAGGATGCGCGCCAACATCATTGAATTGTGGATGCCAACATTATAGTTGGCCGATGCAGTGTCTGTCGTGTTGTGTGCGCGAATATTGGAGTGTCAGCACGTAGTGGGCCGGTCTCCCGACCGGCCCACGGTCGGGAGACCGTGCCACAACAAGTCGGGTCAAATAAATGCACGCGGGAAAATGGCTGCCGTAGGCCCTGAATTTAGGACGCACTAAGCTACGGCGATAGCGCGACGTGTGGCGCAATTAGCCGCGATGCGTGTGTCTTCGAGTGATGGAGCGTGTTGTTGGCCACCACTACAACGGCCGGTGGTTCAATGGTGAGTGGTTCTCCAGTATTAGGATTGGGTTCGTAAAACGGAGCTCCCGTACTGGCGACTGTGACGCGAATGCGATGGCCGCGATTAAAGATCTGACTCAGCCAGCCAACCTGAAAAGCGACTTTGTAGATCTTGTCCGGCTGCATCATGACCTCTGTATCGAAGCCCTCGCGGTATCTCGCGCGCCGGATGTAATCGACCAACAGAATTGACCGCCCGTCCGGATAGACATCACTGACACGAACAATGAAGTCTGTATCCTTGGCAGTCGACGAGACAAAAAGCTCTGCGTTGACTTTTCCGGTCCACTGAACCGGTTCAGCAAGCGGGTCGGTCGTGAATGTGTGCACTTCACTTTGCGTTTCGAATTCGCGTGCGTCACGGGCACCAGGGAAAGATCGCCCGGGAATCATGGCTGGCTGCCGTGGGTCGGCCAGAAACGACGTCTTACCACTGGTCGCCGGAACGTTTGCAAGTCGTCCCATTGGATGCAAGTAATAGGACTTAGGTTCGGTCGCCACGGGCCAATCTTTGGCTTCCCGCCATGAATTGCCCGGCGCGTCCGACTCGCCAACTGCCCCCATGACGTAGTAACGAATGGTCGGCTCATGAACGATGCCGTTCGGTTCGCCTTTCAGATAGTGGTCAAACCATCGCACCATGTGATCCAACATGTCGAACGTCGCGTTCTCTGGATACGTCAGTTCGCCGGTCTTGTTGCCTTTGTTAAAGCGACCGTGCAGCCACGGACCGATCAACAGGTGCTGCCGACCGCGCGAGTTCACGCCGCCACGGTGCTGGCGCCCAATATAACTCTCAACGGATCCTTGGCACATAAAGTCGTACCAACTGCCAACCGTAAAGCAAGGTACATTCATCTTATCGAAATGACGAGCACAGTCCTCATCGGCCCAATAGTCGTCGTAGGTTGGATGCTCGAACCACTCTTTCAACATGCGTTCATTGTCCGTTGGATCACGGCAGATATCCGCCATTCGTTTGAAGCGTTCGGGGCGAGTCGCCCCGCCGATTCGATACCCTTCATGAAATAGGCTGAGGCCTGTGTCGATCATGTATTGGCAAACCAAGTGCGGCGGCTGCGTGACTGCTAGAAAGTTCTGCGCATAACCTGCCTGGGAACTTCCGAATGTTCCAATCTTGCCTGTGCACCAGGGCTGCTTCGCGAGCCATTCGACGGTATCGTAACCATCCTGCTGTTCCCCCCATCCCAAGGCACGGTATCCTACGTAACGGCCTTCTGACTCTTGTGTGCCACGAAAGTTCTGCAACGCCACCACGTAACCATCAGCCGCCATTCTCGCGAATTCTCGACGCGTCCGAGCCGCTCTAGCATTGGCGTAACGCTGCTCTAACAGCGCCGGCCATCGTTGTTCCGTCTCGGCCATCGCCTCTTTGGGAAAATAAAGATAGACCGACAACCGGACGCCGTCGCGCATCGGAACCATGACGTGTTTTTCAGTGACACCGTCCAGGTCAATATCGTCGGCGGAAGGCGACGACCGTACCATCATGATCAAGAGACAGAACACTGTCAGGGTGACTGCGGACCGTTTGACGCGAAATCCGGATAGCGCGCGTGGCCAAATCATCGTGGATGGCCTGCTTTCTTGTTGGGCCCGTTTTGAGACTGCAGAATTCGAAACAGCCGGACCCACGCAGGCAAAATGGCCACCGTCACTGGCGTGCCCTGGGTCTAACAGATATGGAAACAGAAAATACGCGAGTTTGGTTGCATGAAGCTCACTTCACTGCCGTCGTCTGACGATCGTCATCTCTCCCGCACGCGGGAGAGATGCAAAGAGACCGATGCTGTCGTTCGAAAGAGGGAGCTAGCTATCGTCGCAGATGGCAATCGCCAGAGCAAGCAAAGTCGCGATGGATCGCCACAGACAACTTAAGAACAAGGCCATTGGCCAAGCCTGGCATACGTCGCGCACAGGCACGAATCAAGCAGTAACTGCACACACAGCGCAAGCTTGTTGTGCTAAAACGTCCAGATAACATCCAACGCGAACAGATCGATGTTGTCCTTGGTGTTGTTGATATAGACGTCGTTGAAGTCCATATCGGAATGACTCGTGGCCCAGTCGAATCGGAATTCGGGTCGAACAGTGATGTTTTCTCGAGGAGTCCAATTGAGCCCAACCGTTGCGCCCCAGTAGTGGAGATCGTTGAGACCGTCATTCACCGTGGAAATGCGGAGTCCATCTGCATCGTCAAACCACTCGATGCGCAGACCGGCTTTCCAACAATCGTTGATCGTATAGAGAAGGTAACTGGAGACCCCGTACCATTCGGCATTGCCGGCGGGACCGCCCAAAGCGTAGTTAATACTAAGGTCGTGGACGAAAACATAATTCAGTCGGTCAGTCAACTCAACGTCCAACACGAGACTATGGCTGTAGATATCGCCCAGGTTCCCCGATGCCCCGATGCCATTACCGTAACGGCCAAGCGTAAGGGCATAGGTGGCAGTGACGTTGTCGGAGACCTGTCGCCTCGCACCTCCAAGAAGAGTGTAGGCATCGCCCAAGTTGTCGAAGCCAGTGTCCCATCCGAATGTGAATCCGCCCCACAACGTCGTGGCATCGTCGTAGACGTGTTCCGCCAGCAGGCCGGTATGAGTAAACGGCTCGCCGTAAGTCATTGCGTAGGAATGCGAATAGAAGAAATTCTGTGGTGCCTGGACGACTTCATATCCCAAGATCGTATAAAAGTGTCCAATTTTGATACTTAGATCGTTGTAAGCAAGTTCACCGTAGATCTGTGGTATCGCCGTTCCGTATTCGCCACCGCTGTTCCAGCCGAAATCCCAGCCGCCGTCGCCAAATGCTTGAGTATCGGGGCCATCCGCACCGAACATGACGTCGACACGGCCACCCAAAGCCCAACCGCAACCGCCGTTATCCGCTTTTTTACCAAAATAGAGCCAGGCCTGATTTGCCAGGAATTCCGCAGCCGGGTTGCTGAACGGAGTTGGGTCGTTGCGGCTGGTATCGTTATTGGTGAAGTTGACCATGACACCGCCGTTAAGCCAGCCACCAGCGTACCAACTGGAACAGCCACGGCCACCTTTGCCACACGACTTGCCACAACCGCAAGCGCCGCCACCGTGTTTCAGGTTGTCCGCCCCTAGGGAAGATTCCAACGCGGCCAGATCAAAGTCTGAAACGACAGGCAAATCGTCCAAGTGAGCCTCCTCCGCCATGGCAAGTGTCGCTCCGACAATCGCAAATCCCAAATACACAACCGTTACCATGCAGAAACGCATTACGATTCCTTCCGTTTCTCTTGACTTGGCCGCGAGGAATTAGTGACGTCCGAGAAGTAGACCTCCTTAGTCTTACTTCAATGGATTCGACCATCAGAATGCAGAAAAACCTCTTTTCCTGAATAATCCGGATAAAAGTCGGGCCCTGGCCAGCGATTCCCGGAACGGTATTAAATCGGTGGAATCCAGGGAAATGGGCCGCTATCAGTGCTACCGTTTCTAGG
>JASLPZ010000249.1:0-10720 GCA_030744725.1 Pirellulaceae bacterium
ATAGTCCATGAGCCACGGATCGCGTCCTCCTCAGCAACCGCCCGTCGAACCTTCGTTGGAGCTTGAGTCCGGGTGGCATTGCAACCATCTTTATTACAGCTTCGATCGCGCGGTGTTGGCGCAGCTTTCGCCCGGCGATGTCACTGCTGGACGTGCGGAACTTGTTGCGGCGCTTGATCCAACCGGCCCTGACGCTCCGGTGCGGTTACAAACCAGTGTGGTCAGCGGTCACAAAGCGGATTTTGGCTTGATGTTGCTGGACGACAATCCGCTGAAGATCGACGCCCTCCACCAGCGGTTGATGGCCAGTCGCCTGGGCCCAGCGCTCACGTCCGCCTATTCGTTCGTTTCCGTGACAGAAATATCAGAGTATGTTCCCTCGGTTGAACAGTACGCGCAACGATTGATTCAGGAAGGAGAGGAAGAAGGTAGCCCGGCCTACAACGCCAAAGTCAAAGCATACGAAGGGCGGCTACCCGCGATGAACCGACAGCGATTGACACCGGACTTTCCTCCATACCCCTCGACCTGCTTTTATCCGATGAACAAAAAACGCAAGGTTTTCGAGAACTGGTTCTTGTTGCCTTTTGCCGAACGAAACAGAATGATGGCCGAGCATGCGCTCAGCGGGATGGCGTTTGCCGGCAAGGTTTCTCAGTTGATCACCGTCGGCTTGGGTTTTGAAGATTGGGAGTGGGGGGTCACACTCTGGTCCCGCAATCCGGAATTCATCAAAGACATCGTTTACAAGATGCGTTTCGACGAAGCCAGTGCGCGGTATGCCGAATTCGGGCCGTTCTACATGAGTTACATCATGTCGGCCGCCGAAATGTTGGATCATTGCCGAATCGGAGTCTGATGGCCAAATTTGAATTTCCGAAAAATCCCGGCACGCAGCGCGAGACTCCATTTAAGGACTCGCAGGGCGAAAATCCTTTTTCGGATGGTACAGCTCAATCGTCGGATGCCATCAAAGAAAACCTCTTTGAAGGGCCGGCGGATTCCGCAGAACGGCCCTATTTGCCGAGCGACTACGAATCGGTTCTGGTCCCCAATCCAGAGGGCGCTTGGCGATTGGCTGTCGCCGGCCTGGTGCTGTCCGGCTTGGGGGTGGTTGGAGCGGGCATTGCCATCGTGGGATCAGGCAACTGGATAATGCCGTTGTTTTTTATCTTGCCTCTGCAGTTCGCGGGCTTGGCGGTTGCCGCACCAGCCTGCATCATTGCGAGACGCGATCTGCGAGCCATCAAAGCAGGTGCTATGAGCGATGCAGGGCGGCGTAAGTCACGCCTTGCCTTTTGGCTGGGAGCTTGTGCTGGATTGCTCGGCAGTTTGCCCGTAGTGATCTACTTCGCACTACTGATCGCCTCCGCCCTTTCCCGCTGATGACCGCGATTCGTTCTGCTTGGTCGCGCCCGCGGTCTTCTTGTCCTCTTGCTTTGGCGCCACCGACTTCTTGGCGTCTGGTTTTTCCTTGCCAGCATTCTTTTTCTTGTCGTCTTTCCCCGCCTTGTCAGCACCGTCAGGGGATGGCTTCGTTTTCGCTGGCTTGGATGGCCGGGGAGTTAGTACCAGACGAATGGGAGTTCCCTTGGCGGGAATATTCTTTGTGAAGGACTCGTACAGCAAACTCGAATTGGCTTGGGAGCTCTCCACGGGCAGGTCCAGTGTCGCCGATGGAAAATTCGAGACGCAGATGAAATCGCCAGCATCCGCGTGATAGAACCTCTCGCCATTTTCTGGATCGGTCCAAAAGCCGCTTCCAGCGAAGACCCAGTCGTACTTCATGGCCTTGCCTGTCTTGACGTTGCGAACCCAATCCTGTGCCTTGGCACTGCGCTTCTTGCCTTCTTTGTCATGCCACAGAATAACGATATCGATAGTCGAACCGGTTGCCGGCGAGTACTCTGGTTCAAAGCGTGCTGGATGACCGGATTCCCCACCAACCACGATCAGTCCCGCATGGGCCTCGCGCGCCTTGCAATTCACGGCAATGACTGACTCATGCTCCTTGGTCTGGCGAGGACACGCGAACATCTCCAGTTGCCCTTCACGGAGACAGACCACGCCATCGATCACCACTCGTTTGCGCTTCAGGTCCAGCCAAATATCACGATCTTTGATAAATCGCTTCAAGCCTACAGGTGGTTGAAACTGCTGTTTTGCGAAGGGAGCCTCAGCGGGTTCCACCGTTGGTTTGTCATCTGCGCGCACGGTGGCACCGAAAAGCAGAACAACGGTTGCCACACTGCACTGCAACAGAGCTACTGAATAGTTCATAATCGTCTCGGTTGGTCGGAAGTATCGATTTCGAGAAAATGTTGTCGGCGGGGGAAGTCAGCTTGCTCGCTGCTTGCTATCATACGCAACTTTCGCAGGGGAACGAAGCGGGAATCTCCGGCTTCCCCACCAATGCTGGAGAACTGCCCCGTTTTTCGGAGTTTGGTCTCCGACCGAGACATTTGCAGGAGGTCCATGACGGATGCCAACGACGACACCTGTTAGAAAGCACTCACGAAAGTCCGCGGACAGGTCCAAGCTTGGCCCCGATCAATGGTCGCAATGGACGCACCATTTGGCCACGCGCAAGCGTCCCCGGTCATTACGAGACTTGACCGACACTGGGCGTACGTCCGCCCTGGAATGGCCATTGCACGCCGACTTTCCTGGCAGCAAATCGGCTGAATTGCTGCGATACCTTGATCGTTATAAGTCGTCAAGGACGCGCGGCAACGGCGAATTGGCTCGGCGGCTTGAAGCATGGCTGGATGAAGCACCCAAACGAGCCCCCAGCGCGTTGTTCGCCATCGAGTGTCTGGCGTGGGCCCACACAATGCCGCAATTGGCCCAGCTATTGCCCGCCGCGCCGTGGTGCCAATTGCAGGATCAACTGGTGGCAATCTGCCGCGATGCCGCTGGCATTTGTCTGACGGATAATCCGCTCGTGCAGCAATTACTGTTCGGAGAATTACCGCTCACACTGGCCTACCTGTTTCCTGAAGTGGACCAATTTGAGTCGTTGGCCGAGTCCTCGCGTCGATCGTTGTCCGATGGAATCTTGGAGCTGCTCGACGGAGAGGGCTTGATCAGTTGCCGATTTCACGAGGCTATGCGGCCGTTGCTTGCCAGTTGGACGCGGTGCGGATGCCTGGCACGTGCTATGGGTCAACCATGTTTCGAGAAAGTTGCGCAGGATCAGTACGATTGGCTGGTGCGCGAATCGCTGCGGTTGGCCCGGTTCGATGGTTCGCAAGTTCTGTCGCATGACGATTCTGGGCGCTGGTCTCCCACGTTGTTCGAGATTGCATTGAAGTTGATCTCCAGCCGCGCAGATTCCGTAATTGCTCGTGCGGCGCTGCCCGCCGGAAAGAGAGGATCAGGCCAGAAGAAGAAAACCAAGTCATCGCCGAAATTGCCCGAAGCGGCCGTTCATTCCGAATGGGCTGGCACTGCGCTGTTGAAGCGATCCTGGAACCGCGATGACGAGTCGCTGGTCTTGGCCTATCACGCGCAGGAACTGGACTGGGAGTTGAATTTCGGAAGCGAGACGCTCTGGTCGGGCAAGTGGGAGTTCGAGATCGACGTCGACGGCAAAAGGCTCGAAGTCATGGACCATTGGGAGGAAGTCTGTTGGGTTTGCGACAGAGACGTTTCCTATGTCGAAGTCGAAGCCAAGCTTTCCGGCGGTTGGCGTCTGCAGCGGCAGTTGTTGTTGGGGCGCGACGATCGGTTCCTGTTCGTTGCCGATGCGCTGTTGGGCAACCGGTCGACACATATCAACTACAAATCCAGTCTGCCGTTGGTCGATGGAATTCAATTCCAGCCAGCCAACGAGACGTACGAGGGCCGCTTGGTGGGCCGCCGTCGCTTGGCTACAGTGCTACCGTTGGCGTTGCCTGAATGGCGACGAACACCACATGATGGTTCACTAGAGCAGACCGACGAAGGACTCGTGCTGTCACAGGAGGTCGACGGATTTCGCCTGTTTGCCCCGTTGTTTTTCGACTTGAATCCGCGTCGCTCGAGGAAACCACTGACGTGGCGTCAGTTGACGATTGCCGAACAATTGGAAATCGTCTCGGCGGACGATGCAGCCGGCTATCGTGTCCAGATTGGGAACGAACAGTGGCTCTTTTATCGTTCGTTAGGCCCGACTGGAAATCGCACTCTGTTGGGACAAAACTATAGCGGTGAGTTCATCGCTGCGCGATTCCCGGACACTGGCGAAGCGGAGAAACTTATTGAGATCGAGTAACAGTGCAGGTGATGATCGTCAAAAGAAGGTGTGAAGAAGTATGGAAAATCGCCTCTAGGAAAAACTGTCTCAATCGGGAAGTGCGATCGGTAGGTGACCATGGAACAACGGATCGCTTCAAATCTGGCCGGCATTCGCCAGCGGATTGCAGATGCCGCGCAGATTAGCGGTCGTGATGCAGCGGAAGTCACGTTGGTGGCCGTTACCAAGTACGCCGGTCTACCCGAAACGCAAATGCTGCTCGCCGCCGGCTGTCTTGATCTTGGCGAAAGCCGACCGCAAGGTCTTTGGGCGAAGGCTGATGTGATCGACCATTCCGACGTTCGCTGGCACATGATCGGCCATTTGCAACGCAACAAAGTCCGCCGGACGATCCCCCTGGTTTGGCTAACTCACTCGGGCGACAGCTTGCGGCTGATCGAGGAAATCGATCGCCTGGCCGATGCTGGCGACGGCCCCACCAAGATCTTGTTAGAGGTGAATATCTCTGGTGATAAAGCCAAGCATGGCTTTGCGGCGGACGAATTGGCAGCCGTGCTGCCGCAATTGGCCGCACTGCCAAACGTGGCGATTCGTGGTCTGATGGCGATGGCGAGTCTCCACGGCGATCTCTCTGCGGCGCGACGTGACTTCTCCTCGTTACGCGAGCTTCGAGATCGTTTGATGACAAACTGCCCACCGGAAATTGTCTTGGACGAATTGTCCATGGGAATGAGTCGCGATTTCGAAGTGGCAATTGAGGAGGGTGCGACGCTTGTTCGAGTGGGATCGGCACTGTTCGAAGGTGCGCAACGTTGATCCAGATCGAATCAGGTGCAAAGAGTGTCATCCTGCCTGTCCGAGCGCAAGCAGGCGCGCGAAACAACGGGATTCAAGGCGAACACGACGGGGCGCTCAAGGTGAGTGTTACCCCAGCACCCGAAAAAGGGAAAGCTAACAAGGCTATCGTAGCCGTGCTTGCCAAACAGCTGAGACTCCGCAAGTCGCAGATTAGATTGACCAGCGGCGCGACATCGTCACAAAAGCGGTTCAGCATCGACGGTGTCAGTGTCGACGAATTGCGCACGCGTATTCAGGCATGTCTATCGTAGCGCATGTGACAGAATACTAGCCACAGGTTTTGTCGCGAAACCGAGCGGTCAGTTCTCGCGTGACCGGCCCAGGTTTGCCGTCGCCGATGACGCGGCTATCGACTTTTACCACCGGAATGATCTCGGCAGCGCTGCCAGTCAGAAAACACTCGTCGGCGATATAGACGTCGTGCCGAGTTAGCGCAGTCTCACACACCGTCAACCCAGACTCACGCGCGAGTTCGATGGCAAAATCTCGGGTGATTCCTTCCAGGATGCCAGCATCGATCGGTGGTGTCAGCACTTCGTTGTTGGTTACCAAGAAGAAATTGTCACCCGTACACTCGGCGACTTCACCGTTGTGATTCAACATCAAGGCTTCGACACAGCCCGCCTGGAGGCCTTCGATCTTGGCCAGAATATTGTTGAGGTAATTCAACGACTTGATGCGAGGGCTGAGCGCCGCGGGGTGATTCCGGATCGTGGCGACCGTGATGATCTCCAGTCCGTTCTTGTACAACTCGTCGGGATATAACGTGATGTAATCGGTGATGATGATGACTTGCGGGTTACTGCATTTGTTGGGGTCGATTCCCAGTTCGCCTGCGCCGCGGGTCACCACGAGCCGAATGTAACCGTCCTGGATGCCGTTGAGCTTCAGAGTCTGGTTGACCGCGTCGGCCATTTCCTGTGTTGAAAGTGGGATCTGTAGACAAATCGCCTTGGCGGACTTCCAGAGTCGGTCCAAATGTTCTCTCAACCGAAAGACCTTGCCGCCGTAACTGCGCATGCCTTCAAAAACACCATCGCCGTAAAGCAGGCCATGGTCGTAGACGCTTATTTTCGCGTCTTCTTTGTCGTAGTACTGCCCGTCAACATAGATCTGTAGCGACATCAGTTCGTCTCGCCAGGCCGGAAGCCTGATCACTAAAAGGTGAAGAGGACAGGTGCTTACACGTGACCACCCGGTTACCGAGCGGGACGATGACATGGTTGGATTTGGCCAAAGTCAGGCCAATTGCACGCGTCCTTCGAACAAACGCACCGTTCGATCCGCCTGTGCCGCAATCCCGGCATCGTGGGTCACCATGACTATAGTGAGGTTCTGTTCCACGTTCAAGGTTCGCAGGATTTGCATCACTTCTTCGCCATTTTTTCGATCAAGATTGCCCGTCGGTTCGTCTGCCAGCAGCAGGCGCGGCTGTGCGATCAGCGACCGAGCGATGGCTGCCCGCTGCATTTCGCCGCCCGAGAGCTCACGCGGCCTGTGTTCTAACCGATGCGACAGGCCCACCATCTCGAGCAATTGTTTGGCCCGTTCGACGTATTCGCGCTTCCGCCGCCAATAGCCAAACACGCCCTCGGCGATCATGATCGGCATCAGCACGTTTTCCAGCGTCGTGACTTCAGGCAACAGATGATAGAACTGAAAGACCATGCCGAACTGTTGGTTACGCAGTTTGTCGCGTTGACTGGTCGAGAGAACGTCGATGCGATTACCGTCGAAGTGGATCTCGCCCGCATCAAGGGCGTCCAGCGTGCACAGGACGTGTAGTAGAGTACTTTTTCCCGAACCACTTTGGCCAATGATCGAAACAAACTCGTTCCTTTGCACCTCGAAATCGACATCGTGCAAAACAGGAATTTCGTGTTTGCCTTTCCAATAACTCTTGGAGAGGCCGCGTGCCGCCATCAACGGTCCCTGTTGGCTTGGCGATTCCGTTCCGTCCACGGCTGGTTGATTCAACGTCGAGACGGTGCCGGAATCAGGCTCCGCGTTCGCCTGCTCCGACGTTGGGCCGCTAGGAAAGGCTGTGTGTGGGCCAGACGTACGATGAGGGCTGCCGAGTCGTTTCGTCGCCAATTCAAAGAAACTGTTCATCGAGCGATCTCCTGACGCGACGGGTCGCCCCGTCCAAAAAAAAGGCTATTCGTAACGGAGCGCTTCAACCGGATGCAAACGTGCGGCACGAATTGCAGGCAAGACACTTGCCAGTATGGCAATCACCACAGCACCCGCCGTGACCCACGCGATCGTGAACGGGTTGATCTGAACGGGAATGTTCTGAAAGTAATAGACGGTTGGGTCAAACACTTCTTGACCCGTCACCCATTCCAGCCCGGCGGCAATCGTGTTGATATTCCAGACGAACAACAGGCCTAGGAACATGCCGACACCAGACCCGACAACACCCAGTGAGACACCGTAGCTGAGAAAGATGCTCATCACGCCGGTGCTTGGTGCACCCAAGGCCTTGAGGATGCCGATGTCACGTGTTTTCTCGACAACGATCATGAAGAATGTGGCCAAGATTCCAAAGCCTGCCACGGCAATGATCAAGAACAACAGGATGTTCAGGATCGTTGTTTCCATCCGCACCGCGGCCAATAGCGGGCCTTGCATATCTCGCCAGGTGTCAATTCGATAAGGATAGCGATCTTGGGGAAACCGAGCTCGTAGTTTGTCGCGAGCCGCATTCAAGTCCGCGCCGGGCTTAAGTTTGATTTGAATCGAACTGACGTAACTGACGCCGGTGGCTGGGTCGATCATGCCACGCAACTCTTGCAGCGTTTCCAGCGGAACGAATGCGAAGCTGGAATCGTATTCACTCATCTGACTTTCGTAGAAATCGACGACCGTAAAGAACGAATTGGCTGGTTTCATCGACTCGCCGGCCGTGGGAAAGATGACTTCTACGTCATCGCCGGGGCGGCACAGATAGTAATCGTGTACGTCGCCCTCCGCGTCACGAGCGCGCACTGTGCACAAGGCAATACCGACGACGATTCCCGTGTGTTGTTCTTTGGACGGGTCGAACACCATTGCCTGCGCACCGGCGCCAGTTCCGTACGGATCCATGGGGATCGCTGGATCGTCAGGCGGAGCAATCGTCGTCGATGCGGATTGCGCGTCGGCAACGACGGGGCCTGGGGCCAGAACGGGCTGAGAACTTTGGTCAAAGGCCTCGTCGAATGCCATCCGCATACGGCGATGTTGCCAACCGGAGGGGGGGAAGTCCTTCTTTTCGGGCGCGTAACCGTTCTCGCGCAGCAGGAAGCTGAGCTGCTTGCGATTCTCGGGATGCTGCAAGTATTCGCCAAAATGACTGACATTGGCGTACGTCTCTTTGTTGACGCCGATCAGGTTGATCTGTCGTGTGTGATATTCGCCCCGAATCATGATTCGGATCAGCGCCGGCACGTGGACAACGGCCGTCATGCCTTCGATGTCGTCACCGATTTCCTGACGGATTTGGTCCATGTGCCACTCGGCATCAGGAAAACCGTCCAGCCCGCTCTCAAAGACAATGTCCGAGAGAATGCCGTGCAGTCGATCGTTCATTTCACGCGTAAACCCCGCCATCACGCTGTTGACGACGATCAACGTGGCTACGCCCAGCGTTACGCTGATGATCGAGGCCAAGGCAATAAAACGCGTGCGAAGATATCGCCACGAGAGGAGCATCTTATACATAGCCAATCCTTTGGCGTTTGGACCTTTGGCAAGGCCTATTTTGCGTCTGGTCGCAATAATGGAAACAGAATCACATCCCTGATTGTCTGTGAGTTGGTCAGCAGCATCACCAGTCGATCGATACCAACGCCGAGCCCACCTGCAGGTGGCATCCCATGGCGTAACGCACGAATGAAATCCGTGTCCATCCGTGCCATTGAATCCTCTTCTGGTAGCCCATCGAGTTGCGTTTGAAACAACTCTTCTTGCAGGTCGGGATCGTTCAGTTCGGTATACGCGTTGGCGATCTCCATTCCTTCGATAAACAGCTCGAATCGCTCAGCGATCGTTGGATCATCTCGCTTGCGTTTCGTCAGTGGGCAGATGCTGGCCGGGTAGTCAATTACAAAGACGGGTCCCTTGAGACTGTCTTCAACTTTCTCCTCGAAAAGAAAATTCTTCACCACGTCCGGGTGCTTGCCGGCGGTTTCGAATCCGAGTTTGGTCGCCGCTTGCGCCGCACCGGCATGATCGTCGGGATCGACCCCTGTGTGTTCGGCAAACAGCTCGTGGTAGGTCTTGCGGGCAAAGGGTGGTGTAAAGTCGATGATCGAATCGCCCCAAGGTCTGAGGTATTGCCCACCGATGGCGTCAATAGCGTCCACGATCAGTCGTTCCGTCAGATCCATCATTGAGCCGTAGTCGCCGAAGGCCTGATACACCTCCAGCATCGTAAATTCGGGATTATGTCGCGGGCTAATCCCTTCGTTGCGATAGACGCGTCCGAGTTCATAGACCCGTTCCATCCCGCCAACAAGGAGCCGTTTGAGATGCAATTCGAGTGCGATTCGCATGAACAGTTCCAAGCCCAAAGCGTTGTGATGCGTCTTGAACGGACGCGCCGCCGCACCACCAGCGATGGAATGTAGCGTGGGGCCTTCGATTTCTAAGAACTGATCCTGGGCAAGCGTACTGCGGATCGACTGCACAATCTGTGTCCGGTTCACAAACCGCTGCAGCACCCCGTCGCCGTATGTCAAATCGACGTATCGCATACGTTGCCGAAGCTCGAGGTCAGTCAGCCCTTTGTGCTTCTCCGGTGGCGGCTCGATGGTCTTGGTCAAGAAGTGGATCTGCTTCGCGAAGATCGACAGTTCGCCGGTCCGCGTGCGGCGCAATTGGCCATCCACTCCGATGATGTCGCCTAGGTCGATGCACTTGACCAGGTCCCAGTTCTCGTCGCCGACCTGCTGCTTGCCGACAAACAGCTGCACGCGCCCCGTCATGTCTTGGATGTCAATAAACTGCAGTTTGCCTTTGTCTCGGCTGAGCACGACACGGCCCGCGGCTCGCACCTGCGGGCCAACGAATTCACCCTTGCCATATTCCGATATCCACTGTCGGAATTGCACTTGGTCCTCGCCCACGACCCATTGGTTCATCGGCCGGCCCGACTTCTTGTCCAAAACTTCGATTTTAGACAGTTCAGGAACTTGAACCGTTTCGCCGGACTCCGTGCGGTAGACGACTTCTCCTGCTTTTGCGCAAATGTCGCCGATCCATTGACGATCGTCGAATCGACCACCCCACGGGTCGTGCCCCAGTTCGCTGATTTTGCGAAGTTTTTCACGCCGTGCCGCCTCAATCGCGCTGCGGTCGTCGTCAGGTTCGTCGGTTGGCGTTCGATCGTCGGTCATAGGGGGGCATGTTGGAGAGCAGGGCGTGACCGCATCCGACGCGCAGCTTGGCGTGGGGGCCACGCGCAGGAGATTTGACAAGTACTTTTGCACACAGAAAACAGAATCGCGGCATTTTAGTGGAAGCCCACCCAAGGTCAATGTCAGAACGCCATAGGCCGCCTGCTGGGGTGCATGTCAGGAAGTGCGTTGCTTCCGGGGTCGTCGAAAACGTCAATAGGAGAAGTGGGGGTTTACTGGTTAA
>JASLPZ010000024.1:0-34816 GCA_030744725.1 Pirellulaceae bacterium
GTCCCTACTGTCCATCCGCGAACAGTAGCAATTTTGCTAAACTAACGATGTACCAATTCTTTACCGTGAACGGTTACATAAAATGGAAAAAGTCGAGCTAAGCAGTTTTGCAAATACTGTCAGCTTCCGGCGATTGCGGGCATTCCAAGCGGTCATAGAGTTTCCCGCCGAAGCGTGGGTCAAGCACCAACGTGGCAAAGAACAGACCCACAGCGGCTCCGGCGAACGTGTCGCTGAGAAAATGGGCGGAGGCTCCGATTCGTTGACACGCGGCCAATACCGCAAACGCGATAAACAGATGTCGGCCCTGCGGGTACATGCGAATCAAGGCGACCGTCAAACCGCAGGCAGTTGCGGTATGGCCCGATGGAAATGACTGCAGCGGCTGATCCCAGTCAGGCACGTTCCACGAGGGAAGCCACGCGCCAAACGAGGTGGCGATTGGCTGGCTCAAATCAAAACTACTCGGACGGCTGCGAGCGATCACGCCTTTGGCAAACGTTCCCATCAGTCCGCCGACAATCGGGCAGGCCGCCAGACGCCAGACATGGCAGCGCCGCGAGCGATCCAGGACGAAAACGGCGAGGCAAATTATCCCCACACCGATCCCATGGGAGTAGGCTTCCATGAGGTTGAGCCCTTTGCGCAGGTCGCCGGGCAAACCGTTTTCGGCGCACACGCGTGCCAATGGCAGGTCCAACGCCAACGCCGGAACAGTGAGCACGGCCAAGATGGCAGACACGGCATAGAGACGTGCGACAGAAGTCGATGTTTCCGGCGTGATCATAGCCAGTTCTCTGCGGGCTCTTGTCGACAAGAGACAAGGAGCTTAGCAACTGGGGAATTCGGTTGAACGGGTAATGAAGCTTGGCGTGATACAGGGCTTTGTCTCAAAACCAAAACAACTGGCCGCAAAGCGGCACCATTAGTCCCCTCTACCGCTTGCGGGAGAGGGATAGGGTGAGGGCATTTGGGTCTTCAGACAAAGCCTAGCACGGCTGCATACTGCCGAAAAGGCGGATTGCCGGCAGGTGTCGTCGATGGGGGCTGGCGTGTTGACGTGACGGCCGTTGGTGAAACGATCGGTCAGCTGCGCGCCGCTTCGCGGATCACGTATCATGGTCGACTCAAAGTCGGTTCACTTTTTCGGTCCCGGTGGCAAATGACGTATCAACTATATTGGGGTGATCTGCACAGTCATTGTTCGATCAGCTATGGCGAAGGCACCGTCGCTCAGGCGCTCGCACGAGCGCGTCGGCAGCTCGACTTCTGTTCAATCACCGGCCATGCGTTCTGGCCAGACATGCCCGTTGATCGCCAGCAGTATGGCGACATCATTGACTACCACAACGAAGGCTTTGCGCGGTTGGCCAAGAATTGGGATCGGTTGCTTGCCGAGCAAGCGGCGGGCAGTCGCTCGGACACATTTCTGGCGCTACCGAGCTACGAATGGCATTCACTCAAGTATGGCGACCATAACGTCTACGCGGCCGGACCGGAATTGCCGTTGCTCAGCGCGCCGGATTTGCCGGCGCTGCGCGAGGTCGCCCGCGCCGCCAGTGCCATCGTGATTCCGCACCACATCGGATATGCCGCGGGGTACCGAGGCATCGACTGGGAGTATTTCGATGCCGGCTTGTCGCCGTTTGTCGAAATCTACTCGTTGCACGGCTGTTCGGAGAGCGAAGAAGCGCCGTATCCGATGCTGCATGATATGGGGCCACGCGACTGGCAAAGTACGGCGTCCGCCGGTTGGACCAACGGCCACCGTTTCGGGGTGATCGCGTCGACGGACCACCATGGTGGTTATCCAGGGAGCCACGGCGATGGTCGCGTTGGCGTGTGGGCCAGCAACTTGACACGTGAGGCGATCTGGGAAGCCTTCCTGGCTCGGCGCGTTTACGCGGTCACGGGCGACAAAATCGAAGCCAGGATGTTGGTTGATGGCGCAGAGATGGGCGGGGAAATTGAGAGCACCGCGGGCCGACGAATCGAACTCGACGTCCGCGGCAGTGATGCTGTGGACTGCGTCGAAATACTCAAGAACGATGTCGTCTTGAAGCGGTTGCATCCCCACCTTTTCGATCCAGGCGAAATCGACAGACGCGGCCAGCAGCGATTTCGTCTGCGCATCACTTGGGGATGGGGCCGCAAGAATGAATCCGTTCCATGGTCATTTGATCTGGCATTAGGCGACGGCGCGATCAATGCTGTCGAAACATGTTTCTCCGGGCAAGCCATCGTAGCGCCCAAAGGCGTTGGTGGACACCAGACCGATGCGGATGAACAAGATCTGCCGCACGAGGTCTTGGAGCAACAAACGAGACAGCTGGGCTGGAGGTCAGTCACCACGGGGAATCTGTCGATGCGTCACGGCACTACACAGGCCTTGTCCATCGAACTTGATGGACGCTTGTCGGATCGATTGACGTTGGTTGCTAATGGTGCGACGATCCAATATACGTTGGGTGACCTCCTGCGGCGTGGTCGATCGCACTATCTGCGAGGCTGGCTTTCCGAGGCCGTGAGAATTGGGCCGCTGATCCCGGAGGAGGACTGCCGTGTGAAGGCGGCATTCGAAGACGCCCCCGGGGGCAGTGACCGGTATCGGGCGCGCGTGCGTCAGGTGAACGGGCAATGGGCGTGGTTGAGCCCGATTTGGGTTGATCAATGATGTTGAAGGATTTTCGATTCGTGGTCGTGATTCGTAGGTTCCGTCTGCCAGACGGGATCTGGGAAGAGGATTGTGCCGCACAATGAGATCCCGTGTGGCAAGCGGGACGCACAGGAGTCGTCGCGAATGATATGTCGTCTTGGTGTTCTAGGTCTTACACACGATCACATCTGGGACAATCTGCCTTATGCGCGTGATCGGGCAGACGTAACGATTGCTGCCGTTGCTGACCCCCATGCCGCGCTGCGCGAGCGTGCGGCGAGCCAGTATGGTTGTGTGGCGCACGGCGATTACGGTGAAATGTTGGACGCAGAGACTTTGGACGCTGTGTTGGTCTACGCCGATAACGCGACCGGTCCAGAGTTGGTCGAAATGGCTGCCGCCCGTGGGCTGCACGCGATGGTGGAGAAACCGATGGCTGCCACGCTGGCAGGTGCCGATCGTATGTTGGCGGCCGCCAACGCGAATAAGACACGATTGATGGTCAACTGGCCATTCGCCTGGTGGCCTCAGATGCAGCACGCGATTTCGACCGCGAAGAGTGGCGCGATTGGCGATGTCTGGCAAGTCCGCTATCGCGCAGCACATGCCGGGCCGGCCGAATTGGGCTGTTCGGACTTCTTCTGCGACTGGCTATTCGATCCAAAACGCAACGGTCCAGGCGGTGCCTACATGGACTATTGTTGCTACGGTGCGTTGCTCGCCCAAGTCCTGCTCGGCCGCCCCGAATCGGTCTGGGCGACGGCCGATCAGCTGGTGAAGATGGAGACTTGCCCTGTCCCGGATAACGCGGTTCTGGTGATGAAGTATCCCCGCGGCATGGCGATGTCTGAGGGATCCTGGTCGCAAATCGGCAAGATGTCCGCCTACCTGACGCTGATCTATGGAACACGTGGCACGCTGCTACTGGAACCACGTCACGGTGGGCGACTGCTCTCAGCAACCGAAGACAACCAGGAAGGTGTGGAACTGCCGGTCCCCGAGGTCGCTCCCGAGATGGCGAACTCGGTTAGCCATTTCTTGCACGGGATCGAATCGGGTGACGAGTTTTGGTCGCTCTGTGACCCACGCGTGTGTCGTGATACGCAAGAGATTTTGGAACGTGGCGCGACGTGTCTGCAGAACGATGAACTTTGAACATCGAACATCGAACATCGAAAGGTGAACGGTGAACGGTGAATGGTGAATGGTGAGCGGTGAGCGGTGAGCGGTGAGCGGTGAATGGTGAATGGTGAATGGTGAGCGGCGTGGCTTCGTCCGAAACGTCAGTTTGTCTTGGGCCGCTGCTCGGTGACACGGATTGTCATGAGCTGTTGCTCTTGTATCCGAATGTTCATTGGTTGCCCGGCTAATTTGCCTGCGACGGTTCCATGAATGTGAAAGGTTTCGCGTGCATTGCTGACGCGATGGTGTTTGCGGTCATATTCCACCGTGCCGTCGGCTTGGTCGACTGTGAAATCAGCAGAGGTAACGCGAAATCCCAGGGGGCCAGCTGCGGCCTTCGCTTCCGGTGGGGTGAACTCAAGCGCGTGTCGAAAACTGATGGACTGCAAATCGCCGTGTACATCATTACCGATAAACGTCGTGGTTCCAGACCACGAGCCAAAAGGTGAAAAGTCATGCGTTATTTGCCGCACGTACGGTTGTCCCTGAGCGACGCTGTCGTCGGGGTGGAAAAAGGTAAGCTGTGCCAACTCTTTCCACCCGTCTTCATCAATCACCGAAGTCAATTGCAGGCCTGTGCTGCCCGGCAATGTGACTGGCAGCGAGAACCTGTTTTTCTTGAGGCCGGTGAATTCGACGACTTCGTCATGTTCATTCAGCTTAAACGTATATTGCTGACGCTCCAGTAACTTCAGTGACTTGGTGAACATGGCGCGTGACAGATCGTCGGCGTGATCCAAGAATGTGCGTTCGATGATCTGCACGACCTTTCGAGAGCCGTCAGCCGCGCGAGCCGCAATCTCAAGTTGTGAAACAATACGATATCGCAGCTCTTGTGGAAGTGTCATGCCGGGTATCACAAAGGTCGGCCTACGATCGATTTCCAAGGTCTGGAACAAGACGCGCGGGCCGTCGTCTTTGGGCTGATCGGTGCTGTGCGGCAAGGGGGATGCCGTCGTGCTTTCCGTTGCAGCACTGCGTAGTCCGAGGGGCTCCGTGGAAGGAACGGGAGTGACAGGAACGGTGGGCGGCTTTTCCACCGTAGGAGACGGCGTTACGTCGGTGGGACTGCCAGCGGAATCGGAATCGGCGTTCGCGCTGTGACGTGCCGAGCGGTTCGTTGGTGAGGGACCAAAGCCGGACGCCATTCCGCCAACCGGCAGCGGAGCTGGGTTGCTCTTAGCTGGATTGCTCTCAGTTGGATTGCTCTCAGTTGGATCGGCCGAGGCGGTCGTCATTTGTCCATCGTGGGTCTTCTGGCTCGCAGTCGAATTCGGAACCGCACCGACGGCGACTTGCGATTCGCTGTCGTGGCTTGACTTCGTGCCAACCACATGGCCAATCCAGAAACCGCACACCAAAATCGCAACGCCGATCGCCATCCAGACCGCTCGAAACGCCCACGATGCGCCTGGCGCGCGGCGGCTTTGTCTTGAGTGGTGCTCACTGGGTTCACGATCTGAAGTCGTTCGCTTGATGGCCTGTTTCGCGGCGGCTGGTCGAGTCGGTTCGACGCGGGGCGGTCCGATGGGAGGTGGACTCTCGACGGGATGTGCCGCGGACGAAGCGGCTGCCGTATCAGGGTTTGGTGGCCGAGCAACCGAATCCCCATCCAACGGGAGTCCAGGCAGAGGAGGCGGGGCAACCGGCGTTGCCAGCCCCAACGATTCGGCCGTCGCCCAATCGCCCATACCTTCTCGCCACACCAAATCGGTGGCGGCGATTTCGCAACGGCCGGCACGCTGGCTCAGATCTTCGCTCGTCACGGGGCCCTTGATGCGACCGCCAATCGCGTAATACCATTGCGCCGTCACTAGCGAAACTCCTTGACGAACCGTTCAACGTCGGCTCATAAATGCTTGATCATTAGGACAACGACCGGTCGCAAAGCCGTGAGATTTCTGGACAGGATTCTGTGACGAGTTCGGCTACGACGCCTCAGAAAGGATGTGACTTATCACAGAAAACCAGATCAGTTGGTCGAACGTTATTCAGCGCTTGGCAATGTGGCGTGCAGGCCATCCAAAATCACCCTGGTTGCTTCGCCCTGATAATCCTTCAGGTCTTGTTGTGGTGAATCCAGAATGCTGCCCAGGACCAAGATCTTGTCTTGCCGTTGATAGTCGCCGGACGGGTCATTGATGCTGACTACTTTGAGCACACTCTTGTTCGGCATGACCAACGACGTAACGTAATATGGGGCTGCGAAATCGATCGAATCAACGGTACCACAAACAACGAGACCATTATGGGGCCGGCTGTTCTTTATCCAGCTGGGAGCTACCTTGCCGATCAGATCCAGCTTGGCTGGCTGCTTCCCGACGCCAAGTGCGAACTTGCCAACTTCATTGACTTCAACGGACGCGGAAACCTGGTCGACAAACGTGATTGCTTCGCCAAGTCCCGCCATCGTCATGTAAAACTCCTTCGCCAACGATAGTTGTTTAGGACCCGGCTCGGTGGATGAGCTGTCCATGGCGGTACTAGCACTGACGGCCCCAGTGAGTCGCGATGACAATTGGTCTACCGAAATCTTGGGTGCATTTCTCACACCTTCGAAGTCGCCCGTTGCTGCCGGCGGCGGTGTCGGTGTTGGGGCGGGGGGCGTCGTCGTCGGGGGCGGTGAGATCGGTGGATTTGAGTCGCCACTATCACCCGGTTGCGATTCCTCGGGCGTGGCATCAGTCGCGGTTGGAAAAGACTCCAGATTAATCATGGGGACTTCGATGTCAGGTTTGGTGCCTAAAACGTCATCTTCGGTTTCCGTCGCCAGCGGCGCGAGAGGATCCGAGGAACTATCACCGCTCGATGGCTCCTTACCGTCATCAGGCTCTGCCGCGTCACCGGCGGGAACTTTGCCAGTGTCGGAAGTTTCGTCTTTGCTGTTCTTCTTATTCCGTTTCTTTTTCTTCTTTTCGCCTTGCTTCTTGTTGGGATCGGGCATGCCATCAAACGAAGCTGTCGGCAACTCGGGGTTGCCGACGTCGTCAAAGTTGAAGCTTCCCAAGGAAGGGCTGGAAGAATCTTGCTGTGATTCCGTTGCGGCATTCTTCTCGACGACCGCGTTGCCACGAAACTTGGGATGAACCAGAAAGGCAGCAAAGCTTGGAACCTTCGGGCCCAGTTCGATGGGATCGCGTTTATAATCACCTGGCAACCACCACAGAATCAGCTGCCCGATCGTGAGACCGATCACCCCGCCACCGACGATCTTGACCATTTCCTTGATGGCACTCTTTTGGGGGCGTTGCGAACGGGCGCGTCGTGTGGTTACGGTACCTGCCGACCCCGAGGTCACCGATCCATCTTCGAAAGCAAACGCTGGGGCGGAATCCGGCTCCGTACTGGAATCTTCGAATGAGAATTCTTGGGTGGCCGTCTTGCCTTCGCCGTTGGAGTCGGTGACCAGGTCTGTTCCCGAGAACGTCTTCTTCGAGGGCGAGAAAGCGGCATCGGCTGCCCCCGGGTCGTTCAATACGACGAGCATCGGGGCCAGGCGATCGAGCGCTTCGGCCAATTCAAACTCCTCCACGCAGAGCGGGCATTGCACCCGCGCTTCAGCGCTGGCATTAGCCGGCATCCTGACCTGTTCATCGCATTTCGGACAGTTAACCGTCGTCATCAGAGTCTCCAGGGGAGGTGATGGCACTACGCACGTCTGGCGAGGCTGTGCCTCAGACCGACGCGAGCTATCGCTCGGTCGTGGCGACCCGCTCCCCGACCAACCTGCGGTCGGTGCCTGTCGCTGAAAACGTGACTCATTTGTACAGATAAACCTGATACCAGCTTTCTAGTGTAGCAACGCCGATGCACGGATGGCTAGGGTTTCCCGGTCTTAACCGTTCACTCTAGGCCATAAAGCTCACTCCAGGCCATAAAGCGGAGTGTATTTTGACCGCAATTGGGACAACAAAGCCTCGTGCCCCAGCGGTTTTCCCGTGACGGACTCCACCAGTTCATTCGCGGAATAGCACTGGCCCGGTTTGTGGATGCGATCTCCGAGCCAATCCAGGAGCGGCCGAAATTCGCCCTGGGAGAATTGGACGTCCAATCCCCCAAGTTCGTTGTCCGCCGCCGCAAAAAACTGCGCCGCGTACAGGTTGCCCAGGGAATAGGTGGGGAAGTATCCGATCAGCGCGGCACCCCAATGGACATCCTGGAGCACGCCGTCTGCATCGGTCGGTGGTTCGATGCCCAAGTAGTGCCGGTATTTTTCCCGCCAGGCTTCTGACAGATCGGTGACGGTAAGCTCGCCGTTGATGAGCGCCTGCTCTAATTCGAAACGGATGATAATGTGCAAATTGTACGTCGCTTCGTCAGATTCGACGCGAATCAACGACGGTCGCACGTCGTTAATGGCGAAAAAGAAATCGTCCAACGCAACGTCTTGCAGAGATTGTGGAAACAGCTCTTGGGCCAGCGGGAAAAAATGTTGCCAAAAAGCACTACTGCGACCGACGAGGTTTTCCCACATTCGCGATTGTGATTCGTGAATACCCAGAGAGATGTAGCTGCCTGGCGGCAGGCCGTATTGACTGGATCGAAGTCCTTGATCGTAGATCCCGTGGCCGGCCTCGTGCAGGATACCGAAAAAGGCCATCGGGAAAAAATGGTCGTCGTAACGTGTCGTGATGCGGCAATCGTCCGGTCCCATTTCCGCGCAGAACGGATGATCCGTAACATCAAGCCGGCCGCGCTGGAAATCGAAACCAATCTTGGCCGCTGCCTGACGGCCGAACGCCTGTTGATCGGCGATGGCAAACTCACGTCGGAGGATCTCCAATTTGGGACGACGACTGCTGCCGGCGATGGCCGCTACTAACGGCACCAGTTCCTGGCGAAGTTCCTCCAAGACTCGTGCCACGTTCGCCGTTGTCTCTCCCGGCTCGTAGTCATCAAGCAGCGCATCATAGGGTGATTCGACGTAGCCGACTGCCTCGGCTTGTTCGCGTTTGAGTTCAATGATTTCGCTAAGTACGCCAGCAAACGATGCGAAGTCGTTGTTCTTTCTCGCCTCGACCCAGGCCTGTTGGCCAAGTACGGATGCTCGACTAAGCGCTTCCACCAATACTTGGGGCACCTTGGTCAGCTTGTCAAAATCACGTTTCATCATGCGAATGGTCGCACCGGTGTCGCTGTGTGGATCATGCGCCATTTCACTGTCGTTCAGTTCTGCCAGCCATTCCCCAATTCTCGCGTCCGTTCGGTGTGCATGGACCTTACCGGAGAAATACGCGATCTGATCCGCGCGGTAGGCACCGGCAGCAGGCGGCATGAGCGTGCGTTCGTCCCACTGTAGAAGTTCCAGTACGGAGCTCGTCAGGGCGATTTCACGAGCGTGCTCGCAAAGTTGTTCGAAGGTGGAAGGCATGTTAATTGTCAGCTTGTGGCAAGGTTCAGGTTGCGGCAGGGTTACAGTTTGTGGCTGGGTTACAGGTTGTGGTCTCCCGACCCAGCCACGTGTCGTGACCGCAGGTCTCCCTTTCCGAACACTAAACGCAAACTTCGGTTGCGAAGTGGAGACCTTCGGTCGCCGGAGTGTCCCGGTCGGGAGACCGGGGCACAACAGGTTGGTCGGGGCACAACAGTGTATGATGGGAGACGGGGACACAACAGTATCACCGGGGTACAACAGTGAGTATTCAGGCGGCCGGCCGACCAGCGTGGGGCCACATTATTCGTACCCTAGGTTGCGTTCGACCTGTCGCGATTCTTCGCTAAGCCCTGTCAGTTCACTATTTGCCGGTGGCGTCCCTAAAACGCTGCCCCAATCTGGCGCGAAGGATTCTTCGCTGTCAGCATTGAGTCGCATGGTCGCACAGCCCGTCAGCGAGATCATCACGGCGATCAGTATGACCGCGGCCATGTTGTAAAGAGCCTGGTTATCGATGTTCCTTGGCATTCTTATCTCACCCTTGAGTGTCTTCGAATGTCGCCAGAAGTCCGAGGATGCCGCGCGCAGTCTTCCGGGTTGTTTCGACCAAAATGTCGTGTTTCGATCAAAATGTAATGCCGCCGCGGATCATCGCGGTGTCATCGGCTTTCAAGTCAGGCAAGCCCGAGGCGAATTCGATCACACGGCCCCAAACAAAGCCGATCTCGAGGCGGAATCCGGCGCCGCCATTGAGTTTTCGTTCCAGGCCAACGTACGCGCGATAGTCGCGCAAGGTGATCTTTTCTGTTGTGCTTGGAATCCGCTCAATTGCGTAACTGTCGCCGCCGAATTCGGCACCGAAGTAAAGCCAGTCTTCGTGCCTGGCCTCGCGTCGAATCAGGTGAGCCAGTTTGGGACGTGGAAAAACGATCTCGTACTTCTTCCGGTCGTCTGGCATCCAGATGACCCCGGCCACAGGCAGGGTCGTTGCGTCCTCGCGTCCTAGATATAAGATGCCCAGAATCATTTGCAGTTGGCCTGGCCGCCAGTCGTAACGAATCATTCCCTTGCCAGTCACGCGAAAGGCGTCCGTGCTGTGTTCGAAATCGCTGAAGATGCTCGGTGCGACCCCCATGATCGCAGTCCAGCGTGAGCTTAGCCGAGGCAACCAAGTAAAATCGAGATAAGTCTCGTAGAGCTGTGGTGGCAGATTGACGACTTGCGGGCCATCCAAAAAACGTGTGTTGAAAGCCGGAGTGATGAGCAGTGGCCATTCGCGAGTGGGCAGTGGAAGCGCGAATGTGGCTTGGAGGTCGATTTCCGTCACACCAAAATCATCGGATTTGTCGTTTCGGTCGATCCATGTTCCGTTAAAGCAAAGCAACTGAAAGAACCCATCTTTGTGATCCGTTATGCCGCTGTCGTGCAGTAACGTTGGATCCACGGCAGGGAAAATCAGCTCGCCTTCGCTGATCGGAGTGCCGTAATAGTCCGGCATCGCAATGGCTGGCTGTGTAGCAGTCAGCCCCAACCCTGCCTGGCCAGGGAAGGACGATTCCGGCAATGAAAACCGGCCTGTCGCCGTGCTAGGAGTAAGCAACTGGGGCGTCAACGTTTGCGTCAGTAGATGGGATGACGTCGGGAGATGCGGTGTCGCTGAGAGTGGTTGCGCTGAGAATTCCGGCGACGGTAGTGGTGTAAATGTGGTTGAGCTTGGTATCGAGTAAGGGATGGTCGAGTTCGCGGGCAAGAACTGGATGGCCGTTGGGTCGGGGCCTTCGTACCGCAGCGGCGGATTTGAGAATCCGAGACCCTGCGGTGGTGGTGTTTGTGCGATTGCGGGCGAGGCGTTCAGCGCAAAAAGAACGAGCAGACAAGTCGCCCGGACACTCCATCCGAAAAGGTGGAAAGTAGGAGGATTCACGGTAGCAGTCTCATCCTGGTTAGGACTAGCGCATCAATCATAGTCGCTGGTCGCTCCGCGAACTTGGCGTAATGTTCGCGGAGCGAACAACGACTATACGACAGTTATTGATTCAACGACCCTTAGTACGCGAGGCCGCCACGAATCATGATGGTGTCTTTCAATGTCCGCTTGGCGATTGGACCAGACGCAAACACAAGCTTGCGGTCAAACACATACGCAGTTTCCACGAACCCCCGCGTTCCACGATGACAAGTCCATTCGAGCCCGACGCCGGCGCGAATGTCGTTGATGTCAACGCGTCGGTCGCCCCCAATGCCTCGATCGATGGTCCACGATCCGCCACCGTATTCTCCGTTCAAGTACCACCACACATCCGTGTTGCCCATGGTAGTCAGGTACTGCGCCAGTTTCGGCTTGGGAAAAAAGATGTCGAATCGTGTCTGCGGATTGGGAATCCAAAGGACTCCAAACGCCGGGAACATCTTGGTGTCATAGCGATCCAAATAGTTGATACCGCCCTTTAAGGAAACGGTGGGTGTCAGTGCCGCGATAAGAACACCGGTGCCGTAGAATCGCCAGCTGTCATTTACAAACGTGTCGAAATCGGTGAAGGCACCGAAGCTGAAATCAATGTCGGCACCAAACGCGGGTGTAAGCATCGGTTGCCAACGCAGGTTCAAAAAGGCACTATACGCTCGAGCTGGAAGTGCGGTAGGAAACTCGACGGGGTCCGTGTCAGGGCCGTCCCAGAAATGGGCAATGAACGTCGGAGAAACGTGCAGAGGTCGATTGCTCCAAAAAAAATTGGGCAGATTGAGTGTGGTGGCCAGTTCAACGTCGTTCGTCTGCATCTCCTCCGGACTGTCTTTGCCAGCCAGCCACGTGTAAACCAGACGCGTGTCTTGAAACAACCGAAGATACTCGCCGGCTTGAAACGGCACACCGCCTTGGCCCTGCCAGTTCAGGCCGTTGGGAAACAGCACCGGTGGCTGCTGAGGTGCGACTGAACCCGGATAAGTGCCACTGGGTGCCGTCGGTACGGGCGACGGATAAACCGGGAAGCCGGGAGCGACTGATGGAGATGTCGGCGCATTCCACGAAGGTACGTTCCAATTCGGCGTGGCCGAACCGCCATACGGGGCATTCGGTGCGCCTAAGAGCGAAGGTGGCGTCGATGCGGCATTCGGTGCGGTCGCGTACGGATCAAAACCCGGTGTACCCAAACTGGATCCCGTACCCGAACCGTAGTTAGGCACGCCAAGTTGCGGAACGGGCACGAGCGACGCGTCGCCGGCATTGGTGCCCAACTGGGACGTGGTATTGAACCCGTTGGTTGCCGGCAACTGTGCCCAGCCATCGCTGACGGCCAGCAGCGTTACGCCAGCTATGAGGCAAATCTTGCGGAAGTGGCTTGGTCGCAGTGCCAAAAGAAACTCGATAGTAAGGTGTAGAACTGCAATATCCGGCCGAGAAAATTGACGAGGGTAAATAGCAAATGCCACTGTCGGCGGTCAAGGTCGATCGACCTCCGCCCACCATGTTGGTGACCGTTGACCTATCAATGTGGCATTGAGACCCGCAGAGGTGGGTAGAATAGGAAGCTTTGTCCTGATTCCACCGGTTAGTCGTGACCGAATCACCGTAACTGTTTTGGTAAATTGGGTGGTCCATCGGTCGACGTGTTGCTACCATAGATGGCTTGTCAAGTCATTTTCTTCATTTTTTGTTGTTCGACACTCTTTACGGAGGACTCGGAAATGCGAAAGCACTCGTCAGGGTTCACGCTAGTCGAGTTGCTAGTGGTGATTGCGATTATTGGCATCCTGGTGGCCTTGTTGTTACCAGCTGTGCAGGCTGCACGGGAAGCAGCGCGAAGAGTTCAGTGCAACAACCATCTCAAGCAGATTGGGCTGGCGATGCACAATCACCACGACACGTACAAGATCTTGCCATCAGGTGGTCGTCATTGGAGGGATTTTCCAACTTACACGCAGTACAATTTCAGCGGCTCGCCGGAGGTAGCCCCTAAGCAGGACAACGGCTGGATGTTCCAGATCTTGCCATTTTTAGAGCAGGGTGCCGTTCATGAAGGTGGGAATCGCACGGGAATTGCTCGCATTCATTTTGTGTTGCAACAAGCGATTCCCGGTTTCTATTGTCCGAGCCGACGGGCCGCGAAGCCCGATCTGACAGGCGGCGCTCCGCAGAACCGTTATCGCAATCGCACCGTTAGTCGAATGAGTGGTCCCTTGGGCAAGAACGACTACGCTGGCTGTTGCAGCAATGCGAACTGGTATTCACTCACGCAACTGCCGCAATTTGCCAACAACGCTGCGGTACGCAATGCGGGTTTCACGGATATGCCTTGGGACACGGACGGCGCCATCATCCGCACCGATCGATGGAGCAACAACGGAACACGGCACTTGACGATCAGGTTCGCCTCGTTAGCGATGGACGGAACATCGAGCACGCTGCTCGTTTCCGAAAAGCGATTTGCCCGCGGACACATCGGCACGAATCCGGGCTACGACAACGAAGGTTGGGCTTGTGGGTGGGACTGGGACGTGATGCGCCGTGGTGATTGGGTGCCACTGCCGGATCGTCTTGACCGTGGCAACCCAGGCGCGCGTTTCGGCTCGTCGCATCCTGGTGGCATCAACGCATTGTTTGGCGACGGCTCCGTGCATTTTATTCCCTATACCGTCGATCGAGTTGTCTTTGCCCGGATGTGCCACCGGCTCGATGGGGGAACTGTCGAGTTGCCGGTCCAATAGCAACCAGCCATTACCTTCTTCAATTGTTTATTAGGAAAGTTTCTGACATGTGTTTATTGCGATGGCGGTGGATCACCCTGGCGATCCTGGTTTGTGCGATGGTCGGCTGTGGCAGTGGGGAGAATCTCGTCACTGTCACTGGCAAGGTGGTCGATGGAGTCGCGGCCGTGGTCATCGAGAACTACGAGGAAGGGGGGTCCTGTATTGAACTGGAAGTGATCCCATTGGATGATGCCGGAGAACCAAAGGCTGACACGACGTCACATTACGTTATCGTTGCCGAGGACTCGAGTTTCGTGGTCGATGGCGATGATGGCAGCGGCATTCCAGCCGGAAAATACAAGGTTGCCGTGTATCGTCGCGGTGAGACGAACGACGAGAATAACGATGTCTGGGGCGGCAAATTCGGCCCCGAAAACACGCCCTTTGTTATCGAGGCCAACGGCACGGACGAAGCCGTGATCGACATTTCCAAGTCGCCGGCTGGTTGATCATTCACATCGGAATTCCTGCAGTTGATTTGAGAGCCGATTTCAGTTCTTGCCGCAATGCGGCAGGCTGAGGTTGTGCCACCAGTGGGGATGTTGTGGGGCCGTCTTCAACGGCGTGTCCACCATATACGCGTGCGGCGTGAGAGTCCCATCGTTGTCACACTGAGGAAATCTCGTATGAGATGCGCTTTTTCGTTAGCCTGTCTGTTACTCGCCAGTCTGTTACTCGCCACTGCACTAGTCGGTTGTTCGCAGAAGTCTGGCGGTCAGGGCGTCGCCGCGGTCGACGAACCTCAGTACGACTCCAGTGGGAATCAGGTTGGCCAAATCAACAGCAAACCGGACACGCCGCAGCACGTGGCGGTTGCCATCTACGATGACGTTGCCGTATTCTCGGGCGACAATGCCAGCATCCTATTTGCCTTTTCCGTTCTAGACGGAGAAGATCATGTCGGCGGATTTCAGGATTTCACGGGACGAATCGAAGTCGATTCCAAGGCGAAGACTATCAAAAGCGTGACCGTCGAAATGACCTCTGGTTCTCTTTGGACGGACACGCAACCATTTGCCAATCAGCTCAAGTCGCCGGAGATGTTCAACGCCGCGGACTATCCTACGGCTAAATTCGAATCCACAAGCTCAGTTGCTAGCGCTGGCAATGCGGCGCAGTTTCTGCTCGCCGGTAACTTGACGCTGCGGGGCGTCACCAAGGAGGTTTCTTTTGAAGTGAACGTGACGCATATTAGTCATCTCCTCGAGATGAAAGGAGAATGCGAGATCGATCCCGGGCAATTTGGAATCGGCGGCGAACAGGCCAGTTCGGATGGTTCTTTCACGATGACGATCGACGTTGGCGTTGTTACAAAGCCGGTCACATCTTCCAACCGGCAGTCTGGCGGCGGTGGCAAAAAGGGTGGTGGCAAGAAAGGTGGCGCCAAAGCGGCCGGTGGCCGTCAGGGCGGCTTCGACCCGCTGGCCATGTTCGCGCGGCGCGACGCCGATGAGGACGGGGAATTGACCGGCGAAGAGATCCCGGAGCGTATGCAAGAGCGGCTGGACTCGATCGATACTGACGGCAACGGTGCGGTTTCGCGCAAAGAGTTGGAAGCGTTCGCGCCTCAAGAGCCGGAAAACTGAACGCCGCGCGCCGGCGGACGGATCGGTGATGGTTCTTTCGCGTCTCTTGCCGCTCGTCTCACCGCAACGGCCCCTTGACCGCTCGTGTTTCGCCCCTAATGATGGCAGCAATTGGCCCATCATCAAAGGGAGTGGCATGATGCAGCGGAAAGCCTGGATGCGGATCGTTCTGGCGTTGGTGGTTCTTGGATCGCTGGCCTTGAATGTGTCGCCCACGTGGGCGGTTGGCGATGGCGAGGCTGTTCTGGGGCAGCCGTTCGGCGTTGCCCGCCTGAGCATTCCGGTTGCGGCGACTCGAGCGTCAAGTGGATTTGAGATTCATGATGCCGATGCGCGGGTCCTCTATCCCGCCTTCCGCGGCGGCCCGCTGGGGCAACTGGTAACCGGGTTGCTTGGTGGCGATCCAGAGACGACGCCAAATCGGCTGAACATCTCGTTTCTATTTACCGGGACCGCGCCGCTTGAGGTCACCGTCTACACGCCCGAAGCTCAGCATTTTGTTCTCAAGCCCACGGCTCGTCCGCGCCGGATTTACGAACGATCCATGCAGCGCTGGTGGCGCGACTACCATGCCGTCGCCCGGCAACAAGAGCAGCTTGGCGACTACCCTCCTTTGGTTCACACTTACTTGACGACCATGCTTTCGCAGCGGCTGGAACTTCGCCCGCCGCTGCTTGGCCGCGTCCAAGAGTCACGCCCGAGCGAGCTTCAAGAGACCATGCAGCTAGTGTTTGGTGCGGAGAAGCTGCGTCGCGCGATACTACGTGACACGATAATGGGGAAAGGGCTGGGCGAGGTTGCTGACCGCCGCCTGCCGCCGGCGATTGCGTGGAAGCCGCTGGAGCTGGCCGAACCGCCGGATGACGTGGAGATTGAGCCAATCGCGTTTCATGTTCCGCACGAGTGCTTTTATATTCGGTTCGGCAATTTCAAGAACTATCTCTGGCTGTCAAACTTGCTAAACACGCACGGCGGCGATATCGGACAGATGGTGAAGCTGCGAGGACACAATGCGGCGCTGAACAAGAAACTCGAAAAGCAATTGGCACTCAAGCAATCTGCCCTCGCAGAGATCTTGGGGCCGCAGGTGATTGCCGACGTTGCGATTATCGGTCGTGACATGTATCTGAAAGAGGGCGCGGCGATGGCGATGCTTTTTCAAGCTCGCAATAAACTTGCGCTCTCCGCTGATTTTGCGCAGCAGCGCGCCGCAGCATTGGCGGCACAGCGAGAAAACGGTGCTACGATGGAAACGATCTCGATTGCCGGACATGACGTTTCGTTCCTGTCGACACCAGACAATCGACTCCGATCATTCTATGCGGTTGATGGCGAATTCCATCTCGTTTCGACTACTCGGGCCATCGTCCAACGTTTCTTCGAGGCCGGCCAGGGTCGCGGTGCACTCGGAGCCACGGCCGAGTTTCAGCACGCTCGTCATGACATGCCGCTGACCAGAGATGATACGATTTTGGCGTACCATTCGTCTGCTTTCTTCGCGCACTTGCTCAGCCCACGTTATCAGTTTGAACTTACGCGCCGATTACAGGCGGTGGCAGACACGGAATTGCTGCAACTGGCGCGGTTGGCAGCCGCGGCCGAAGGTGTCGCGGGAGATTCGCTTGACGAGCTGATTGTCAACGGCTTTCTACCTCGCGGGTTTGGAGTCCGAGCGGACGGCAGCGGGCCCGTCGTATCCGGAAGCCGGACGGGCAATTCGCAGCGAGGTGCCCGGGGCTATTTCACTCCGATTCCCGACATGCCGATGAAATCTGTCACAGCCGGCGAGTTGGCAGCCTATGCCGATCGTGCCAAATACTATCAACAGCATTGGACGGAAATGGACCCGCTGGTTTCCGCCGTCAAGCGATATGCGTTGAACGAAAAAGGGCTCGAACGGGTCGTTATCGACGCCAACGTCTCGCCTCTGGTCGAGGAGAAATACGGGTGGCTCCTCTCTGTTTTGGGGCCGCCAACCAACGTCGAGATCGCATCGAATCCAGATGACATCATCACGATGCAAGCTTCTGTTCGCGGCGGGTTTCTGGATCCTGGGATTGTGCCGCACCATCTGTTCTTGGGTGTGCGCGACGCCGAACTAAATATCCAACCGCAACAGAGTGGCTTTTTTCAGAGCCTGCAACTGATGCAATCGACGCCCGGCTATCTGGGTGCATGGCCGAAAATGGGGTTTCTGGATTTGCTGCCTGTTTTGTCCGGGGAGGCCGATGCTGCCGGATTTTCGCCGCTGCTATTGGGCGCGTGGCGATGGCAAGGGGGCGATTTTTCAGTTATCTCGTTTGATCGGCTTCTGTTGGAAGACACGTCTCGTTTTTTACAACCAGTCGAGTCTGACCATCGGGCGCAGGTTCGGATACGAATTGGTGATCTGGCGCATTCACGTCTGGCGGCCGGGTTGACAGCACTGAACTACCAGCGTGCCACACAGACCTCCCTGGGCAATACGCGATTGCTGCAAGCCATGTCGCAGCAGTTCCACTTGCCGAAGGAAGTAGCGCTATCCGAGGCCGAAATGCTGCTCGACACAAAACTCGTCTGTACGTTGGGCGGTCGTTATGAACTCGCCAATCAGGCGGGACGCACCGTGTGGCAGTCGACGGCAATTGCCGAAGCTGGCGGAGCGATGCCCGACGACTACCAAGCCCCGCTACTTGATTGGTTTCGTGGCGCAAAGGTGGACCTAACCAAACGCGCGGATCGGCTTGATCTACACGCGGAGATCGACATGCAGCGCAAGAAAGTCGAGCCCGGCTTCAAGCTGCCGTCGTTTAATCTCTTCGGTGGCGACAAGAAAGAGTAGTGCTACGTCCAGTTTTGAATTTGGGGTTGAAGAGGAATGTTCGCCTGGCAAGATAGTCGTTGATCGCTCCGCGATCAAACCGTTTGGTTCGCGGAGCGAACCACGACAATCAAGTTGGACAACCCTGATTCATAGTCTTGACAAAGCCTAAGCCAACTGTTTTGGGATGTCATTTCGGCGTGGGTTGGGCCGTTGGCGCCACAACATCGCTCGGTCGCTTGAGCATCTGAAACAACTCGCTGTCGGTCGTCAGGATCAAGCGGCTGTCAGCGTCGATCGTCTTCTTGACGACCTCCAGTCGACGCAGGAATTCGTAGAATTCCGGCGACTCGCCGTACGCTTCGGCCGTCAATTGAATCACCATGGCGTCCGCCCTTCCGCGAATTTCGAACGATTTTTGCTCTCGTTCGCCTTCGATCAGATCGAGTTCTTTTTGCGTGCCACCCGAAATCTTGTTCTGTTCCTCGATCGCCTCGGAATCGAACAGACGGGCGATCCTCATCCGTTCGGAAATCATGCGTTCATAGACGGCGGCGCGGACTGAAGCGACATAGTTCACCCGCTTGATGCGGACACTCTCGAGTTGCATACCGTATTCCTCCAGATCTACGCCCTGCAGGATTTCCGCTTCCACATCTTCACGTCCACGTCCTTGTACGGTCTCGGCGGCAGTACGTTCCAGTTCTTCCGTCTCATAAACTAACTCATCATTCGATTTGCGCACGACATCGATCAAGTTGTGTCGCGCGACGACATCGCGCACTGCGGAATCGACCAGGTCGTCCAGGATTTTTTGTCCCCGTTGTTCCGTCCGAACTTTGATGAAGAAGGTCTCAGGATTGACAATCCGCCATCGTGCCCAAACGTCGATGTCGATCCGCTTTTTGTCCTTAGTTTGCATACTCTCAGGATCGCCATCCCAGGGAAGCAGGCGACGTTCAAGGAAATTGACCTCTTGAATCAGCGGCAATTTGAAATGCAGACCGGCTTTCTGTTCTGCCTTCACGAACCGGCCGAATTGCGTCACGATTGCCTGCTGACCCTCGCTCACAATGAAGGCGCTAAAAAAGAGAACCAGACAGACAAGGAGAACAACGCCCAGGGCAACTACGAGTATTCTGGCTTTCATCGGCGTGCTCCTTGACGGCTAGCCGTCGGTGCGACGGACTCGTCTAGGTTGAGCACGGGCAAGATGCCTCGTACTGATTCGTCAATAATCGTCAAACTCTCCGCCTGAGAGAGAATCTCTTCCATGGCTTCGAGGTACAGGCGTTGGCGGGTCACATCGGGGGCTTTTTCGTATTCTGTCAGTTGAGCGAGGAATGCGTTGACGCGACCATTGGTTTCCAAAACCACACGACTCTCGTATCCTTCGGCCTCGGCGATGGCCTTGTCACGCTGGCCGCGAGCGGCTGGGATGATACTGTTCCGTTCCCCCAAAGCCTCGTTGACAACTTTTTCTTTCTCTTGGCGAGCTCGATTGACCTCTTGAAAGGCCTCTTGAACTTTCACGGTCGGTGGCGATGTCGTCTGGAGTTTGACGGTCACGATATCGACTCCGGACTCGAATCCATCCAACTCTTCCTGGATCAGCGTTTCGGCATTCTTCGCCAATTGTTGGCGTCCGATTGTCAACACATAGTCGATGCTCGAATCGCCCACTAGTTTTCGCATCACCGATTCCGAGATATCGCGGATTGTATCTGGCACGGCCGGATTCACTTCGGACCTGCCGGAGAGGAATCCGCCCGGCCGATTCTCTGTGTCAGCCAGCTTGAATAGATAACCCAACGGATCGCTGATCCGATATTGAACGATCCATTCGACGTGGCCCAGATTCAGGTCGCCCGTGAGCATTTCGGCGACGGCGAGATCATCTTCGTCTTGAGCGTATGCGGTGTGCCGACCAGGCCGCGTCGTTTCGAAACCAAATTCCAGTGACTGAATGCGTTGGACGGGTACTTTGTAAACCTCGTCAATTGGCCAAGGGAGCTTTCCATGCAGTCCCGGTGACACGGTTTTGTGGTGTTCCCCAAACCGCAAGACTACACCTTCGTCGCTGGCTTCAATTCGGTACAGCATCGTCCTGCCGATGAAAAGGACCAGCAACACAACGAGCCCGATCATTGCTGCCCGGAGCACTTTCCTGATCTGCTCCGGCGAGACTCTACCGGGGTCAAAGGGCCGATGGGGCCTGGGGGTAAAATCGTCTTGGGGCATGAGAGTATCCTGTTTCGTGAATTGGCAAAATTGGGGCTTGACGGGGGCCGCAAATCCCTGGGGTCAGATGAGTCGTGTCGATTACGTAGTATCGATGTGATCGGCTAAAAGATCGACACCGAGCGATTCGAGGTCTCGATCTGCCAGAGGCTATCCAACACCGCTCCATGAGGTGACGTAATTTGAATGGTGGCGGGGTCGGGAGTCTTTTTCGGCCATCAGCGTCTGCCGATCGTAAATCGTTGCCCGAAAAAGACTCCCGACCCCTTCCTCGGCCAACACCATTGAACGGTATTGCAGAGTCTATCAGATTCCTGCCAAGTTGACTGGCACGTTGCCCGGTGTCATCGCAACCGAGCCTGGAGGAAGGCCGCCCGGGAGATGTCAATTCTCCGGTTTTCCTAGCCGTTATTTCTTCACCCGCAAAGTTTGCGCAGTCTCGCGCGGTGTGACGATTCGTCCGATTTTTCGGGGAATTATGACTGTACGGCCCGAGCTGGTTCTGCCGATTACCTCTGTTGAGTGGATTCTACCGGCGGGGTTCATCCCGCAAGCCGCCGGTAACGCCAAGTTGCAAACCCAGCAACGAATGGAATAAAAAGAATGTCGATTCGACCCAGACTCAACGGCTACCGTTGCGCATTGGCAGTTGCACTATCTTACGCTTGTGTAGCGATTCCGCCCGGTTTCTCTGTTCCGAGCAGTTTTGGCCAGGAGCAAGTGCAGGGCGAGATTCGTGCGTATGCCGTGCGTCATCGCAACGCCGATGATCTCGCACCCCAGCTGCGGAACATGCTCTCCGGTCTGGCCGGCAACGCCAATGTGAGCGTCGACCGCGAAAACAACCGCCTGCTCGTACAAGGCTTGGCGCCGTCACAGCAATTGGCGCTTCAGGTGATTCAAGCGCTGGACAAGCCCGTTGATCCGCCGAAGTCACCTGCACCTCTGCCCAATGCCGCGAACAGCTCGGTGGTCAAGAGCTACCGCGTATCCGGTGATCTGGAGGGGATCGCGAACCAGTTGCGGACGCGCTATCCCAATGGCAGCGGTGTTCGGATCGCCACGGACCCAAGAACACAACAATTGCTCGTCATTGCTCCGCCGGCGTTGCAACAGCGCATTGCGCAAGAGCTGTCTGGTCAAGCACCGCAACCTGCCGCGACAGCTCCCGCGCGGCCGCCCGCTCTTCCGGCGCGACCCGTCGTGCCTGGCGCCGCGGCACCAGTCCGAGCCATGTCGTATCAACTCATGCACACCTCCTGGCGAGAATTCGAAGGCGGGCTCCAACAGTTGTTGGGGGCGCGCATTCGCACCAGCACGGCGCGCAATGGCGAACTCCTCATGGTTCACCTGGTAACGGTCAATGGGCTTCAACCCGTACTACAGATCGACCGCGCGGCGAACAAGATCACCTTTGAGCGAACAGCGCAGACTGAGGCCTGGCGTCAGTTGACGCACGCTATCGACACTGCCAAGGCGGCTGCCCCAGGGGAACTGCAACTCGTGCCGATTCGCAACGCCGACCCGAACAAAGTGCAAACTGCCGTATCGTTGATCCGCGCGGCACAGAACACCAAAGACGGTAACATCACGGCTGCCGTGCAGGCCGGCGCCGGGCGGCGAAGAAACGACTGGAACGGTCAGATGCTGACCAAAGTGTTTCAGCAAGAGAACGGCCAACCGTTGCAACCGAACCCGGCTACCGCGCCACCAGCTGCAGCCCAGCCCGGTGCGCCGGCTGCAGCCCAGCCCGGTGCGCCAGTCGGCGTGGGTGAAGAGCTCGGAGTGGACGACGACGGGACGGGCGGGCTGCTTGGGCCTGTCCAGATCGAGTTCCTGGAAGGCCTCGATATCATCATCATCCGCGGTCGAAAGCGTGACGTGGAACGCGTGCAGAGGATCATTGCCGAAATCGAAGAAAGAAGCAAAGAGACGCAGCCGATTGTGGAAGTGCATCACCTGAAACATATCGACAACGAAGCGGCTGTGACGTTGGTGACGGAACTGTATGACGAGATTCTCTCGGCCCGCCAAGGCCAGGTCAGCATCCGAGCGTTGGTCGAACCGAACGCCATTCTGTTGATCGGTCGTAAAGAGAGCGTCGACGAGGTGATCAAGTTGATCGACAAGCTGGATCAGCCGGACACGGGCGACTTCACGATCATTCCGTTGAAGTACATCTCCGCCTTGGACGCTGAAGTGACGGTTCGTGGATTCTTTGTCAATCGACCAGGGCAGGATGACAACCCGCGTCTAGGGTTGGGAACTCAGCTCAAGATCATCGCAGATTACCGGACGAATTCGCTGATTGTGCAGGCTAGCCCCCGCGATCTGGGTGAAATCCGCCGGTTGGTTGAGAGCATCGATAAGGATGGCAAGGATGCCAGCACATCGACGGAGATCAAAGTCTTTCGTCTGAAAAATGCTCTGGCTTTGGATCTGGCCGACGCCTTGTTGGGCGCGATTCGCGGCGAAATCGGTGATACCGGGCAGCAAGGTCAAGGGCAGCAGCAGCCTGGCGGCGGTGGCGCCACTGAAACGCAAAGCCAGATTCGTCGGCCAGCCTCCGCGTTGGAATTCAAGGTTGTCGACCAAGAGAATGGTCTCCTGCTCCGCAGCGGGATCATGGACGATGTCCAGGTGACCGCCGATCCAAACATCAACGCGTTGCTCGTCCGAGCTCCCGCGGAGAGCATGGAGCTGATCGCGGCCTTGATCGAAGAACTCGATCAGCTACCCGATATGGAAGCATTGATTAAGGTTTTCACAGTCGTTAATAGCGATGCCACAAACCTGGCGGGTATGCTGCAGTCGCTGTTTGGCCAGCAAGTAACCGCTGGCCAGGGCAACGCCCAGGGTATTTTTGGGTTCCAACAGCAAACGCAGGCCGTGCAAACCGCGGGCGAGGGTTCGCTGGTTCCATTGACGTTCGCCGTCGATATTCGCACCAACAGCATCATCGCGTCGGGCTCGTCCAGCGACCTTGCCGTGGTGGAAACCTTATTGTTGCGGTTGGACGAAGACGACATTGCCACTCGCAGATTGAGCGTGGTCCGCCTGAAGAATGCGCCGGCCTTGGACGTGGCCAATTCGATCACCACGTTTCTGACCAGTCAGCGCGATCTAATCCAGCAGCAGTTGTTGTTCAATCAAGCGATCAGCCCGTACGAGCAGATCGAACGTGAAGTGATCGTGGTGCCGGAAATCGTGACGAACAGTTTGATTGTCAGTGCCACGCCAGAGTACTACGAAGAGATCATGCAGGTCATCAAGGAGCTGGACTTTCGGCCTCCCATGGTGATGGTGCAGGTCCTGATTGCCGAAGTCGACCTGGCGGATGCGTTTGAGTTTGGAGTTGAACTGGGGTTGCAGGATTCTCTGCTGTTCGATCGAGGGTTGGCAGGCACGGCACGGACTCCCGGTTTCAACTTTCTGGATGAGAATCAGAACTTAACGATGGGTACACCTGGACTGCCAAATACGGACACCGACCAGGGGCCCGGTCGTTTGGCGGGCCAGGCAATATCCGCACTGGGCCTGGGGCGCACCAGCCAGCTTTCAGGGGTCGGCTTTGGCGGCTTGGTGCTCTCGGCCGCCAGCGAATCAATTAATCTTCTTGTCCGTGCCATGGAGAAGGAAGGCCGGCTTCAGGTCCTCAGTCGCCCACAAATCATGGCGTTGAACAACCAGCAGGCGTTTGTGCAGGTGGGGGCTGACGTGGCTCGAATTAACGGCACGACAACCACGCAGGGCATCGTCCAGCAAAATGTAGTGGATGTGGAGACCGGCCTGATCCTGCGCGTTCAACCGTTGATCAACGACGACGGTGTAATTGTAATGGATATTGATGCCACGCGTTCCGCGTTGGGATCGATCACGGACGGCACCTTTGTCGGAACGGACTCGAACGGCGATCCCATCATTTCGCCACCCATTGAACGCACAACCGCCCAGACGACGATTAGTGCCAAAAGCGGTCAAACCGTCGTCTTCGCCGGGCTGATGACTTCCTTTAAGGAGAGGGTCGAAAATCAGGTCCCGCTTCTCGGCGACGTGCCGTTGTTGGGGAACTTGTTTCGCTACGAGTCGAACCTGACCAAAAAGACCGAGTTGCTGATCATCATGACTCCGTACATTATCGCGGACGACGCAGACTACGAGACTATCAAAATGATGGAATCGCAGCGAATAACGTGGTGCCTGGGCGACGTGGCGTCACTGCACGGCGAGGTTGGTCTGATGAGCAACGGATGTTTGTTCTGTGAATCTGACATTCCGGTGATCTTCCCCGACATGGATCCGTTTGGCGTGATGCCTCAGAACGGGGGGCACCAACACCATTACGGAGAACCCGTGATCAATGACGAGGGCTTGCGTCCGTTGCCCACCGAAGGCTCGCCCGTACCTGTGCCGCCCACGCCCGTCGATCAGGTGGACTACCGTGCGTCTCAATTCGGGCCCGCCAGACGATTACCACCAGCGACGTCCGTTGAGCTGCCACGGGGGCGACTCGATGACCGGCCGCAGCAGGTGATCCCGACGGTTCAGCGCGTGCAGTTTCAGGCGACGTCCCATGGGCCGCCGCCAGCCTCAGCGCCAACGGCGACTCGGCAGCGCAGTTGGTAGTTTCAGCATTGCGAATCCAAAACCCACGGACACGAATTCCGATGACCGATGACTCGATGAGGTACTTTACTGTGGCTCGTACCAAGATGATCGTCGCGTGCATGATCACGCTCAGTTTGTCGGGATGCAAGTCCATGACTGACTGGAGCGATAAGTTGCCGTGGTCCTCGAAGGACCCCGAGATCACCGAGAGTGCCTTTCAGACGCCTGCACGCATGGCGACGATCTGGGTGCCTGATGTGATGACGCAACCCAATGGCAAGGCGACACGAGGCTTTGGTGGTCGCTTTTTCTTCTACAACCCGAGGAACGAAGCAGTCCCGGTGGAAGGCCAACTTGTTGTGTATGCCTACGACGATACGGACAAGTCACAAACGACCCAGACCCCATCACGCAAGTATGTGTTTACCCCTGAACAGTTCACAACGCATTTCGGCAAATCGAAACTCGGAGCGTCGTATAGCGTTTGGATCTCGTGGGATGACGTCGGTGGACAGGAGAAGTCCATCAGTCTAATGCCAGTATTCACGACCTCGTCTGGACACGTCGTGATGGGTCAGCAGGCGATGAATGTGCTGCCGGGCAAGAAGGTCGAAGTGCCAATGAATTCTCCGTACGGCCAGCATGGGATCACCCAGGCGCATATGACCGGGGCGGCACGGACGCCGACCAGAGTGGCAGGTGCCGCGTATCAACAGCCTGCCAGCAACCAACAGATGGCAGATCTGCCCGATAGCCCAGTGTTGCAGGATGCCCCGCAACGAAACATCCGCACGACCACGATCACGCTCCCACGTACCTTGAAAGCGCGCTTGCATGAACAAGGTGTGAGTCGACGTCGTGGCGCAAGCACCAACGGTGGGGCAGTTATCCAGCAAACATCGCGTCAGACAAGTTTGGTACGTCCGCCGCTGTCGACAGGAAGGCTCGCCGCCAATCAAGCGGCGGTCGATCTTGCTAACTCGATGGCGACTGTGGCGACTCAGGCGGGGCTTCAATCGGCGTCACCGATAGCTCATTTCGGACAGCCGCAATACCCGGCTCAAGCATTGCCAAACGGGCGACAAGGTCCCGCGCTCGATCCGAATCAACAGAACCCGTCAGCACGGCGGTCTGCCCTTCCATGGTCACGTCAACGGCAAGCATCCCCGTCAATCCCGGTAACCTGGTCAAACGCCGGGCGAAGGCGCGGCTAATACGTGTGATCGTCCGAGGCGACACAGCAATATCGACGCGGATGCGATGACGCAACGGCAGGGTACCTGCCGCACCCAGCTGGCCTTGCTGGCCAAACTGGCTTCCACCAAGCTGGTTTCTGCCAAACTGGTTGCCGAAGCCGGCGCCCAGGCCAAAGCCACCGACGCCGCCGATACCACCACGGCCTCCGCCGAAACTGCTCAGGCCGCCGAGCCCAGTCGTTCCACCGCCCCCGGAAAACGAACCATATCCCTGCACTATACCGAAACCCGTCGTCGGTTTGCTGAGGAAGTTTGTGGCTGGCGGCGCAATCACCGATAAACTGGTATCACGCTCAATCGTGAAACTCTCGCTTTGCCCCGTCTGAGTAAGATTGTCCTGCCCACCCGCGGTCGGCTGTTGCGCGAAGGCGCTGTTACCAAGCCAGGAGGAACTTGCCACCAGGGCGATCGCCAACGCACGCCGGAAGGTCAAATGCATGATCGGATTCCTCGTGGGATTGAGACGTAATTCTTAGCGTTGACAAGGCAATAGAGGTTTGTATCAGTCGTTTTCATCGACACGTGTCGTCCCGCCGTCTTGGTGCGCCTGCGAAGAAGCGGGTCCTACCGGCAATGAACCCCTCCATTCTGGCATCCGACCGCATGATTCGCAATAAAGATTCAAGATAAATGCCGGCTGCTGCGACGGCAGTGAAACCATGCCGAATCTGCGGGGGTAAAGCGTAAAGACGGATTACACAGATTACCATGGTTATTTCGATTTGGGAGGTTTATCGTGCGCGTAATACCCGTTCTGTTCGCTTTGGCAATTGCTGCGTCGTCGCTGTTGATGGGGACGAGCGTCCGGGCTGAGCGGCCGGTGGCGGCCAAATTGCTTCCCGACCAAACGTTGGTCTACGTCCAAGCCCGCAGCGTGCCCGACCTGATCGAGGCTTTCAGCGAGACCGCCATGGGGCGCATTACAAGCGACGAGAAAATCCGACCATTCGTGGCCCATCTATACGGATCTGCTCTAGAAGCGTATACGCAGATCGAAGAACGCATCGGCCTGCCGCTGGCAGAGCTGTTGCGCATACCACAAGGGGAACTCTGTATTGCCGTCGTGGCAAAAGAGCAAGGCAGCCCGGAAGGTGTGCTGTTGTTCGATGTCGGAAATCATGCTGCCCAGGCGCAAACGCTGTTGAAACGTCTGGATGAAGAACTGCTCGCGGCCGAGACATCACGTACGGTCGAGAAAGTGGGCGACGTGCAATTGGACGTCTACGAATTCCCCGGGAGACGCCGTCGGCTGGTGGTGTTCGAGAAGGACAACACCGTCGTCTTTACGAGCAACGCTGACTTGTCAAAGCAACTGCTGGACGTTTGGGGTGGAAACGAAGAACTGTTGACGCTCTCAGAAAACCGCAAGTTCAAGACGATCATGAGCCGCTGTGGAGGCGACGATGACGAACAGCCGCATGTGACGTTCTACGCCGATCCGTTTGCCCTGGCCCAACGCATCACACGCGGTAATTTCGGCGGCCAGGCTGCCCTGGCAACGGCGGCCGGTTTAGGGATCGATGGCATCAACGGAATTGGCGGATCCATGGTTTTCGCCACCGACGAATTTGATGGCGTTATGCACGCCCACATCTTACTGGAATCGCCGCGCGAAGGCGTTGTGAAAATGATCGCCCTGGATTCCGGCGACACCACGCCCGAACCGTGGGTGCCGACTGATGTCGCTTCCTATTCGACGCTCTATTGGGACATCGATCAGACGCTGGACGAACTCACGAAACTGTATGAAGTGTTTCGCGGTGAAGATACTTGGCAACTGGAGATTGTCGATCGCATCTCCGAGCAGCTGGACATCGATTTTGAGACCGAAATCCTACAGCAGATTGCGGGCCGAGCGACCATGATTGCGTGGATGGAACCGCCGGCTAGATTGAACAGTCAAGCAACATTGATCGCCATCAAAGTCAAGGATCCTCAAAAGGCGAAGAGATCGCTACAGCGGGTCGCGGACAAGTTAGGCAATGCCTTGACCAAAGAAACGTATGGTACGGTGACGTTCTATCGCACACCCATCCCCAACCGCAACGCCAGCTCAGCCGGACAATTGACACGGGTCCCAGATCCGTGCCTGGCGGTTATCGGTGACTACCTGATGGGCACCGATAGTTCAAAACTCCTCCAGCAAGTGATTGTAACCAAAAGTGACTCGTCAGAATCGCTCGCCAACGACATTGAATACAAGTTGATTGCCAGCAAGATCAAGCGGCAAGTCGGCACAGCCAAGACGGGGATGATCACTTTTCGACGCCCCGAAGAAGGGTTTCGCGCGCTGTATGAACTGGCGACTTCTAAGTCAGTTCGCGAACAGCTCGACACACGTTCCGACAATAACCCGTTTTTCCGGGCTCTGAACGGGGCACTGAAGGAGAATCCATTACCGCCATTTGCTGTCGTTGCACAGTATCTGGCACCGGGCGGCGGGATGGTGGTTAATGACGCCACTGGATTCCACTACACGGCGTTTACGCTGCGACGCGACTAGGTCATCACTCCGATGCGACAAAACACTGTAGAGAATGTTGATCCAAAGTGACCGATTTCAATGGACCCAGCAACGGTCCATCGAGTTGGGGATAGACGTCCAATGGCGGTGTCGCGTTGGTGTCGATAAACAGACGCCACGGAATTCCCTTAGCAACGGGCGGCAAGATGAAACGGCGAGACCGGCCTGATGGATTGACAAGCAGTAACACGGCGTGGCCGTCGCCTTGGGCGTCTTCGTCTTCGTCTTCATTGACGGCGCTCAGCACGCAAGCAACCGGCAGCACGTCGCTTTTCCAGTCCACGGAGGCACCCTTTGGATCGAACCAGCTGATGTCAGCCAAGCCTCGCTGCCCCGCCGGTTCACCCGTCAGATAGCGTTTTCTGCGTACCGCCGCATGTCGATTTCGAAATGCGATCAACGCCTTCGTGAAACGCAAGAGTCCAGCGTTTTCCTCGGTCGCGTTCCAATCGAACCACGAAACGGAGTTGTCCTGACAGTAGGCGTTGTTGTTTCCACGTTGCGTACGACCGCATTCGTCGCCGCTGACCAACATCGGGACGCCCTGGCTGAGCATTAGCGACGCCAGCAAATTGCGGACCTGGCGTGCTCGCAACTTTTGGATTCTCGGCTTCCGCGTGGGACCTTCAACGCCGAAGTTCTCGCTAAAGTTGTTGTTGTCACCGTCTCGGTTGCCTTCGCCGTTGGCTTCGTTGTGTTTGTGGCGATAGCTGACCAGGTCGTTCAAGGTGAATCCGTCGTGTGATGTGATGAAGTTAATACTGCTCGCTGGCGGCCGACCATTCTCTTCATACAAGTCGCTTGATCCAGCCAGCCGAGTTGTAAATGTGCCTCGCAGACCTGCGTCACCGCGCCAGTAGCCACGCACGTCGTCACGATAACGACCGTTCCATTCGGCCCAATGACGCGTATTGTGCGAGTCGTTCCAACGTTGGTCACCGAACGAACCGACTTGGTATGCTCCGGCGGCATCCCAGGCTTCCGCAATGATCTTTGTGGCCGCCAGCATCGGGTCTTCGGCAATTGCTTCGACCAGAGGTGGATTCGGCATGATGTTGCCATGACGATCACGGCTGAGGATCGACGCCAAGTCAAAGCGAAATCCATCGATGTGGTAGTTGTGGACCCAATGTCGGAGGCAATAGAAGATCATCTCGCGGACAATCGGATGATTGCCGTTGATCGTGTTGCCGCAACCGGAATAGTTGGCGTAGCGACTGCCACCGTTTTCAAGCATGTAGAAAACGCGGTTTTCGAGCCCTTTGAAGCTGAGCGTGGGGCCGAGTTCGTTGCCTTCACAAGTGTGATTGAAGACGACATCCAGAATGACTTCAATGCCGGCCTGGTGCAGGGCCTTGACCATCTGCTTGAATTCCACCACCTGACTGCCAGGTGCCCCGCCGACGGCATAGCCACGATGAGGTGCAAAAAATGCGAGCGGATCGTAGCCCCAGTAATTTGGCTTGCTCAGTTCTTCGCCTTGGAATCCAAGGATGGGAAACTCATGCACCGGCATCAACTCGACTGCGGTCACACCCAACGACTGCAAGTAGGGGATCTTCTCGATCACCCCCAGATAGGTTCCAGGATGGTTCACGCCGCTGGACTCGCTTTGCGTAAAACCTCGGACATGCATTTCGTAAATGACAGTCTCTGAAAGATCACGCCGCAGATGGCGGTCGCCCTGCCAATCGAAATGATCATCGACCACGACACACTTGGGCGGTCGGATAATTCCGTCGTCGTTGGTTTGAAAGTTGCCCGCCAGTGCCTTCGCGAATGGATCGATGAGCCGCGCGCGACCATCAAACCACTGGCCGTGCTCCGGATCGTGTGGCCCATCGGCCTGGAAATGGTAAAGCTGCCCTTCACCGATGCCGGGCACGAAGATGCTCCAGACATCCCCCCAACGATCGGTATCCGGGTCAAAGCGAATAACTTCGTCCGGTTCGCGGTCATTCAGTTCGTTGTATAGAAGCAGCCGCATTTCGGTGGCCGACCGGCTGAAAATAATGAACTGCACTCCACCGTCGTGGACGAGCGCGCCGTAGGGGAGGAACTGAGTGAATTGGAGATTTGGGTGTGGATGACGCATGAGCATAGTTGTGAGCTTTCTTACGGCAACGATTCGAGGAGATGGTGCTGGGGTCAGCAAACATACACTCGGCATTGCGCGAGAGAGCTCAGAGTGGTGAACGTTGTCTGGAAAAATGTCGCTTTCGATTTTGACGTGCCACGTGGATAAACCCTACGTCCTGTGGGGACCGTGACCGTCCGGACAAGCTTAACCGTTAGGGCGGCAATTCCATCAGGAATTCCCACGACTCGGCACCTTTCAGCAGTGTTCGATCCTTTATTGTCGTCTTTCGCTCCGCGAAAGGACGTTCCTATCGCGGAGCGAAAGGCGACTATCGGACAGAAACTCCTCGAACGTTCCTTAGTTGCGTTTGGAGGTGGAACTGGAGACGAATGCCACTGCAAACCCGCCTTGGAGCGGGCTCGTTGACAACACCTGCAATCGACTCGTAGAATTTGAAGTTTCCCGTATCCCCCGCGAGCAAACATGCGTAAGGCAACATACAAGGATGCCGGTGTCGACTTGGATGTCTACCGCGATTCGATGTCGCGGCTGCCGAAGTTGATGCATCGTACGTTTTCACCACGGGTCATGAAGCTGGATGGCGGTTTTGCCGGCCTGTTCAAGCTGGATTTTTCCAGCAAGCTCTTTCAACGCAATTACGTAGACCCTGTCCTCGTGGCCTGCACTGACGGCGTGGGCACGAAGTTGCGCGTCGCCCGGTTGACCGATACCCATAATTCGGTAGGGATCGATCTCGTGGCGATGTGTGTCAACGACGCAATCTGTTGTGGCGCGGAGCCTCTGTTTTTCTTGGATTATGTCGCAATGTCCCACGATGACCCAGCATTGCTGGAACAGATCGTCGAAGGGATCAGCGCCGGTTGCCTTCAAGCGGATTGTTCGCTGCTGGGCGGAGAGACCGCAATCATGCCCGATTTGTACGCGACGGGCGACTACGACCTGGCTGGGTTTTGCGTCGGTGTGGTCGAACGCAAACAGTTGATCGACGGCCGTACGATCGCGCCGGGTGACGTGGTGATCGGTGTCGCGTCGAGCGGCCTCCATTCGAACGGTTTCAGTCTGGCCCGCGGGGTTGTCTTCGATATGGAGGGCTTGGGCGTTGATGATCAGATCGACGAGCTTGGTGCTTCCGTCGGAGAGGCCTTATTAAGGCCAACCCAGATTTATGCTCGGCCTGTCCGCCGGATCCTTAACCATTACAGAGTCAAAAACGTGGTTCATGGAGTCGCTCACATTACCGGAGGCGGATTGCAGGAAAATATCCAACGCATTCTCCCCAGCGGGTCGAGCGTACGATTACAACGTGATGCGTGGCCTGTTCCAGCGGTCTTCAGCTGGTTGAAACGACTCGGCAACATCGACCAGGACGAAATGGATCGCGCGTTCAATGGCGGGATCGGCCTCACGCTATTGGTCAGCAGTTACTATGCGGACAAGATCAGTACGATGCTCAGCGATGCTGGCCTGGATAACTGGCGGATTGGTGAAGTGATCGCGGGCAATGGCGATGTCGTGTGGGGCGAAATGCCGTAACAACGACCAAGGGACGGACAATGGAAGAGTTGCTTGGGATTCTCGGTAAGTTGGTTTCCGTATCTTCTGTCAAGAACGTGCTAGAACCATTCGATTTGATTGACGAGACGGACGACGACCCGGAGGAAGAAGCGCCAATCGGCTCGCGCAGTTGGGTCGATCGGGAACGTGGCATCGAAATTGAACAGGATAACGTCGGCGCGATCAAGACAATCTTTTTGCATTCTGATGCTCATGAGTCGTTTTCCGGTTTTAAAGGGCCGTTGATTGGCTCGTTGTCATTTGCCAGTAGTCGCGATGCCGTGCGCGCTGAGCTTGGCGAGCCCACAAGATCGAAGGATGCTTTCGTGGAAGATTCCCTGGGACCGCAGGGGGCGTGGGATCGATTCGAATCGCCTCAATACACGATTCACATTCAATACGATCCAGACACAACGGATCGTATTCGGTTGATCACGCTGATGAACCCCGATGTTGTTCCGTAGAGCGTCCTAAACCCACGGTCCACGCCCCACTTTGCGGGCGAGCCAAAGCCACGGTGTATGGCCGTGGTCGGCTAGTTTGAAGGTACCAGCAATTCCGGCCGCGTTAGATTCAACAGATGGCCATGGTCGGCAGTTACGATCATGAGGGATTCTCGCCAGTTGCTGTTTTGCTGGACCCAATCGGTGATCACCTTGACTGCCGCATCGCCACTGTTGATGGCACCGATTGAGTTGTCCAAGTTGTTGTCATGATTGGACCAGTCGACATCGCCGGCTTCGACCATCAACCAGAAACCATTGGGCGTGGTTTGCAGCACAGTCAACGCCGCGGTGGTCATCTCTGCGAGGGTCGGATTTTCGATGAGGTCGGCGATGTCATATGTCTCGGCGCTCTTTTGACGCCCCAGCGCCGGCTGATAGTCGCCATTGGCCGTGGCAAACGGCAGGTGCCCTTTGGCGGAGCCGACCCCGAAGAACCCTAGCAGTCGGTGTCCCTTGTGCGCGGCGTGTGTGGCAGCGTCTTGCAACAGCTTCGCGCCGTTCTTGCCAGCGGTTCGCGTGGCAACGACATAGCGCCCGCCATGGTCAATGTCAACGGTCTTGCGATTCGCGGCGGTTAAATATGCATTGCCGGGCACGAAGTTGCTCCCTTGTTTCGCATCTTCGGCGCGTTCTACGCCGAAACCGCCGCCGATCAACACGTCCAATCCAGCCAGCGGCCGAAGATGACTGATCGACGGAATGCCGAGGAGATCGCGAGTTAAGTCCTGAAGGTCGTCTCGGTGCACATTGTGCCCGTAGGTGGCGGCTGGCGTGGCGTGGCTTATAGGCACGCTACTCACCGCACCAACGCCGTAGCCTGCCAACTGCGCCCGATGCGCGATGGTCGGCACATGCTTGCCGGAAGGGCGGACGTTGATGGCGCCGTTGTAGGTCTTGACGCCTGCGACCATGCTGGTCGCGGCACACGCGGAATCGGTGTAGGGATGACGCTCGGGCCCTTTTTTCGAACTCCCCGTCAGGTATTCTAGATCATTCGGCTGTGACCAGGGAAATGCGCCGCCGCGACGCGCATCGTATCCACCGCCAGCAGTCCCACCCGGGTTGGTCACGGTCTGCTGATTGACATCGAATTCCGTGCCAGCGTTGTGCGTGGCCGTTACCATCCAACCAAATTGTGACGTTCCATCGGCAGTGAAGCCTTGGAAGTGTGTACCTTGACCACGCCCGTCGTGGTAACTGACTCGGCGTTGATTGTAAATTGCCGTGGCCCGAGTCGTTTGCCAGTCCATTCCATCGAAGATCACCAGGAAGATGTGTTTCTTTCCGGCTTCCAGTGCGGCTTGCTGAATGTCAAACACATTCGTTTGGTCCATGTAGATCGCTTGTTCATTCAAGGTGCCTGCTGGCAGGCGACCGTAAAGCCGAATGATTTCGCGTTGATCCCGATAAACGCTCTCCGCGCCGATAAAGTCCGAGAGGTCGATGCTGTTTCCAGCGCCGCGTGTGCCGAATGTATAGACCGGTATCAGGCGGTTGGTATGTGTTGTCCATTGCGAATAGTTGTCCGCGCTTATGCCCCAGTGGGCAGCGTCCGATCGACCGGCGTTGACGGCGCGTTCCTGGAGCTCACGCAGACAGTCGTTGGCGTTGGTACCAGTGACGGCCAGGAGCGCGGTCGAGACAACGAAACAGCAGGCGGTAAACTTGGTCATTGCGTTCAT
>JASLPZ010000250.1:0-10678 GCA_030744725.1 Pirellulaceae bacterium
GAACGGTCACTCGCCACCGGACAAGTGGCAGGCATCAAACGATCGAAAATGGCTGGTTTAAAATGATCGGTCCCAAATTGTGGCTGTGGTTCCCGCGCCAAACTCGGAAGCTAACTGAAACTCGCCACCGAGCCGCCCGAAGACGTTATGGGCCAAAAACAAGCCCAGCCCCATGCCTTGGCCCGGTTCTTTCGTCGTAAAGAAGGGCTCGCTTGCTCGGACCAGATCATCGGACTTCATGCCCGTTCCGTTGTCGGACACCTGAATCCGTAGATTGTCTGCATCGACGGTGACCGTTAGATTAACAAGTTCGGACGAGGGGCTGGCATCGAGTGCATTGCGGACGATGGCACGGATGGCTTGCGCCGTACCGACAAGTGGCAAGACGACATCCCTTTCTCCGGCATCGCTCGAGAACTCAGCCCGAACACGGTCTCCACGACGGACGACATCTAACACCTCTTCGATCAACTCGCGTACCGTTACCCGGCGCATCACTTCACCAGTCGCCTGCCCCGCACTGCTACTCATTTCATTCAAAATCCGGCGACAATGATCCAATTCGCTTCGAATCAAGCCCACATCTTCAATGACGGTGTTGGGAACTCGGGTCCCTTCGAGCTGTTTGGCCAGATCCTTGGCAATGACGGCAATGGTGGAAAGAGGCGATGCCAGCTCATGGCCCGCTCCAGCTGCCAGAGTTGCGAGTGCTTCGAGTCGTTCGCTCCGCGAGCGTTGCATTTCCGCGACTCGCAGCTGGAATTCTTGATACTGTAACTCGCGAGTAACGCGCGTAATGAAGTACACAGTGACACTCCCGCACGCGGCCAACGCAACGATCAGTCCTAGTTCTTGCAACGTGGGCATGCGATCCAACGGCAATGCCATACGCACCGGCTGATCAAGTTCTGGCAGCACAACGTGGTCAAAAAACAGCCCGCCCAGGCAGCTGATGGCGAACACGGTCAGTGCCCAACACCAGCGACTTGGCAACACCACGGCCGCCAATGAAAGATTGACCAAGTAAAAAATGACAAACGGATTCGCCGGCCCGCCTGACAAGTACAGCAGAAATGTCAAAGAGACCAGGTCTAACGTCATCACAACGGCCAACAGGCGAATGTCGCGAACCACGTCATCCAGCGAATTCTGAGATCCTGCGTGACTTCGTCGCCAGAGGGCGAACACCGAATTCGTCGCGGCCGTAAATGCCACGATGGCCAGTAGTGGCAGAGCCCGCAATTCAACACGCAACACCAGGATGGCGACACCGATCGTGATCAACTGTCCCACAACAGCGACCCAGCGTAGCCGCAGCAGCCAAATGGCATTCACCGCCAATCGATCGTAGCTCCGGTCCACTGGGGTCGAGCCGGGCATGTCAGTCCTTTGCGTGGATGACCACCGTTTTCGATTCGGTCATCTCTTGGATGGCGTATTTCGGGCCTTCTTTGCCCATCCCACTTTCCTTTAACCCACCGTAAGGAATAAAATCAGCTCGCCACATCGGCCCCCAATTAATCTGAATATTCCCACTATCGACCCGTTTGGCGAACTTCATCGCCGCGTCGAGATCCTGAGTGAAGATACCGGCACTCAAGCCGTAGTCGGAATCATTCGCCAATGTGATTGCTTCGTCAATATTCTTGGCATTGCTGACGCCAACTGCTGGGCCAAACAGTTCGTCACGACTGAATCGCATCTCAGGTGAAACATCTGCCAGCAGGGCTGGGACGACATTGGCACCTTCACGCTGCCCGCCACACATCAGGCGAGCACCGCCAGCGACTGCCTCGTCGATGCGTGCGGCAACACGTTCGGCGTCGCCTGTGCGCACCATTGGCCCCATCCCCGTCGACGCACTCAGTTGATCGCCCGTAACGATTGATTCGATCGCTGGCTGTAATCGTTCAATCACTTCCCCGTAGATTGAATCAATAGCAATTACGCGCTGTGTCGAGATGCATACCTGGCCTGCGTTGGCGAAACCGGTTTTTACCGTCGCTTCGATAAACTTCGTCATGTCTGCGTCCGGCATCACAATCAAGGGGCTGTTCGACCCCAGTTCCATAGTGACTTTCTTGAGCCCGGCAACCTGGCAGATCCGACGCCCAACTTCCACGCTTCCCGTAAAACTGATCTTCCGAACGCGACGGTCGGCACATAACGTCTCCCCGACAGCCGATCCACTGCCGGTCACGCAGTTGATTGCCAACGGCGGGAGCCCTGCTTCCAAGAGGATTTCGACCAGTTTGAGTGCCACAAGCGGAGTGTCGCTGGCCGGTTTGACAATGACCGAATTACCCGCGGCCAGGGCGGGGCCAACTTTGTGACACACCAGATTCAGAGGGAAGTTGAATGGCGTGATCGCCACGACGACGCCGCAGGGGACGCGCAAGGTAAAGCCGATCTTTCCCTCCGCGCCAGGCGCACCATCCAGTGGCAACAGTTCGCCAGTCAGTCTCTTGGCTTCTTCGGCGGAAACTTCCATCGTGATGGCGGATCGGCTCGCTTCGAAGACTCCTTCGCCGAGGACCTTGCCTTCCTCTTCGCTGATCGTACGACCTAGTTCTTCTTGACGCTGAACCATCAAGTCGGCGGCGCGACGCAATATCTTGTAGCGATCGTACGCTGGCATTTTTCGCATTAGCCGTGCACCTTCGACGGCGCCGGCCAATGCTGTTTCTACGTCATCGGGCGACGCTTTGGGAACAGTATCTATGACCTGGCCGCTAAACGGGTTGCAAACATCAATCCGCTCGTCACTTTCCAGCCACTGACCTCGAACAAACATTTTCATGGGTTGACTCCAAGGATCGACGTTCTGTTTCTTGTCATAGTCGCAAGCCAGACTAAACCTACAGCGTCATGGTGCGAGGACGCTTACAACCACGAATTAGGCGAATAGAGTGTGATTTTGGTATTCGACTCTGCATTCGACTCTGCATTCGACGCTTCATTCGCTCTCAACCGTTGCTCAACAACGACTTCAGCGTTCTCAGATCGTTCTTCAAGGCGGCCGTGTTCTCTTCGCTACCGGCTGTGGGCAAATATTCGACGTGCAACGAAATCGGACCCGCGAATCCCGATCTCTTGAGCAGAGGGAAGAAGGCAGAATCGACACGTCCCTGACCCAACGGCACATTCTTGGGCTTGCGACCGTCCCACACAAAGTCCTTCACGCAAACGGCAGCAAGATGCGGGCGAACGACGCCAAAGTCAATCGGCCAGGCCAAGCCACCTTCGACCGTCGCATGACGAATGTCGAATGCCACACCCACGTCTTGTGGATCAATATCTTGAAGCAAATAGCGCAAATCCCAAACCGACGCGCCGACAATTCGATTTCCCGAGTGATTCTGATAGACGGCAGTCATTCCCAGTTCGCGATTGAGTGCCGCCAACTCCTGCAGCGCCGGCTTAAAGGAATCCAATTGGGAGATGATGGGGCGATTGGCGTCGTATCGATAGTAGGCCATTCGGTATTTCTTGACCCCTAGCCCGGCCGCTGTCCGCAACACTTTTTCGGTGTGCGGCTGGTCAACACGATTGACACTCGAAGCCATGACGGTGATTTCCAGGCGGTGTTTGGCAAGCGCTTCGACCAACTTCGGCAGTTCATCGACAACGCGCTCAGGAAGAACTTGCCCATTGTCTCGGATCGTCGCTTCAATGCCATCGAATCCCAACTTCGCGATGGTTCGTGCCAACGTATCGTTGTCCATCGTTTGGAGGAATTTAACGAAGGCACAAAGCGTGTTCTTCGGCTGCGCTGATGTCGGTTGGGCAATCGTCGGTCCTGTTGCCACGAGTGTGCCGGCTACGGTGCTCGCCAAGAACGTCCGTCGGCTTAGCATGTTGTTGAACGCCATTGGACTTGCCTCCTGGGCATTTTGGCTTGGCGATTCGGGAAGATTGTCAGTTTTCTTGCTTTTGCTACGATAGCAACTTGCCTGCGGGTTGTCGCCTGGCAGGCACCACAATCGAGAAAGGAATTCGCCCCGAAAGTCAGGAGAGTGTCATCAATCTTGCCAAACGCAAACGCACACTTCGCGAGCGGGCCCAAGCCAACCGTCGCGGGCAAGAGCGCAAAGACGAGCTCAGTCGTGAAATCGTGGCCCGTTTCATGCAATTGCCGGAATACCGTGCCGCTAAGACCGTCATGTTCTATCTGGACGTGAGGACGGAAGTGCGCACGCGTCATGACCTCCAGGCGGCGTTGGATAGTGCAAAGAAGATCGTTGTGCCCTGGTGCCTGAGTGGCGAATTGGAACTCTTCCACTTGGAGAACATCGACGAATTGAAAACTGGGATGTACAAGATCCTCGAACCACGCTCCGAATTGCGGAAAGTCAAATCGAAATCGGTCGAGGTCGCAGAACTGGATTTGATCATGGTGCCAGGTGTGGCATTCGACCGACGCGGCGCGCGGATGGGACACGGCAAGGGATATTACGACAAACTACTCCGGCACGCCCGCAGGGATGCGCCATTGGTTGCAATTGCGTTCGAATGCCAATTATTCGCAGGGATCCCGACAGAAGATCACGATATCTTCATGGACATGATTCTCACTGAGAAAGAAACCTATCAAGGACAGGGTCGGTCATGAGCACCAACGGACAAGTGAGATTATTGACCGGGTTAACACTCGACTTGAGCGAATGTCGAACGATACGGGGGGAAGTGGGGCAGCTGATACCATGGTAATTGAGGCGTTAGCGCATCATTGAGGTCGGAGCACCTCATTCTCTCGCCATTGATAAGGGAAGGTTGCCACTCGGCGACAGGACATTTGGCCAAGAGCCTCAAGATTCTTTGACTCGCTCCACATGCGCAGTATGTTTTGTTGCACTTGTGCCCCTGGGGAGAGGTGCAGGTGTGCGTGCGCGGCGGGGAAGCTGGGAGCTTGAGGGGACCCCGCCGCGTTTTTTTCTTATTTCGCCAAGGTGATGTCAACAGGGGCGCTCGGCTGTGCGATCGCGCTGTCCTGCGATCGGAAGGTGAACGATTCAAACGATTGGCACGCGCAATGACAGACGTGATTCACGGTTTCATCGAAAATGAATGCGTCCGTCGTGATCGTCGCGGTGGTTTCACACTCATCGAAGTCCTCGTCGCGTTGACCGTTATCGTAATGGCTGGTTCGGCTTTGCTGCTGACCACGTATGCCGCCATGGGATCTGCGACGGATTCTCTAGACCAGACGATTGCCCAGGGTATCGCTCGTCAGTTTCTGGACGAAGCAATGGGACTCGCCTACGCGGAACCTGGTAGCGATCCTCTGTCGCTGTATTTGGGTCCGGAGTCTGGAGAAGACGACGTCAATGCGGGTCGCTTTGTGTCGTTTGACGACACGGACGACTTCGCCAAGTACCAGGCCGTGCCGCTGGTCGATCCTTGGGGCAAGCCGTTGGGAACGGGTGACGATCAAGGAAACTTACGCCATCCCAACTTTCGACTGCGAGAAGGCCATTTCGCGAATTGGGAGCTCAAATCGACGGTGGTCTACGTCGACGAAGCCGACCCAGAAATACTGTTACCGGCCGGATCCGCGTCTGGAATGCGCGCGATCGAAGTTTCGGTTTACAAACACCAAGAAAACGGCCCTGCCCGATTGCTAGTCACCATGAGGCGCGTCTATAGCCATGTCCCGTCACCGCAATAATCACCGGACCAACCGGCAACGCCGACCATTACACCGTCGAGGCTTGACGCTGATGGAGCTGATGATGGTCACCACGATCCTGGTGATGATGGCAGGCGCGATGGCGGCGTTGGCAACTGTCGTTCAATCAGGCAGCGACTTCAACCATGCGAATAGCGTTGTGACTCAGTATGGTCGCGTGGCACTCGAGCGGATCGAACGTGCCGTCTCGTCCGCAACTGCAAATGCAGAATTCCCTGGTTGCTTTGTCTACAGCGAACAGTTCGACGAGTGGAACTACCCCGATACCCTCATCGTCTGGCACCCGACGGAAACGGCTGCCGATCCCAGTGGACTTCCAATGATCGATGAACTCGTAGTCTTCTGTGCGAATCCGGAATCCCCATCTGAACTCTTGGAAATCCGCTTGAGCGACGTGCCGGGCGCTGTACCCGCGTTGGATGACAACGTCGGTTGGCAGATGTTATTGACGGAATTCAAATTCGGCAACACCGCAAAGAGAGTCCCCCTAACCGATCTGCTCCGTACCGCGGCACCGACCAATGGTCACACCGTGCCCGAACGAGGCGCTGTCCGTTTCGACGTGAGACTGCGTCCATCGGCCGCCGAGTGGAGTGAGTTTCAGAGGGGAACCCGCGACTGGGATGACCTTTCCTGGGCACAGAGCATTCACGGATCGGGAACGGGGCTGCGACAAACTTGGTGCCGGATCGAACTTCAATTGCAAATGGAACAGTTCTTGCCGGCTGGTGGCTCGAAGATGGGCACCTCGGAACCTGGCGTCTCGGGGACTGGGGCAGACACCACAACTCCCTTTTTCGGCTCAGCAACAGTTTACCACGAATTGCACCGATCATGAATCAACGCTCGACATCTTCACAATCCACTAAACAATCTCGGCGCGGCGCAACAATTCTAATCGTGCTCGTCCTGATTTCGCTCACTCTGGCGTTTTCCTTTGCCATGATGCGGTCACAAACCGCCTCGTCACAGGTACAGCAAAACTACCAACGGCGCGCCTCAGCGAAGCAAGCTGCGATGGCCGGCATTAGCATCGGTATGCGTAAGATGAGCCAACCGAATTGGGCTGGCGTGGGAGTTGACGTCACGGGTAGCCTCAGCGACGACGTATCGTACAACGTGACGTTTGAAACCGGCGATCCGACGCTTACACCGGGACACCCGGATGAAGCCGAATACCCCTACCGTGTGACCGTCACATCCACTGGCACATCAACTGCGCCAGGTGATCCAAGCCAGCAGTCGTCGCATACGATTCGCGCGGTAATGCAGCTTGTCAGGCGAAGCATGCAACCGCCCCCAGCAGCCTGGTCGCAGGTTCAGCCGTACACCTTCTATCAGTGGAATGCGGGCGCCGGCAAAGTCGTCAAATTCGAAATGCCGTCTCGGATTGAAGGTCCAGTTGCGATCCAAAATGCGATGAAGCTATGCGACAGATACCCCAGCGATGGAATGGGAAAAGCGTTTGCAGGTGCTGTCGACCATGTCACGATATTTGGTGCGGCTTTCACTGCCGATGTGATTGAGGATTTGAATGACGGCCTTGTCACTCTTAGTGAATTGACTGGCGATCCGGAAAACGAGCCCATCGCTTCTTGGCAATTCGAGGAGTCAACGGGCAGCATGGTCGCGCAAGACGAACTCGGCTTCCACGCTGGCCTCTATGATGGCGCAGATGCTGGGGTGATATCGGAGAATGGCAGCCATGCCGCGACGTTCGATGGGTTGAACGACCAGGTGTTCTTGGGTCCCACAGAAGTCGGCACTGGCAAGATCACAATCTTGGCTCGTCTGAAAATCGATGCATTCCATGATGCGATGCGAGTTGTTTCCAGTTCGACGTTGTCGCAGACCGAATGGGCGCTAAGCATCGATGGGAATCAGCGTCGGTTGAAGCTTATAATACGCACGTCGTGGTTCGGCCCCCCCAAGGTACTCAGATCGAACCCAAACGTACTCTCCCGGGGCGAGTGGTTCGATGTGGCCGCAGTCTACGAGGGTGACCACCTGACACTATATCTCAATGGCGAGAAAGTCGGCGAAAATCAAAGAAAAGGAAACTTGGTATCGACGCCCTTCGCCGACTTGACCATTGGCAGTCGCTCGCCTGGAAGCGCACGGGCGAGATACCTGCGTGACCTGCGGTCGCTTTACCAGGCCGGCGAACCCGACCTGAGGCCATTTGACGGACCGTTGACGATCAACCGAGGCATGGTCTCCGCAGTTACACAATCCTTGCTTGAGGACGAACTGGGTGTTCAGATCAACGAAATCACACTGCCGAGCGGCGCGCCCGTTGCGCACCCCGGCCACATCACCGAATATCAACTGTACCCTGGAGGCAAGTTCTATCCGGTAAAGCATCTTGCGGGGTCAGTTTCCGATAGACAATACGGCCCCAACCCGCTTACCAACCCTTTGGGACTGTTCGTTTGTTCGGATGAACTGAGAATCTACGACAACGTAACGATCTCGGGGACGGTTGTGACCTACCGCGACGGCAAGGCCGGCGAAATGCGCATCGCGGGGGACAACATTACACTCCAAGCCGTGGATTTGCCGCCCCTGGTCGGCGCAACGGAGCCACGGCAGTTGCCGGTGGCACTGATCAAGAAGGACTTCGAAATCGACAATAATTCGTCTGGTTCGCTAAACGGACTCGCGGTATGCTGGGACGATTTTCGCTTCCACGGCAGCGACATAGCAACGGAGTTCGAATTAACCGGCAAGCTACTCGTTAGCGAAATCGATGTGCAAGGACGCACCGAGTGGGACAAAGGCTCGAGGTGGTGGGACAGGCAGATGAGCGAATTCATGCGAGGGATCGACTTGCAGTCCCCCGCGGAAAGTCGGTTTCCCAATTGGCTTGCCACGAATCACAACCTCCATTCAGAACCACAATTCCGTGTCCGTCCCACAACCGACAGCACACAGTACCATTGGCATGATTGGAGTAAACCGCTGTTCGTCGGCCATCCAGACGATCAGGGACTTCGTTGGGACCTGACTGACTGGCGCGACAACCCTTGAGTGTCATAACCGTCACAATCGTTCACCACGTTGCCAGCCAAGATGTCGGCTGCGTCAAACGGATTACAAAGGAGTGAATCATGAACCGCAAGGCCCTGGGCTGGACGCTACTAATTGTCGCCAATGTGTTGGTCATCAGCGTGCTAAGCTTGCATAGGACTACGGATGCCGCGCCACAGAGTGCACGGGCACCATTTGGCAACTCCGTGGAACAACGCAACAACATGATCAAAGAGCTGCGTGAAATCAAAGTCCTGCTGCAAGAGCAAAATGCTCTTCTACGGGACGAAAAAGACGACAGAGAACCCAATGTTAAGAAACGGCGAAAATAGGGCCCGCCCTTGCCACCCCACAATCGTGACGGGTGGGTTTTCGCTGATTGAACTCTTGATCGTGTTGGCCGTGCTGGGAATTGTGACCGGCGCGGTATTGACGCATCTGCAATCCACGGTCAATGACCAGTTGGATACCGCCGCTCAGGTGGTGGCGAGTGATCTGTACTACATCCGAAATCTTTCGGTTTCGAACAACAGCAGCTATCGCGTCACGTTCGTGCCAGGCACATCACGATACTACTTCGAGCATTCTGGTGCCAACGCGACGCTCGACATCCTACCTCCTTCGCTGCACGGCGTGATCTCGGATTCGCCCACGCGACAAAGCACGGATATCAACTTGGTCTCACTGAACGCGACCTCGTTGGAAGTGGCCGCGGTTTACGTGCTGACACCAACTCCGACGGATACAACCGATCTCGAATTCGGTCCGCTTGGCGAAACCACGCGCAGTGAAGAAACCACCATCTGGCTGGCTGCCGGTTTGGGCAGTGCGCGGCGCTATGTTCCGCTCACGGTTAATCCAGTGACTGGGAATACGAAGATCGGCGAACAGACGACCAGCCTACCATTGGGAGAGGCTTGGGCAGAAGGCGCGGAACTTGAACTATCGCCTGGCTTCGAACCTGGACCCTCCCCTTAATCGGGAATTGACTGCCGATGATTGCTTCATTGACCAGGAAACGCCACAGCCCTATCGGTGTCGATATCGGCAGGCGCTCCGTAAAACTCGTACAGCTCAGCGCCGACCATTCCAGTCTAGTGGACGCCGTGCGTTGTGAGCTTCCGGCCACTGGTTCCACGGCGAGTCAAGAATCATCCGACGGTGAATCTCCGTCCGACGATCATCTCTTTATTGCCACTTTGCAGCAAGCTCGCGAGGGACGCAACTTTCGTGGCCGCGACGCGGTGATCTGCCTGAACGACCGCCAACTGTTCTTGCAGAACATTCGTGTTCCAAAGCAAGACGATGATGCCCTCTTCCGTTCAGTGCAGCAGGAAGCCGCGGGGCGGATCCCGTTTCCAGTCGCGGATACCGACATCCGTTATCTGGAAGCCGCGGATATTCGTCATGGAGATGCGGTCATGCGGGAGATCATTCTCGTCGCCTGCCATCGGCCAGTGCTGGATCGCACGCTCGCTATCGTCTCCAATGCTGGACTGAGGCCAATCGCAGTCGATATCGAGCCTGCCGCGCTGCTGAGATCGTTCTCGTCGCAGTTCCGTCGCGCACAGGACATGCAAGACCGTTCATTGCTGGTTCACATTGGGCAAGCGTCGACGGCGGTTGTGATCGCCGAGGGCGATAGCGCATTGTTCATCAAGTACATCGACTTCGGTGGCCAACATTTGGACCAATCGGTGGCACGCAGTCTGAAAATGCAACTCGCCGAAGCAAGCGCGCTGCGACGTTACAATGGCGACCGAAGAACAGATCGCCAAGATCCTGAGATCGCACGCAGCGTAACGCGGGCAATTCGACCTGAATTGGATCGCCTGGTTGCAGAACTCTCAAAGTGCATTCGCTATCACAGCGTCACGTTTCGTGGTCAACCTCTCGCCAGGCTTGTCTTGAGCGGGGGCGAGGCAGCCGAAGAGCTGCTGGAAGCACTGTCCAAGCGAC
>JASLPZ010000251.1:0-10632 GCA_030744725.1 Pirellulaceae bacterium
GCGTGTTCGAGTCAGACACCGCCGCAGGTCAAACCCAGTCCAGCCCGGTAGCCTGCGGAATGCGATGTGCAAAGTCCCCCAACAACCCACCGATGACACTCCATCTTTGAGGCCGACGAACCTCTATGTCACCTTGCTCGTTAATCCGCACGATGGTCTCGTCGGTCACGTCGGCCGTCCTGAGGTCTTCAGCAGTCAGTTCCTTGTCGTCAATAATGGAGGCCAGCATCTTGCCGGTCAATTCGATAAATCGCATACGGAAAACCTCTCACCGTTTCAGTTTCCAGGGTCTCGTTGTCGCTTCAGTCTAGTCCAGCGCGACCAGCTTGAGGAGCCTGCGACAGCGATTGAGGCCTGGAGAACGTAGAATACCAGCACTGCGGAGGGCTGGAAGATCACTCCAAATGTCCGCGGACCGCCTCGCAAAGCGACAGCATCGCTTCCACATCGAGAGTTTCGGCCCGAGTCTGGGGACCCAGGCCCTGCACTTCCATGAGCGCATCCACATCCGGCTTGCTCAGCCGATTCTTGAAGGCACTCAGCAGCACGCTGCGCAAAAACTTCCGACGATGAAAGAACATCGCCCGCACGAATGTATGAAAGAACTTGCGATCGGGGATGCGACCGCGTTTTTCTTCGTTGATCGCAATATGAATGATTGCCGAATGCACTTTCGGTCGAGGCCAAAATACCGACGGTGCCATGGCACGAACGATACGTGCGTCGCACTGGCTTTGCACCCAGATGCTGAGCGCACTGTAGTCTTTGCAACTTGGTGGCGCGGTAATCCGATCCGCCAACTCCTTTTGAATCGTGACCGTCATGGAATGGGGTGTCATGGCGGTTGAAAGCAGATTCGAGATCACGGGCGTCGCAATGTTATAGGGAAGATTCGCCACCAACTTGAAACGCGAGCCAGGTACTGCGTCAAGCTTTTCCTGGACCGTCGCCAGGACGTCCGGGTGCAAGTTGTTCTTATTCCGCAGCGCATCGATCCCCAACAGCGTGATGTTGTCAATGTCTGCCAACTCTTCCGATGCAAGCTGCCGCAGGTGCTCGTCAATTTCCACCGTTACCATGTGGGCAACCTGCGGCGCGACGATCGAAGTCAGCGATCCCAGACCCGTGCCAACTTCGAGCACCACGTCCTGCGGACTCGGGTCACAACTGCTTGCCAACATGTTGAGGAGATTCAGGTCAATCAGGAAGTTCTGGCCTCGCCGCTTGTCCGGTTGCAACCCCACCTCCTCGAAGCGACGCATGAGATAGGAAGAAGTTTGGCGTTCTGGCATGGAAGCGGTTGGGGGTCAAAGGTGTGGATCAGGGGAAACACGCTTTCATAAAGCGCTAGCTGCTCGGCTCGGAGCGGTTGGTCGAAAAACCTTGAATCTGCCGTTCGACATACTTTGCCAGCAGGTCCGTCTCGAGGTTAACGTCATCGCCTACTGCCAACTTGCCCATCGTCGTTACCGCCAAAGTGTGTGGAATCAACGCCACGCTGAATCGATCGTCTTCCACATCCACTAGCGTGAGACTGATGCCATCGATGGTGACCGATCCTTTGGACGCCATCTGCAATGTGAGCCGGCGCGGACAGCGAAACCAAAGAAAGGACCATTCATCTTCATCGCTTCTCTCGTCCAATTGGCCTACGGCGTCAATATGGCCGGTGACCAGATGGCCACCCAACTGATCACCCAATCGCAGCGATCGTTCGATGTTAACATGGCTGCCCACCTCGAGTTTTCCAAGGTTGGTGCAGCGAAGCGTTTCCGGCACAGTATCGAATCCCAGCTTCTGCTCGTCAGTCTCTACAACGGTCAGGCAACATCCATTGACGGCCACGCTGTCGCCGATCTGGCTGGTCTCGACCAGATTTCCGATATCGATCACAAGCCGCATTCCCGCCCCCTGCGCTACGAGCCCAGCCACCGTTCCCTTTCCCTCGACCAATCCAGTAAACATCTGTGAAGTCGCCTCCCAAGGCAGCCTGCAACAATTACAACGAGACGTCGGCAAACACAATTATGGTTCAAGTATGCCCCAGATCGAGGCAGGGATCGAGTCGGGTGCGGATGGAAATGGGGAACAACCGCCTCGTCAGAGCGGGGATAGCCAAAACGCCGATGCTCGGGCACAATGGGTGGTTTCCCGCCCGCAATTGGACGTCGGCAAGGCAGTTCTCACGAAACAACGATCGGTCAAAGGCAAAGTCATGAGTTTGATTGCAGCAGTTCACGGACGGCAGATTCTGGACAGTCGTGGAAACCCAACGGTCGAAGTCGAAGTCTCGCTCAGCGACGGCGCCTTCGGGCGTGCCGCGGTTCCCAGTGGTGCCAGCACCGGAGCGCACGAGGCATGGGAAATGCGGGATGGCGACGACCACGCTTTTCTGGGCAAGGGCGTGACCAAGGCGGTCGCCAACATCAACACCACCATTGCCGAAAACTTAATGGGCTGGGATGCACTAGACCAATTGGCAATCGACCAGCGTTTGATCGATCTGGATGGCACGCCGAACAAGAAAAACCTGGGTGCCAACGCAATCCTGGGAGTTTCGCTTGCGGTGGCCAAAGCAGCCGCGATCCATACGGGCCAGCCGTTGTACCGCTATCTCGGCGGTGTTGGCGCGAACATTTTGCCAGCTCCCATGATGAACATCGTCAACGGCGGCGAACACGCGGATAACTCGGTGGACGTTCAGGAGTTCATGGTCATGCCGTTGGGGGTTCCGTCGTTTAGCGACGCCCTGCGTTGTGGATGTGAGATTTTCCACCACTTGAAGAAGGTCCTCAAGGACAAAGGGCTCAATACCGCTGTTGGCGACGAAGGTGGTTTCGCGCCCGATCTCGGCAGTAACCGTGAAGCACTCGACTTGATCATGCAAGCGATTGAGAAGGCCGGCTACAAACCAGGCGAACAGGTACACATCGCGCTGGATGTCGCGGCAACCGAATTGTACGACAGCGAGAAGAAGGTCTACACAATCGACGGCAAACAGATCGATTCGGCGGGCATGGTCGATTTCCTGGCTGACTGGGCCGACAATTACCCCATCTGCTCGATCGAAGACGGTTGCAGTGAAGATGATTGGGCTGGTTGGAAGATTATGACCGACAAGCTCGGTGACAAAGCACAGTTGGTCGGCGACGATCTGTTCGTGACCAACACCGAACGACTCCAACGCGGGATCGACGAGGGCATCGCCAATAGCATCTTGATCAAGGTCAACCAGATTGGAACGCTGTCAGAGACGATTGCCGCCATTCAGTTGGCTCACCAGAATGGCTATACCAGCGTCGCCAGTCATCGTAGTGGAGAGACGGAAGATTCGACGATTGCCGATTTGGCCGTCGCAATGGGGACCGGCCAGATCAAGACCGGGTCCGCTTCGCGCAGCGACCGGATGGCCAAATACAATCAGTTGCTGAGAATTGAAGAAGAAGTCGATGCCGGCGCGGTTTACGGTGGGTCGCTGTTCGGTAGCTAACCGCACGCATCCACTGCTCGTTTCTCAAGAGAAATCCAAGCTCAGGCAGGCGTTCTCGGCTACGCGTTTGGCTCCCGGCGCGGACTTCCTATAATGATGTCATGAACGCTGCGGCAGGATCCAACCCCCGATCGATCACGGAATCACCCTGGTACTGGGCCTATGTCTTTTGTACGGGGGGCCTGATTGCGTTGGTCGTGATGGGACCGCGGTACACGCAACGGCAAATGCAAATTGAACAGAACAGGCAGAAGCGACAGTGGGCCGCACAACGCGTTGCCGGCCAGGCACAGAGTGATTCGCGGTCGGACATTGAAGGAACGTCGATCGCCTTGTGGCCTCTGTTTGTCGCGCTAGGTTCAGTCCTGGCGGTTGCCTGGATGAAGTTGATTCGCGACCATCTGAATCGTCAAACACAGGTGGCCGAACCTTCGATCGAAGGTGAAACTGACAACGGTGTCGCTGTCGATGCCGTCACAGCCGACGGAGGACGCCAATGACGCTCCTCGAATCACCGATTCTGGTGATCGTGATCGGTTTGACCACGGCCGCGCTGCTGGGCGGTTTGTGGCTGCAGACCGGGAAACGCATCTTGCTGGTGTTGCTGGTAGCCATCTTGGCGTTGACTGCCGCCGGTATCATTTTTGAACGTTCCGTTGAAACAGATCGTGAGCAAATCGAAAAGACATTGCATCGAATCGCTCGTGACATCGAACGAAACGACCGGCCTGCGGTTCTAGCTCACATCCATTCGCAAGCCACGCAAATCCGACAAGCGGCAGCGACGGAAACGGCAATGTACGAATTTGAACAGGTCAAAATCAAATCGAACCTGCAAATCGACGTCGATGCCAGTACGGAACCCAAGACGGGGACCGCCCGGTTTAACGTCGTTGTGATCGGCAGCGGCGGAAGACTTGGCAAAGGGAGCCGCGTACCCCGCTATATGACGCTCGAGTTGGAACAAGAAGACGGTGCCTGGCGGGTGCTGAACTACGATCACGAGGATGCCAGCGTGGGTTTCAAAAGGCGATAGTGCCACTTCCCTACTAAGGTGCGGTCGTGTCAGGCCGAGGCAGCCGGGGTGAGTCCGATGGCATCAGTTTCTCGCGTTGATACGGATCCGGAGTGTTGAAAGGCAAGTGATGCCCTTCCCGCTCGGGATAAAGGTCGAACAGTCCCGCACCGGGTCGACCGGGCGCACTACCCGGACCAGCGGGCGGTGGCACCGATCCGCCGGGCAAGATGGGGCCAGGCGAAGCGATAGGGGGCACCACGCCACCTCCACCGCCGCGGAAACCGCCGCCGTAGCCGCCGAAACCGCCGCCACGAAATCGCGGTGTCGACAAGTACGAGGGTACCGAATAGGGTCGGAAGGGAAAACGCCATTCACCGTACGGTCGCACAGGATCGCCGTATGTTTCGACGACGTGGTAGTTGTCCATGCTGGAACCAACTTGGATGCTGCTCCGCGTATGGTGGAAGCCGCTACGCTGATAGTTCCCTTGCGCTTGCGTATAGAACGGACCGATGGGAGCGTACTGCTGCACGGGTTGGCCGGTCTGCGGATCGTGTGTGAAGTACGAACGCGCAGTAACCCAATCGCCGGCACGGGAAACCGACGTCATCAGTGCAAACATGCCGCAGAACGCGAACAGGATGTGACGAGTCTTCATGGGAGAAAGCCTTTTCAATGATTTGAGGAGATTCTCACGGCTCCGGCTCTCTCACCCTCCCAACGTGTTTCGTATACCTTCGGCTTTAATGTAAGTCGTTCTTCGCGAAGCGAACAGCGATCATAAAACGGCTGCCACCTTCTGCTTTCAACCACCCGGTTTCTGCACCATCAATTCACCGAGTTGCGGGTCATAGACGTACGTCTGGCCCGCCGGTAATGTCGGCAGTTGGATCTGGTTGGCCTTGATGATCTTGCTCATGAATTCATCGTGTGATTTTGGTTTGCGGCCCTCGGTTGCCGCGAATAACTTGACCGCACTTGGAATCTGGATTTCAAACACCGCGCGTTGCTTGAACGCGAACAGGCTTCGGGCCGGCTGCACAATCATCGCGCCAACGCCTTGTTCGTTGTCTAGACTCTGGCCCTGCTTGCCAACACCAGCTTCCGCGCGGACTCGCTCGCCACCGCCGGCGACGGGCAGGTTCGGATCGAATGTGGGCGGTGTCGTAGCCTGTGGCTGAACAGGGGGATAGTTGGGCGCGGGCGGCTGTTGTCCCGTTGACGTTTCACCGGCACCCGGGATCCCCGGCACCATGGAACTTGGGATTGTTGGGCCTTCCGATGTTGCCGTTGGATCTGAACCATCGTCCTCGTTGGAGGCCGTCTCATAAACTGGCCTCAAGCATCCGCAACAGATACAAGTCAAGCAGACGAGCGTCAGCGCTGTAAAAGTTGATGAGATTCTCATGTTCCGTAACTCCCAAGACCAGTTTGTTTTGTGGCAATGACCGCCGATCATTGTTGCAGGTTACATCCTTGTCGCCAACTAATCGGAGGCGGCGATCATTGCGGCGGAGGCAGTTTCAAATCCCAATTGAGCATTTCTTCGAGCATCGTGGTCTTGGTCATGTCGTATTGCAGTGGTGTTAAAGTCACATAGCCGTTTTGCAGAGCGGCAAGGTCCGTTTCCGGTGCATCGGTCGGTGCCGGCGGATCGCCCGTCGCCCAGTAGTACGTTCTTCCCTTGGGATCCTTGCGTTTGATGAACTCCTCGCCGTACCGCGCGACCCCCATCGGGACCACATGGACGCCCCGCGAGTTTTCCACCGCAGCCGTCGGGATATTCAAATTGTAAAGTCGTGGTTCATTCTGGCGGGTTGCCAAGATCTGTTCGATCACCGAACGAGCCAATCGGCCCGCCTGGTCAAATTCTGCGTGTTCGTCGTATTCCAGTGACACGGCGATGCTGGTGATGCCAAAAAAAGCGCCCTCGATCGCAGCGGCCACGGTGCCCGAATAAAGCACGTTAATGCCTGCATTGAGCCCTCCGTTAATCCCACTGACGACCAAGTCCGGACGCTTCGGACAAAACTCAGAAATACCCAACTTAACGCAATCTGCCGGGCTTCCTTCGACTGCCCAGCCACGTTGCCGATCCCCTTCGTAGACTTCTTTGCAAATCAGCGGACTCAGAAACGTAATTGAATGCCCCACACCGCTCTGTTCGGTGGCAGGTGCAACGACCGAAACGTCGCCCAAATGCTGTAGTTCACGCTCCATAGCTGCGAGGCCCGGTGCGTAGATTCCGTCGTCGTTGGTTAGCAAAATCTGCACGTGCGATGGTTCCTTCTGGCAACAGCGTGCGAAAAAAAAGACTTCCGTTGTCAATTCTCATCATAGTTGCGTGTCAAAAATCAATCAATGAAGGGCAGCCTAAGTCCTGCATTTTAAAGGATTTGCGGCGTCCTATAACAGTTAGTTCGGTTGTCCGGCCTCATTTCAGACATCCCATGTCCTGGTCAACCGTCACCGCGACTGCCCCCATCAGAGTCCTAGGCGATTGGCGTGCCGATCCTTATAATTCGCGATTCCCGTCCGCCCGCACTGCCGCGGGCGTTTTTCGTTGGATGTAAAGCATGAGCAGTATGGCGGAATCGGTTCAATCAATGGCGGGCAGTGTTACGCACGAGCGCGTGTTGGTGCTCGATTTTGGAGCACAGTACGCCCAGCTCATCGCGCGCCGCGTTCGCGAACAGAATGTTTATTGTGAGCTGGTTCGCCACGACATCACTCCCGCACAGATCAAACAGCATGCACCGCGCGGCCTGATCCTGTCCGGCGGACCATCCAGTGTTTATGCAGACAACGCGCCCAAGTGTGATCCTGGCATTTTCGATCTCGACATTCCCGTCTTGGGTATCTGCTACGGGATGCAGTTGGCCTGCGATGCGTTAGGGGGCGATGTCGAAAACGCTCCGGCGCGCGAATTTGGTCGCGCCCGCTGCGAAGTGACCAACGAATCCGACCTGTTTGCCGGCTTCCCGCAGGAAACCGATGTCTGGATGAGCCACGGTGATCAGGTCTCGCAAGTCAACGAGGGCTTTATCCCTCTGGCTCGTACCAAGACCTGCCCGATCGCGGCCGTCAAGCATTCCAGCCGCCCGGTTTACGGTTTGCAGTTTCACCCCGAAGTGACACACACGCCGGACGGCGCGTTGCTGCTGCGAAACTTTCTGATTTCAATCTGCGGCTGTTCGGGTAACTGGCGATTGGGCGATTTCGCCAAGGAAGCGATTCACGAAATTCGAAAGCGAGTAGGTGAATCACGGGTGATCTGCGGTCTTTCGGGTGGTGTCGATTCGTCCGTCACCGCAGCGCTGCTCTATTCGGCCATCGGTCCCCAACTATCCTGCATCTTGGTCAATAACGGCCTGTTGCGCAAAAACGAACAAGAGTCGGTGATCGCCGAGTTTACTGACCACTTCAAAGCGGACCTGCATGTGGTCGACGGCGAAGCGAGGTTCCTCGATAAACTCGCAGGTATCACAGAACCACAAGAGAAACGGCGGCGGATAGGTTTCGAATTTATCGAGTGCTTCAAGGAAGAGGCCGCCAAGATCGATGATGCTCAGTTTCTCGCCCAAGGCACGCTGTACCCGGACGTGATCGAAAGTGGCGCGGCGCACGACGGTCCGGCGGCCACTATCAAGCTACATCACAACGTAGGAGGGCTACCCGAACAGCTTGGCTTTGAGTTGATCGAACCGCTTCGCGATCTGTTTAAGGACGAAGTGCGACGTTTAGGACTCGAGCTAGGTCTACCGGAAGACCTGGTTTGGCGGCATCCTTTCCCGGGCCCCGGATTGGCGGTGCGCTGTTTGGGTGAAGTGACGAGTGAACGACTCGAAATCCTTCGCGAAGCCGACGCGATTGTCGTCGACGAAATCAAGGCAGCTGGCCTTTATCGCAAGACATCGCAGGCGTTCGCCGTGCTTCTGCCCGTCCAAAGCGTTGGTGTTATGGGCGACGCACGAACGTATGAAGACGCAATCGCGATTCGCTGCGTAGACACGGACGACTTCATGACAGCCGATTGGAGCCGCCTGCCAACAGACCTCCTGGCGCACATGTCGACGCGAATCATCAACGAAGTCAAAGGCGTTAACCGCGTCTGCTACGACATTAGCAGTAAACCGCCAGCAACGATCGAATGGGAATAGCGCGCCCCTCTCGGCTGGTCACCGATGACACCAACAATAGTTAACGCACTTCGAAAAAAAGAAGCTCGGTTGTGGTGGACAACCGAGCTTCCGAAGTGTGAGGTGTCTGTTTCGCTACGGGAAGCGGGGCGAGCAAGGTGGTGGTGGTGGAAAGGTGCTCGGACCCGTGTCGAAACAGACTGAGGCAAAATGAGGATACTCTAGCAACGCTTCATGTCGCCATGATGTTGAATCGACCACTCACACGCGATACAGCCATGCTTTTCAGTGCGGACCATACAGCTGCCAAAACCGTTACTGCCGTTTAAGGCGTTAAACTTTACCAAACCGGATCGGTCACTACGTTCGCGAGCGCCGCGCCCGCGTCGCGTGTCTTTCACAATCGTTACATTTTGAGGCACGAAGGAGTCGTTATTTGAACCGGCAGTATATTTTCTCGATCGAAAGTCTGACGAAGAAACACGGCCAGCGCGAAGTCCTCGACAACATCTGGCTCTCGTTCTTTCCTGGTGCCAAGATCGGCGTCCTGGGACGCAACGGGTCAGGCAAGAGTACGCTGCTGAAAATCATGGCAGGCGTGGACAGAGAGTTCGATGGTGAAGCTAGGCTGACCTCCGGATTCACTTGCGGCTATCTGGCACAAGAACCAGAGCTCACCGATGACAAAGACGTTTGGGGTAACGTCGAGGAAGCGGTGGCGCCTCGCCGTGCGATGCTGGATCGGTACAACGAAATCAGTGTCAAACTTGGCGAAACGATGGACGATGATGTCATGCAGAAACTGTGTGACGAAATGGCGCGTCTGCAGGACCAGATCGAGGCGACGAACACCTGGGAACTGGATCGTGAGATCGAGATCGCGTTCGACGTCATGAACCTGCCCGACCGCGACGCCGACGTCACAAAGCTTTCTGGTGGCGAGCGGCGACGCGTTGCCTTGTGCAAACTTCTTCTGCAGCGGCCCGACTTGCTCTTGCTCGATGAACCAACCAATCACTTGGACGCCGAAGCCGTCCATTGGTTAGAGCGTCATCTGACCGAGTATGCAGGCACCGTCGTCGCCGTGACGCATGATCGGTATTTCCTGGACAACGCCGCGCAATGGATTTTGGAACTCGACCGTGGTCGAGGCATTCCCTTTGAAGGCAACTACTCGGCGTGGCTGGTCCAAAAACAAGAACGTCTGCTCATCGAAGAAAAGGCCTCCGAGGCACGACAACGAACCCTCAAGCGGGAACTCGAATGGGTGCGGATGGCTCCCCGTGCTCGTCAAGCAAAAAGCAAAGCTCGAATCAGCGCCTACGAACAGATGGCGGCGCAACAGGCAAACGAACGTGTGGACGAATGTGAAATCCAGATTCCGCCCGGCAAACACCTGGGCGATCTGGTGATCAAAGCCGAAAACGTCAGCAAGGCCTACGGTGATCTCGTCCTTTTCGAAGACCTCACCTTTGATCTGCCACCCGGCGGCATCATCGGCCTGATCGGACCCAACGGTGCCGGAAAAACAACTCTGTTTCGCATAATTGTCGGACAGGAAACCCCGGACGCCGGCAGCCTACGCGTTGGCGAAACCGTCGATCTGGGTTACGTCGACCAGAGTCGCGATTCCTTGGAAGCCGACAAGACGGTGTATCAGGAAATCTCCGGCGGCTACGAGAATTTCGACATGGGTGGCCGCACGATCAACGCGCGAGCGTACGTTTCACGATTTAACTTCCGTGGCCCCGACCAAGAAAAGAGAGTCGGCACGCTTTCCGGCGGTGAACGAAACCGTGTTCACTTGGCCAAGCTGTTGCGCCGCGGATCAAACGTGCTGCTGCTGGACGAACCGACCAACGACTTGGATGTCGACACGCTGCGGGCACTGGAAGAAGCAATTCTGAACTACGTTGGCTGCGTCGTTGTGATTACGCATGATCGCTGGTTTTTGGATCGCATCGCCACTCACATCCTGGCGTTCG
>JASLPZ010000252.1:0-10630 GCA_030744725.1 Pirellulaceae bacterium
GACCAAGACTCTGCGAAATCCTCGACCTCCCGCTGATGGCACCCACATGACCGCCAACGCTCCTTCGACTCAGCCTCGACGACAACTTAAAACAGCCGATCCAACTTCGGCGCCGCTCAGCGTCTGCGCAATCATCGAAAAACTGTTGCTCTGGCGACTCGCATTGACCTCCAACTCCGCCTTGATGAATCAACTTCTCTGCCTTCACCACTCCTTGCACCCGCCTCAAGCGGCGTGACCCGCGGTGTCCGCCCGGCGGACACCCAAGCAATCCGCATAGCAAGGCCCGTTCAACGGGTTCTTTCCGGACGGCTCCCTCGCGAACTTGAGTCGCGCCACGCGACGACATCCTCAACCTCAATCCGACTCTCTTGCATCCGGAAAGAACCCTAAACGTTTGGTCCCACCCCCGAGGACCGACCGCGTCATCGCGTTTCGGCGATTTTCGGCGAGAGGGTTTCCCGCGCTATCCAACTTGGTCGAGTGCGTCGAGTGGGGGTTGCCGAAGGCGTCGAAAGCGGCGCGCCCTTGGTCGGGCTTTGTGCGAAAAGTGGCCTTAAGGCTTCGCGATTCCGATGGTCAAATCATCGGCCCGAGTCACCATGATCACTGGGCACTTTGGGACGAATACCCGATCGGCTCGTATGTGCGTTGTAGATTCCGGCACGATGGCGAAGCGCGGCTGATGCAACGCATCGAGATTTTGAAGGACGGCCCAGACGAGCACCCCATTGCATCCTCGGAGTCTGAAGACGGCGAGACGGCGACTGACGATGCGATCATTTCGGATGACACGGAAGACGGAGGACTTGCGAGCTTGGCCCGAGGGGCCGTCATCGACTCGAACCAGGAGCCGCAGTATGAGGAAAAAGGAGACGCGGAGGCGAGGGAAAAAGAAAATGCAGTTGTGCGAAAGTCGCCTCAAAAGGACGCACGCCCGGCTGATGCACTGTCATCTGAACTTCAATCGCCAAACCAGAATGAAAACGCGAATCCTTGGGTGCGTGTCAATTCCGCTGGTGGTCGAGATTTGCCCTTGGAGACTGGCATTGTTCAAGTCGTCGCATTTGAGGGTAACGGGGAAGACCGGCGCGTGTTAGTTGAGCCGGTCGCCCCACCCACGGAAGCGATTGAGAAACTGAAGAAAACGGCTGAAAAGCAAGGGGTGGTGCAGATCAAGGTCGTCGAAGTTGTTCGCGGTTGGGGACCCTCTTACATCGCCTGCCGAGAAATTGAAACGGGAGTTCGTGTTGTGTTGGGGCATTGCGATCTATCATTGAACAGATTCGACAATGAATTCGCCGAGATGGTACCGGCTGATGCGGTGTTCGAAGTAACTGTTACAGGATTCGACGCATCGGATTGGCTGCTTCGGGCTACTCGCATTCCGCAGGTTCTTCATGCGTGGGGACAGATCAAGCCGAAGTCGGTTCGCAGCAAGGGCAAAAAGGCGCCAGCGGTACCAGCACATATCCGTGGGACTCGTGGACCGAATGGCGACATTGTGAACATTGTCGTTGACGGAGGGGAACCTACGACCGGATTGGTTTTCAGATTCACACAAAGAATGGACCGGCTTCTCCAATTCAATGTCATCGCTTCACGCGAGGATGCGATTCAGGATGCCCCGCTTCTACTATGCGTGTTGCCGTCCGACGACCAACAGTCACTGAAGCTACCGGTTGATCTTGACGAGATCGGCGAGCACCAAGATCTGGATAAGTTCTTTCGCGTCATCGATTCGATCGAGTGGCTGGAGAACAAGGGAACAGTCCAATCGAAAAGGAAACCGATCCTATCCCCTGTTCGTGACAAGCTGCTGAAACTGTCGGCCAATCGCAAATGGCATGAGAAGGTGTGGGATTGGTGGGCACAGACGAATTCCCTGAAGCCGGTTGCTACATTCAAGGCTCAGTCGGGAGCTGAACAGGATGCGTGGAAGAAGTTCCAGGTCGGCGATATGGTAAACGGAACCGTCAACAATGTGACGGATTTCGGGGCGTTCGTCGAAGTGGCACCCGGTGTTAGCGGTCTCGTACATGTGTCAGAGATGAGTTGGCAACGGCCGAATCATCCTGAGGACATGCTCGCTGTAGGCCAGTCAGCGACTGTGAAGGTGATCAGCGTTGATGCAGCACAACAAAAAATCGGTCTCAGCATGAAAGCGCTGCAAACGGCACCGTCACGAGGCCCCGTTCCACTATCGGTCGGGCAGGTACTGCAAGGCCGTGTTTCGGAAATTAGGGATGGTCTTGGCGTGTTCGTTGACATTGGCCGAGGCCGCCCAGGCCTTGTACACATTAGCCAGATTGCGAACGCTTTTGTGGCAGACATTCGAGACCACGTTCAGGAAGGCGCGGAGGTTACGGTGAAAGTGCTCGACGAGACGTCGAAAGGGATTAGCCTATCGATGAAGGACGTGTAGACCCGGGATTTCGTGAACTGCATCAGGTCGAGGATATGCGAGTCTGGCGAAATACTGGGTTCGCGTGAAGCGACAACGAATTGTGGACTGCAACAATCGCCATTTGCTAACGCGACTTGTTGCAGTCACCATCTGACTCGTTCGCCGCACCGATCCTCTGTCCGATCGTCAAGTTCCTTTTGACGATCCCCTACCGATCGGTTTACCGATCGTCGTTTGGAAAAGTGGCGATCCGCAGACTGGTCGTCAAGCCACGGTCATACCGACCGGTTTGGCAATCCAATTCCACAGTCCGTGACCATCGCCACATCAGGCTGCGCCAGGACACTGTCTGATCGTGTTCATGGTTTGACGAGGATATGGCCGACGAGAAAGGGACACTTCCCCACCCTGGCGATCCCGTCGAGCCAAAAGAACAAGAAGACGCAGGAGATCCCAATGCTTCCGGGCCTGCAGGAGTTGCTCGCGAAGACGCCGAAGAATGATCGGCAAGGATGGGTAGTGAACCCTGAGCCGATCGACTATCTGATTACGACGCAGCCGGAATGGTGCAAGCCGGTTACCGAGGATCTTGCAGCCTTCGCAGAAGACTACAACAATTCCGCGATCGCACGTGCTTGCGGAGTGACCGAGGCCAGCATTCGCAACTGGTTCAAAGAGGCCGGCATCCGTCGGAGCACGTCGAAACGTCGATCGGGCGAAATAGGCGTCCGCAGGATGAACCAGGTTCGCAAAAGGGCAGACAGCAGTCAGTCCTATGTTGCCAGGCGCTCCGTCGAGCGGCTGACGAAAGAGCACGTCAGTCGGATCATTGCCCGGATTGGCGAAGCGGCCGGCATCATTGTCCAGCAGCCGGACGAGGAGAGTGGCAAGCGCCTAAAATATGCATCCGCACACGATCTCCGTCGCGGGTGTGCTCAGCGGCTCATCAACGCCGGCGTCTCAGCTGAAACACTGAAGCTCGTCATGCGGCACAAGGACTTTAGCACCACGGAACGCTTCTACGGAGCAACACGCGCAGCGCAGTCGGCAGCGACGGAGATCAACGAAAAGCTCAGCGAAGCGCGCACGAAAAACGAATTAGTGGGGGGATTAATGGGGGGAACAGAAGAAGCTCCTCAACTGAACGCTGAGGAGCTTCTAAAGCTAAAGGCTTTACTCAATTCGCTTTGAGTAAGCACGCCCGGCAGGATTCGAACCTGCAACCCTCGGTTCCGAAGACCGATGCGCTATCCAGTTGCGCCACGGGCGCGTCTTCAGCAAGATAGGGTCTTGGTGCGGAAATTGCAATTGGGGCCGAATTTGCATCTTGCACCGACAGTTCTGAAGATCATGGCCTGATCCTTCGGTCTGGGGCCGCGAAAATCTTTGGGAATTCTATCGTTCTGACTTGACCCGCCAAACGCGTGGATGGGATGATGAGGTCTTGGAACAGTCTCTTCGTTTTCTTCCAATTGTGAACGCACACATGGGTGGGATTACATTGCGCGTGCTGGACGGGGCCGATCGTGGCCGCGTGTATGGCGATCTATCTCCGCCCGTTACCATCGGGCGTGAAGAGGGGAATACGATCCGGTTGAACGACGAACGAGTCAGTCGGTTTCATGTCAAGATCCAAGAGGATCACGAGAAACTGGTCCTGACCGATTTGGAGAGCACCAACGGCACCAAAGTCAACGGTGAAGATATTCAGTTGCGGATTCTGAGATTCGGTGACATGGTGACGATCGGTCGTTCCGTACTGTTGTTCGGTTCCCGTGACGAGATCGCTCGACGGTTGGCCAGCGCCAAACGACGCGGACCGTCGGGACGTGCCACCATCGATCCCGATGATCGCCCTGAGTCGCTCGACTTCGATTTGAATTACGAGGACCAGCTGCAATCGCCGCTGAACACGATGGATCCGCCCGAGCTTCCGGACCGAATGTCGCCGGGACAAGCAGCGCAATTGGCCGAACTGCTCGAATTTATCCACCTCCGCGTGCGCGAGTTGTTGGATTCGGTCGAAGCCGACGGTAAAGGCGATCGAGTGGCTCTTGAACAGAGCGATTGGCAAGGGTTGGTCGACCTGCAGTCTCGATTGGCCGAGTATCTCCGTGGTGTCAGTGATCCGAACCGTTCCGGCTGATGCGTGTTCCTCTTCGACGCGTAAAGAGATTACGGATCTCCGTCGCACTGTGAATTCTTCACTGAGGGGATTTACGCTACGGATAGAATGAGCGTAGTTTGCGTTGAGTTGCGCACGATTTGTCACCTGCCAAGCAGTTTCGTTTTTGCGACCGCTTGGCGAGCGTCGCAACTTGCTTAAAATCAGGCTGGCCCCAGCTGGCGTCCGTGACCAATGCAACGGACGGTTCCAACCCCACGTACGGATGCTTGGATCAGGTGGCCATTCTGACTGGTCGCTGGTTTAGACGACGGATCGAAAGAGCATGTCGAATCGCCCGTTTGTTCATCTGCACTGCCACAGCCATTACAGTTTGTTGGACGGTGCCAGTTCACTCGACAACTTGGTCACTCGAGCCAAGCAGCGCGGGATGAATGCGTTGGCCCTTACCGACCATGGCAATCTGCATGGCGCGCTCGAGTTTTATCGGAAGGCGAAGACCGTCGACATTAATCCGATCATCGGATACGAAGCCTACATCGCACCTGGTAGCCGGCTGAAGAAAGAAGCCGGCAACATGAAGGAGGCGAGCTACCACCTGACGTTGTTGGCGAAGAACCGAATCGGCTTCAAGAATCTGCTCAAGCTGGCCTCCGCAGCATCGTTGGAAGGGTTCTACTTCAAACCACGCATCGACAAGGAACTGCTGCAAGAGCACAACGAGGGCATTGTGTGTTTGAGCGGATGTTTGTCGAGCGAGTTTAATCGCGCCATTCTCCGCGGTGCCGGCGGCGATGAAGAGTTGCAGAATGCCATTGAGATTTCGCGGTGGTTTCACGGCGTGTTTGGAGATCGCTACTTTGTCGAGATCATGAACAACGGTCTTGATCTTCAGCGGCAAGCGACGGCCGGGGCGATTCGGGTCGCCGACCGGTTGGGTTTGCCTCTGGTGGCCACCTGCGACGCGCATTACGTGGATCGTGAAGATGCCGACGCTCAAGATGTCATGCTATGCATAAACACGGGTAAGTTTCGCACCGACACTGCTCGAATGAAGATGGACGGTGACGAGTACTATCTGAAAAGCCCGGAGGAAATGTACGCGGCATTTCCCGGTCAGGAATCCGCCGTTGCTCGAAGCCAGGAGATTGCCGATACCGTCGAGATTGACTTGGAACTTGGCAAACGCCACTTCCCCACATTCACGCTGCCGCAAGACAAGACTGCGGATGAACTCTTGCGCGAGCTTTGCATCAACGGGCTGCAGGAACGGTACGAAGGCAACCAAACGATGTATCCGGGCGGTGAGTTGAGTGACATAGTGAGGGCGCGGCTGGACCGTGAACTTGGCGTCATCAGCAAATTGGGGTTTCCGAACTACTTCTTGATCGTGTGGGATTTCGTTCGCTATGCCCGCGAAAAAGACATTCCCACGACCGCTCGTGGCAGTGGCGTCGGAGCACTTGTTTGTTATGCCTTGTATCTGAGCCACGTTTGTCCGATTGAATACGATCTGCTGTTCGAACGGTTTTTGGACGAGAGCCGTCTGGAAGCGCCGGATATTGACATCGACTTCTGCAAGCATCGTCGCGCCGATGTGATGCGGTACGTAAAGGACAAGTACGGAGAGGCCAACGTCGCGCAGATTGGTACATTTGGCACTTTGGCTGCACGGGCTGCGATCAAGGATGTTGGCCGCGCACTGGGGATTCCACTGGCACGCGTGAATGAAGTTACCAACATGGTTCCGGAACAATTGGGAATCAGCTTGAAGAAAGCGTTGGAGATTAGCGAAGAATTCAAATCCACCTACGATGGCGACGGCGAGATCCGTGAGTTGGTCGATTTGGCACTCAAGATCGAGGGCCTGGCACGCAATGTCGGCACGCACGCCGCTGCCGTGGTGATCGCGGACCAGCCACTTACCGAATACGTACCGCTGGGTCGCGTGTCCGGCAAGACCGATATCATTACGCAGTGGTCGATGAATGACGTTGAAGCAGCCGGACTGCTGAAGATGGACTTCCTCGGCCTGCGCAACTTGACGATCCTCTCCAAGGCGGTCGACTTGATCGAGCAGTCGACGGGTGACCGCATTGATCCGCTCCAGTTTCCCCTCGACGATGAAGCCAGCTTTGCGTTGCTGCGTCGCGGCGAGACCAAGGGTGTATTCCAGTTGGAGAGCGGCGGCATCCGCGATTTGCTCCAACGCATGAAACCGGACAGCTTCCTGGATATTATTGCGACCAACGCTCTGTATCGTCCGGGGCCTCTCGAAGGCGGTATGGTGGACGACTATATCGCTGTCAAGCATGGACGCAAGAAACCAAAATACGATCACCAAGTTCTGGAAGACGTCCTGGCGGAGACCAATGGTGTGATGGTCTACCAAGAACAGGTCATGCGGATTCTGAACCGATTGGGTGGGATTCCATTGGCGGCGGCGTACACCTGCATTAAGGCAATCAGTAAGAAGAAAGAGTCGTTGATTGCAGCCAACTACGAACAGTTCATTGCGGGCTCTGTTGAAAAGGGGATGCAGGAGAAGGACGCCCAGGCGATCTGGGACCTGATCATCAAGTTCGCGGGCTACGGCTTCAATAAATCGCACAGTACGGCGTACGCGCTGATCGCCTATCAGACCGCGTACCTGAAGGCGCATTATCCTGTCGAATTCATGGCTGCGTTGCTCTCGGCGGACATTCCCGGACGCAACTTCAAACGCAAGGACGCGTTGGTCGAACACCTGGAAGACTGCCAGCGCATGGATATCGAAGTCGTGCCGCCGGACATCAATTCGTCGGATGTCGACTTTACTGTCAGCGAAGGGAAGATCTACTTTGGGTTATCCGCCGTCAAAGGATGCGGTGGCTCAGCGGCGGAGGCAATTGCCGAACAGCGCAAAGCAGATGGACCGTACAAGGATATTTTCGACTTCTGTGAACGAGTCGACTCTTCGGCCTGCAACCGTGCCGCGTTGGAAACGTTGATCAAAGCCGGCGGATTGGACTCGACCGGTGGCAATCGGCGGCAGATGGCTGAGGCTGTTGATCGGGCGATTCAATCCGGGGCCGCCGCACTGGCGGATCGTCGCAGCGGACAGAAAAGCCTGTTTGGCGAGTTGGAGGAAGAGGATGAAGATGATGCCATCTCGGCGAGCCTTCCCAAGGTCGACGATTATGAAGAACGCGAACGTTTGCTCATGGAACGCGAAGTTCTGGGTTTCTATCTGGCTAGCCACCCGTTGGCTGAATACGAAAAGACGCTGCGAACGTATTGTTCACACACCACGGGCACCATCGCTGGTCTCGCTGACCGAACAGAAGTCCTGATGGGCGGTATGCTGTCGGCCATCAAAATGGCGCATATCAAGAATCCAAGACCTGGTACACCGGCGAAGTATGCCAACTTCGATTTGGAAGATATGGCGGGGTCAATTCGTTGCATCCTGTGGCCGAGTGACTTCGAAACGTACGGCGAGTTAGTGCAGGCAGATGCGATCCTGGTGGCCCGCGGCGTGATCGACCGGCGCGGCGGTGGTGATGAAGCCAACCTGATCGTTAACGAACTGATTCCCTTGGTGGATTTGGAAGCCCGTTATACCAGTGGTGTCGTGATTCGTGTGGACGAAGTGATTCACGGTGCGGAGAAACTGGGAATGATCCGCGAAGTGGTCCGCGCCTATCCTGGCAACTGCGAATTGCACCTGGTGCTGCGACTGGTCGATGGGAGTCGCGTGTTGTTGAAGTCGAATCGGTTGCGAGTCGAAATCAATGAGGAGCTGCGCACGCGTATCAACGATCTGCTCGGCGAAGGCAATTTCCAGCTCATGACTTCCAGACCCACGCCGGCTCCGCCGCGTCCCAAAGGAAGGCGGAGCGCCCTCCAAGCAACGTAGCGGCCGCTCTTTTTGTCGAGATCGGCTTTTTGTCAAGATCGGGTGGTCGCCAGTTCCTGTCCCAGCGGTGTCAACGGTGACACGCTTCGCCAACCGGCACAAGAATGGCATTTGCCGGGCCATTGGCTACGCAAGTGACCACTGGGGCAATTCGCACCGCGGGGCCGTCTATCGGCCGTAACTAACCTGTCAGTACGCCCTTAGGGTGGGGTGGCTGATTTGCTGGCGGGACTTGTCGCACCGATTTGTTGCCTTGCTTCGCATCCTCAATTATGATCGACTTGTGGCTGCTTGGTGTCTCGTTTGCATTTTGCGAGCGACACGGCCCTTATACTGAGTGAGTCATAATCCCCGAACATTTCTCCAATCAAGCGTTCTCACCTCGATTTCGTTCGCGGCGAGGTGGGGACGTACCGGTCACCGTTTGAAAAGAAGAGGTCTGGAATGTCCCCTCGACTGTTGCGCGTCTTGGTCTTGTCCGTTGCGGCACTTGGAATTGCGTTGGTTGGCACTGACCAGACCCTTGCCCAGGTTGGCGGTGGTGGCGGTGGTGGCGGAAACAACAACAACAACAACAGCAACACCCAAATCGCTGGTGTGTTCGTCGACGCAGCGGGTCTCATGAAGATGAAGCTGGTCACTGATCGTGGTGGTGTGGTTTCCCGCCGACGCGTGGCCGAAGCTCGGGCTCGACTAGTTGGTGAATTAGCGCGGGCCAGCAAGATGCGAAAGGTCTCGTTGAATCGTCTCGAGGAAGCGCTGATTGAGAGGCTCAAGCGTGGAGAGAAACCGACTGAAGTGATGAATGTGCTGGCCGGAATTACGCGGCTTCAGTACGTGTTCTTTTATCCTGAGACCAATGATATTGTGATTGCCGGCCCGGCCGAGCCTTGGGCGTTTGATCCCGCGGGTCGACTTCGTGGCATCGAGACGGGCCGACCAGTGATCCCCTTGGCTGACTTGGTGGTTGCGCTTCGAGCTTTCCCGCCCCAAGGGCGAGACACTTCTGTGGTGAGCGTTTCGATCGATCCGACCAAGGAAGGTCTGGCGAACATGCAACAGTTCCTCAAAGCATTGGGCGGCCGCGCTGTTCCGTCGCAAACTCGGTTCATCTCCAATGGTCTTCGCCAGAGCCTCGGTCTGCAGAACGTTACCATTACCGGTGTGCCCGCGGATACACACTTTGCAGAAGTCTTGGTCGAAGCCGATTATCGCATGAAGCTGATTGGGATTGGATTGGAACGCGTGAGGACGAAGATCAAGAGTTACGTCGATTTGACCACGCCCGCGGCCGTATCCAAGAACGCCATGCAGCGATGGTTCTTTGTGCCGGATTACAAATGCGTGCGTGAAAGTGAAGATCACTTGGGAATGGAACTTGTCGGCGACGGTGTCAAATTAGTTGGTGCTAACGAAGTCGTTGCGGCGGACGGTACACGACTCAAGGCGGGGCGCGTGGACGCCGCTGGCACAAAGTTTGTTCGCGGATTCACCGAGCGATACCCGGAGCTCGCCAAGGAAGTTCCGGTCTATGCTCAGTTGCGCAACTGCATCGATGTGATCGTCGCCGCCGCGTACATTCAGAAGCAAGATTTCTACGGGCAGGCAGGCTGGTCCATGGAAATCTTTGGCGACGAAGCTTCCTTCCCCGTGCGAACTGGCCACGCCCCCAGGCAAGTGGAAACCGCTGTCGCTGCGTACTGGAGGAAGAATCGCCTGATGACTCCGATCGGCGGCGGTGTCGAAATCCGAGCTCGTCTGGCGTTTGGCGCAGAACACACGTTGTACGACGAGGAGGGCGAAGTGAAAGCGACGCGAGACAAGACATCGGTCGCTGGATTGAAGGCCGGTCAGTGGTGGTGGGACTGAGCCGCGACACGTCGACGGCGTTGATCCGTTCGTTTTCTCCAACTGCAACGTTCCCAAAGCTGTTCGCATCCCAGATCTTTCTGGTCCTGTACCAACTGGCTGATGCCAGACGATTGCGCCACGGATCAACAGTCTTGTAGGCCGCGCAACCAAGCGAAGCAGAGTTTCGGCAATATCGCTCCGCGCGGAGGGGTCATTGTCAGGGGTTATTGTGGTCAAACAGGCGTTCGCTTAGGATCGTTCAGGGAATGACTGTCCGATAGTCGCCTTTCGCTCCGCGAAAGGAACGTGCTTTCGCGGAGCGAAAGACGACAATAGAAGATCGAACACT
>JASLPZ010000253.1:0-10571 GCA_030744725.1 Pirellulaceae bacterium
TAACGTTGATGTAAACCATGATAGAAACGATTGTGAGGAAAATCCTTCGCCACAAAGTAGCGCTGTCCAATTAGGCGAGCGCCAGGCGCCGCAATAATAATCACAGCCTCTCCGTGAACTTGGCGTCATGTTCGCGGAGCGAATGACGACTATACGGCATTATTTTGATGCCGAACTCATAACGCAACATTATAGACATGTCGTTTTCACATCACGAATCCTATTCAAAATATTGGCGGGCGCCGACACCAGGGCCGATAAGTGAATTAGGCAGCATCTGTGCGTTCTGAGATCTCGGTAGTTTGCGAGTTCAACAGTGGCGTATCAGGACAATAGTGGACAAACGTGCAGTGAGACGAATTAGCAGAGTTCTCAGGGGCTGCCGCCATGTCTGGGCCCACAATTGTGCCGATAAGCAGTGTTCTTTGCGGGTCAATATGCGACAGAGGAGCAGTTTATGGCATTTTCCTTGCAGCTGGCACTTCCGCAACATCGATAGATCTTATGGCCTGTAACGGTTAGACGAATGATGCGAGTTGCGTTGAAAGGCAGAAAAGGCAAGAGTGATGAATAGGTCACAGACTAGCTACCGCGTGGTCCGAGCGATCCGCGGCTGTGTCCTCTTCGTTCTATCCGTCGCGATTGGAATCCCGGCCCCTGGTCAACAACCGATCACCGGTTCATTTCAGCCTTACGTCGCTGGAGACCAGGCTTCCAACCCACAACAAGTTCGCCAGGAGCTGGAATCGCTGCGGGGCTTGTATCGTCAGCGACTTCACGAACTTGATGACCAAATGCAACGATTTGGGTTCGAGCCCGCAGCCCACCAGTCTGACTATACAGACGTCAGTCATTCGACAGACCTGTTCCCAACACACGGACGCACAGTTACTGCCTCGAAGAAGAGCTACCTGTCGGACGGTTTCTTCGCCGACGGACTCCAAGTGACGCTCGGTGGTGGTGGAAGCATGAAGATTTATGGATACGCGCGCGGCGACTTGATTTACGCCGACAGCCAGTTGAGTAATACGGTCATTCCTTTCTTCGCGGTTTCAGAAGATCCGACCAACACCGTCGGGCCGAATTCCGTTCCCGTGCCCAACAACGACGAGCAGTTCAATGTCAACGTCCGTCTGACCCGGCTTGGTCTCGATTTCTCAGATATGCGGTCGGCGTGCCTCAACGATGCCGACTTGAGTGCCAAGATTGAAATCGATTTCGAGACGTTGATCGCCATCGCCAGCGAATCGCGAGCGGTCCCTCGCATTCGCCATGCTTATGGGCAGATGCGATGGGACGAGTTTTCCATCCTATTTGGACAAACGCATGACGTAATCAGTCCACTGAATCCAACGATTAACGACGACACGTTGATGTGGCAGGCCGGGAACCTCGGCGACAGGCGTCCAATGGTTCGATTGAAGTGGGATCGCGATCTGGGTGCTGGCCAGCGGTGGGTTGTCGCCGGAGCGATTTCTTCTGGTGGTGCCATCGACAGAGATGATTTCGACGGAAATGGAATCAAAGACGGAGAAGACTCAGGGATTCCCGCAGTGCAGGGACGTGTCGGACGTGACTGCCGCAGTTGGGTCGCCGGAAGAACGGTTGGGCTTGGCGCCTGGGGCCTTGTCAGCTTCGAAACCATTGATGTACCGATCATGGGCAACGATGATTTTACGGGCTGGGGCATCGGAATTGACTGGAGTGTTCCTCTGTTGCGCGCGGTGACATGGCGTGGCGAGGCGTGGCATGGCCAGAACTTGAATGATTGGCGTGGTGGTTCGGGACAAGGTGTCAACACAACGACGGGCCGCGAAATCGAGTCGAGCGGTGGTTGGACCGAACTCCAAATCGCCCCGAGTGAATTTTACACGCTGGCCCTCGGGATGACGGGCGACAATCCGGTGGACAGCGATCTGATCGGGAATGCAACGACCCGAACGCTCAACTGGACTTGGTACGTGGGCAATCGGCTAAACCTGGGCGGTGGATTGTCTCTTCACGTCAACGCCGAGTTTTGGAATACCGAATACCTGACGCTCAGCGGCGGCGACGCCACGCGGTTGAAGACGGTCCTGATTCAGCGGTTCTGAAGGGCCTGCCCAGCGTTTGAGCAGCTTAGAGCATTCGGCTGCATCATTGGGCTTAATCACCCTTCTTTTGTCTTGTTTTTGCCTTTTGTCTTGTTCTTTGTGCGCCTCTTTTTGCCAGGCTGTTTGTCCACCACGATCTTCATGTCGTTGGCCTGGGAATTTCCTGGCGTACTGCGGCCACGCGCAATTTGCTCATCCAACAAGGCACGCAGCGCTTTCACCTTATTCGGTTGCTTCAGAGCCAAGTTCGTTTTCTCGCCGAGGTCCAACGTCATGTCGTTCAACTGGACCATAGGCAATCCCTCAAGTTTGAACTTCTCCCACGCGGCTGCGGTGGGCCTTGGGGCCGTCCAACCACCTGAAGCGGGGCAACACGACAGCTTCCAGTTGTCGCGCCTGATCGCAAAGTAACCGGAGATCGAGTGGTGAATCACGTCGCGGCGATCGTGATTGGTCTGGCCTCGCAACGCTGGCAAAAAACTGTAGCTGTCTTCGGCCACATTGTCGGCAAGTTCCACGTCCAGAATGGCGGCAACGGTTCTTGTGACGTCGGTCAGGCACACGAGTTTTTCGCAACGAGATCCGGGCTCAACGACACCCGGCCAAGATACGAAGAACGGAACGCGATGACCGCCGTCCCAAATGTCCGCCTTCGAACCACGAAGATCGCCGCTGGGGTAGTGCCCTTTCGCCTGAAGCTGGACCAGTTTTGACGTGGGCGCAGACGTACCGTTGTCCGAGCTGCAGATGATCAGCGTATTCTCCAGCACGCCATTGTTGCGTAACGCCTGCACGACCTTGCCGAAGCTGTCGTCCGTCTGCATCACAAAATCCGCGTGCTTATTCAAACCACTTTTCCCCTCCCACGCAGGGCTGGGAACCACCGGGCTATGAGGCGAGCTCCACGGGACGTAAAGAAAAAACGGCTGATCGAATCGCTTCCGCCCGTTGATATATCGGACGGCAGCTTCGGTCAGCTTGGGCAACATCTCGATCGGTTCGAGATCTTGTGTTACCGTGTCGTTGTCAATCCAAGTCCGGATCTGCCTGGCGTGATGAAACCCATGGAATTCATCGAAACCGCCGCGATCCAGCGGCCCGTGTGTGACAGTGCTTCCCACCCTTACTTTGCCCGAGACATGTTCGCCATCAAACAGCGTGCCTAGGTGCCACTTCCCAATCACGGCCGTGTGATAACCCTGCTGACGCAACAACTTCGCCAGGGTCAGACGCCCCGTGGCAATCAGCGACTCGCCTCCAGTCAATACGCCGGACTGTAATCGCGTCCGCCACGCGTAGCGTCCCGTCATTAGCCCGTAACGTGTGGGAGTACAGACCGACGATCCGCTGTGCGCATCGGCGAAGGTCATTCCGCTCGCCGCAATTGCATCCAATTGGGGCGTCTTGATCTTTCCACGCGTCGGGTTGAGACATTGCAGTTCGCCGAACCCCATGTCGTCGGCAAGCATAACGACGATGTTGGGCCTTTCGCTAGCCCGCACGCCGTTGAAAGAGGTAAAGCCGCATACAGCAAGGCATCCTGTCAAGGCCGCGAAAGTGAATCGAGTGAATCTGATCATGCGGCGTTCCTTTTTTCTAGCTGCTACTTTAGTGCGTCTTAAACCCACGGAATACGGTCGTGCGACCCTAAAAGGCTCCGCCGATCCGGCGAGAGAAATCAGCCGGTGTTGTGGCACGGTCTCCCGACCGTGGCACGGTGGCAAATCACGACTCACCGATTGACCTTCCCGGAGGTGGGCCGGTCGGGAGACCGGCCCAAAACGTGTTGTTTCATGTAAACGCTCCGCATTGCGGGGCAGGCCAAAGCCGCGGCCTATATCCGTGGTCGACTACTTGCGGCCCTGCCGCGTTAGGGACTTAATATCAATGGTCAACGGTCGCAATCCCTGTCCGCACTTTCATCGTTTCTGTGACAAAGCCATTGCCTCGACTCGTGTAAGGTGTGCTCGCATGGTCTCGATAGTCGCCGAGTGCTCTTCCGCCTCAACGAGATTCGTTTGCTCAGTCGGGTCGTTTTTCAAATCGTAGAGTTCCTCGCCACCAGGCCAGCGTGTGTAACGCCAGCGGCCGGTACGAATCGCCTTGCCGAGTTTGTCGCCACGTGTGACGACAGTGTAGACGACTTCTTTCCCTTCTGCAGTTGCATCACGGAGCATTGGAACAAGACTTCTTCCCTGCAGTTCGGCAGGTGCGGTTATTTCGCAAAGATCGGTGAGTGTTGGGTAGAGGTCGATTAGCTCGACCAGCCCTTCGGTAAGCGACCCCGCCTTTGTTTGCCCTGGCACTCGGATCACCAAAGGCACGCGATCACAAGTTTCGAACAGCATGACCTTGCCCCACATGAACTTTTCGCCTAGCAAGTAGCCGTGGTCGGAGGTAAGCACCACGATGGTGTCATCCCAATGCCCCGTGTGTTTGAGGGTGTCAAACACCAAGCCGATCTGTGCGTCGATAAACGTGATACAGGCGTGATAAGCCTGCATGTATTCGCGCCGAAGCGCATCGTTCTCCACTCCGAATTCAAAACCGAAGCCCTCGTAGCGACGCGTCATCGCGATCTTCGGGGCCTGCCTCCAGAAATCTGGTGAAGCCTGTGTGAACTTCAGGTCCGCTCTCGGATACATGTCGAAATACTTGTCCGGCGCCAGGAACGGCACGTGTGGCTTTTGGATGCCACAGGCCATAAAAAATGGACTGTCGCCATAAGCCTTGTTTTCCAGCCACGACGTGATCTGCCGCACGTTCTTTCCGTCCTTATGCTGTTGGTCGCTCAAACCGGTTGGGCCGTAGCCCGGCTTCTGACCGCGAGTCTGTGTGGCAATCGTGGCGTATTTTTCACGCCACAATCGGCGTGCCTTTCCGGTGGCGATTGATCCATGCTTGGCCTCAAACGCCTCACGAATAGGTGTTACCATCGGCATCTCGTCGTTTTCGAAACGCAGCACTTCGTTCCACGCGACTTCTCCATGGTCGAATTTTGTATTGTGAAAGACCTTGCCGACAGCAGCAGTCCAGTAGCCGGATTCCTTGAACCGCTGAGGCATCGAGACGGTCCCCGGACGTGCTACTCGAATGTCCGTCTTGTTGTCGAGAATGCCCGTCGACTGAGGATAGAGACCACTGAGAAACGACGCCCGCGAAGGTCCGCAGACGGGATACTGACAGTACGCCCGACGAAAGGTCATCCCACCCGCTGCAAGCTCATCAAATGCCGGTGTGTTGATGTGCGGATAGCCAGAGGTCGAAACGTGCGTGTTCAAATCGTCGCAGACGATCAGCAGCACATTGGGCTTGGTTTCCGCGGCGGCCGCTGGGACGGCGAGCACACAGGCCAAGGCAGAACTCAACAGAATTCGAGTTGGGAGGTTCATCGTGTCTTGACCTGATCGGTTCTGTGAACGTTCCTCACGTCAGTCGGAATTGTCAGTGCGATGGCCTTCCAAGGCCTTCGGTGACTTAGCCGGCCTCGGAAGGCCAAGCCTACAAAATCAATCGACGTGAGGTTTGCTTTGTCAAAGCTTGATCTCAGGGTGTTGGCATACAGTGGTGGGTAGTCGACAACCCAATGTAGCGGGCACACTCCGTCTGCCGTCCGCCGGTCCCTGGTTCAAGACATGTGATTTTGAAAGGGCTGCTGCACACGGAGTGTGCCTGCTACTATCAAACAAGCTTGGCGGGCAGAAGTGACCAGAATTGATTCTAATTCTTAACGTAGACAATGCCTAGCCTCAAGACGCTAAAGACAATACCGTTCAATGAGGTGACGCAAATCAAATGGTGACGGGGTCGGCCAACACCGTTGAACCGTATTGGGGCTAAAGGACACCAGAAAGACAGGCATGTCTGAAAGAGGCGCTCGAAGTGCGGCAGGTTCTCGGTAGGTCCTATTCTCTTCCCTTGGCGCGTTTCGACTTCTTCTTCGACGCGATCACGGGTAACAGGCGTTCTGCGATTCTTGCTGCGGACTCTTGCAAAGCTGACTTGGAAGCGATCTGTTCGGCCAAATCCACGGCGATCGACGTCTGACGATCGATGGCCAACACTTGTCCGGTTTTGCGGTCGAGTGCTTTCAACTCAAGCCGAGCTTTTACGGAGACGAGGTTTCCATGCCGTGAGGCGAACTGGCTGAATCCCTCACCAACCAGCAGAATGTCGGCGTCCTTTTTGTTGGCTGTCGAGTCAAGCACTTTGAAACCCAACTCGGTGCAGAACAACACGATCTCCGTTTCCGCGGCAGGATCGCTGGTAACTTGCCCGACGTGTCGTTCGGAGATGTCGATCGCGACCGTCGGTCGTCCACCCCTGCCCAGCTTCTTCTTGAGCATCGCCAGACGGTCTACGTGTGTCACTGACTTGGCGACCAACTCCTCGGCGCGCTCGACAATCGTGCTGGCAACACTCTCAGCCAGTCCATCGACGAGGTCGCCAAGTTCATCGTCGAGATCGCCTTTGACTGACTTACCGACCACTCGGCTCGTTTCCGCCCCCATAATCTTGGCGACAATGTATAGTTTTTCGCCGACAGACAACACGGAGCCCGTCACCAGAATCTTCGCTCCTGTCAACTGCCCCACTCGCACTGCTTGAGATTGATTCACGAGCCCAGACTTGCTCAATTCCTGTTCCTCGACCAGCCTATCGAGATCCGCTCGATCGACCAGGTACATGGCAGGATTGGCTACCAGACTTGCAAACAGCAGGTCCGTGACTTTGCCTCCCATCTCCTTCACTTCGTCACCCCGTTCCTGGAAGGGGAGGATCGCGACGGGATAGACGGCTTCCTTTTTTGCATCCCCTTCATCGTCCGCGCGCAATGGCAAACCACACAGCAATACGGCAAACAAGATGGTCCATCGGAAACACATTTGGAAACTCATGATTTACTCTCCATCGTTCTGATCTGAAGGGCTGTTGTTGAGATCTTCGGTCACGTGTTCGAATAGGCGAGCCAGGAGAAAACGTGGAGTTGGGCCATGGTGCCAGTGCTGGATGAGGCCGAATCCGCACACCGCCAACACACCGCACTGCTGCACACCTCGTTCGCGAGAGCGTGTTTCCCACCAAGGCCATCCTTGCGTCGTGTGGGATACTTCGAGCACCAGGCGGTTGCGGTAGCTCGCATGAACCAGGCGGCTCGTCACGGGTTCTCTGCCCGGCAGCCACTGCCTGGCGTCGAGTCGTTTGTCCAATTGTGTGATGACATCGTTACGGCGAAAATCCATACGTTGCCAGATGGCCTGTTGGGCGTCGCCCTCGAGCATCGGAAATCGACCGTCACCGGGCGCGAGACACAACACCGGCAAGCCCCGCGCGGCGACGCCGTAGAGTGACTCCGCCAGCGATCGATTCTTTGCCAGCGACACGCCTTCGCCGATCACCAGCAGGCCACTGCTCAGCTCGCTCAGCGCCGCGACGTTGCGAGTTTGCGTAAACGGAATTGCTGCGTCGGCAAAAACCTCTGCCGTATCTCCTGGTGGATCGAAGAGTGTGATTTTCAGTTCTTTCAACCATCGGGATCGGTCGAAGAACGCATCACGAGGAAAAACCCAAATCGGCTTCCTAAGCGAGGCCGCAGCCTGCTGGCCGTCACGAGCCGCAATCGACACATCCAATTGCGTTGCAAAGATGACGCCGTCCTTCACGGCCGGAAAACGCAATGGAACCACAACGTTGGCCGTCCCGTCCGCCGGCACGTCCATAAGCGATTCGCCGCCGGCGACGGTGCGGCCGTTGGCTGAATAGTTCCAGCGCATAACACCGTCCAGCCGCGTCCGCGAAGTCACGGACAAATGGAGTTTCGCTTCCGAACCTCCAAACACATTTGACCATTTTTCTTGTGCCGTGATGACAATGCCGCGGTCATCAGCAGAAAGCGGACCGGCATACAAGGCGAGACCCAGTGCGATCCATGCCGGCCAGCCGTGACCGTGTCGTGATGTCTCGTAACAACACACGACGCTGGGTTGTGCCGGTCGAACAGGACGTTGATTTGGTTTGTAGCTCATGGCTTCACTCTGCCTCTAACTCAACCGGTCATTCAAAACGGCAGCGGTCTGAAAAACGCGGTATTCGAATCCGTCCGACTGTGTCGTGAGCACTTCGCGCAGCTCACGGTCGGCCTGCAATTCGCTTGCGGACGATCTCACAGTCACCGCGCCACTCAAGTTCACTTCTGTGTCCAGTGCGATCATTCCATCCGGTAACGCAAAGGCCCACATCTCGAATCCCGGATCGCCAGTTGCACTGTGTTGAAGGCGGACGACCTCTTCATTACGAGCCACCACGTCGATCGCCCAGGCAACCGTCCAATTCTGCCGCCCAACTCGCCGGCGCTGGACAACCACGCGCACAGCCAACGCTTGGCCGTCGCCTGTCGACGACTGTCGCCCAACATCAACCTGAACGTTGTCACCTGTCTCCGCCAGCCAGTTGAGTCTTCGTCCGAAGACTGATTCCATTTCATCCAGCAAGATGGCTTTGTTTCGCAGTTGCTCGTCCTGCAGCCAGGCATAAGACGGCGGCAAATCACTCGGCCCGGCGACGCTCGGCAAATCCCCTTTGGTCCCCTTCGCAAGCCACACGAAACCAAGGGTCAGCAATACAACCGCAGCCGCGCCGAGTGTGACCCAGGCAGCCGGTCCCAGCTTCAAAACACTGAAGGACTCCAGCAATATTGGTTCGTCCGACGAATCCAGTGGCTCGTCAGCCGCTTGAACGATCTTGCTTGTCAATAGATCCAAGTCGGTCGTGCTGGGCGCTTGACCTTGAGCCCAATCGCATAGCAGCCGATCAAGCGGGTTGGGAGTCTTGCGGTTATTCATGGGCTAGACGCCTTGCCAAACAGTGTTTCAGGTTCTTTCTGGCTTCGTGGATTCGCCAGTACATGGTGGCTGTCGAACAACCTTCGATACCAGCTGCCTCACGGGCACTTTTGCCTTGGAGACAAGTCAAGACAATCGCGGCGCGCAGTTTCGGCGAGAGCGACGCGAGAGCGGTTTCGATTTCTTGCTTTAGTTCACACTGCACGGCCACTTGCTCAGCAGCCGACTTACCTGCCTCCAATTCAGGCACCTCTGCTTGGAAGACAACTGGCGAACGGCTGCGGCGTGCGAGGTATGAATTCGAAGTATTCATGGCAATGCGGCAAAGCCAGGTCGAAAACGTGGCTCGCCCCTCAAATGAACTCAAAGAGCGGATTGCTTTGAAGAACACCTCCTGCGTCAAATCGTCAGTCGCCGCATGGTCCAAAATCATGGGATAGATGATTCCTCGAATCCTGGCAATGTGCCGATTAACGAGCTCTTCGAGCGCCTCGCGGCTACCACTCGTGCGATAGCAGTGAATCAGTTCTACGTCTCGCGAAGCCAAGTGTGTCTCACTTCTTCCGTCTGTGTTGGGATATAAGCCCAATAGCGTTCAATGAGGTTACATAAGTCGAGTGGTGATGGGGTCGGGCAATCCGCCAATTTGGTGATGCATCTCTACACATTAGACCACCGGAGTTCCAGGATCTTTGGTGAGAATCTCGAAAAAGCCCCAACGACTGTGGGGCCTAGACCTCTCTGACGGTTCCATCCGGCGCTCACCCGCCAAAGGCAAAATACTCTATTTTTTCCAAGATCCCACCGCCTCACGAGTCAAAACTTGATAGAGCGATCGTAGTAGTTGCACCATATACTGAATGGCAACGCGATCGCAAAACGAATCCGCTTCGCCTCTTCGGAGCCACTTCCATGCTGTGTCGTATCAACAGAGCCAGTCTGACGTTGGCACCCACCTGCTGTTCATCTAAATATGTTGCGAAATCCTCTATGATTCTCGCGCTAGTCCTGCTGGCAGCGGTGTCGCTCGGCAAGCCGGTCGTGGGATCCGACGGGACCACAGTTGCTCTCACGACAACCGTGCACCTCCCCAAAAGCAAACCGCAGCAAAGCCTGGCCGATACATTTCTGGCACTATTGGAAGTTCATGTGAGCCAAAGTCCAACCATCACGGTCGTCGAGCGTATGCAGCTCGAACTGGCACTGCAGCAGCTGGTCATGAGTCAAGGCTTGACTGGCAACCAGCGCGACGCACTTCAGCTTGGCCAACTTACCACGGCGAACTTGATTCTGAACGCGCAGTTCCTGCCGCCGGACGAGGCGACTGGAACTCAACGGATGTTGATTAGGATCGTCGAAGCGAAGGCCGGTCGCATCCGTGGCATTACTGTCGCGCCCGTCGATGAACTCACGGTTGACGACTCGGCCTCGCAGGTCGCTCGATATCTGTCCGGCGTGATCGAAGCACCTCATCAAGCCGCCGTCACCGTGGCGGTGGGCACCTTCGAAAGCGCCGGACGGTTTGATCGGTTGCGCCCACTGGAACTGGGAATCCGCGATATGCTAACGACTGGATTGGTCAACGTCAGTCGTTTCCAAGTGTTACAGCGGTCTGACATGAAACAGCTCCTGCTCG
>JASLPZ010000254.1:0-10569 GCA_030744725.1 Pirellulaceae bacterium
AGGTCGATTGGTTTCCACTCGCGGAGCCCGGCAAAGTATAACGCCGCTGATGCTCGCTCAATCGGATCATCGGACCGGTAGTGCCCCAGCATGCGAATGGTCTCTTCGTTGGGCTTGCGAATCCGCTGTGCATCGGGATCCAACACGCGACCACCACCAACGGTAATGACGGGCGATTCACTGCGAATGACCAGCGGTTGGCTCCAGACAGTAACGGCCGCCTCACTGAGAAACAGCTGTGCAAACCCAGATTGACCTGGTTGTAATTGATCGGCTTCGAGCAGTCGCACGGTCGTGAGTAGTTCCGCGGTTCCTACATGCAAGCGCACCCTTGAGCGGTTCTTCAAGGGCCGAGGTGCTGTTTCGAGCAGGGTCAGTTCCGTTGTAATCAATCGACTCGGCACCAAGTGGCCTGGTGAGCACAGTTCTTGGCCTCGGCGAATCTGGTCATGGTGGACGCCGCCCAGGTTGATCGCAGCGCGTTGTCCGCGTTGGATTTCGTCGACAGAACGGTCGTGATTGTGAATACCGCGCACTCGCGCTTTCAGGTTGCCTGGTTCGAGGATCAGCTCATCACCAGCCGCCGCGCGCCCACTGCTGACGCTGCCTGTCACGACGGTGCCGTGCCCCGCGATCGAAAAAGTGCGATCGATGGCCATGCGAAATGGCCCCCGCTCGCGTTCCAGACGGCCACTCGCGGCGACGCTCTTCGCGGCCTCCAATAAGTGCGATTTCAGCTCTTCCAGTCCTGCGCCCGTCACCGTACTCGTACGAACGATCGGAGCGCGATCGAGGAAAGATCCAGCCACCAGCGCACGAATCTCTTCTTCAACCAACTCGGCCCAGTCCGGGTCCACCAGATCCGACTTGGTCAGGGCGATGACACCGGCGTTCAGATCCAAGAGGCGGAGGATTTCGAGATGTTCGAGAGTCTGCGGCTTGACTGAATCGTCGGCGGCGACGACCAGCAGGGCAATGTCCATGCCGGTGGCACCAGCGAGCATATTGCGGACGAAACGTTCGTGGCCTGGAACATCAACGACGCCCAGTCGGAAATCGTCCAACAGCAGTTCGGCGAAGCCCAATTCAATGGTGATGCCGCGGCGTTTCTCTTCGGGCAATCGATCAGGATCGACGCCTGTTAGAGCGCGAATCAGGGATGATTTCCCGTGATCGATGTGGCCTGCTGTACCGAGTATCAAGTCCGTCGTCATGACGGCATATTGTACCTCCCCGAGTTGCGATTGCGGTAGATGGCAGGGCCAGCGTCGAACTCTGGCCTGATTTGAATCGCAACTTTTCGCGTTTTGGCGTCCTACAATCAGCACATTTGACATGAGCATCAGGTTGCTGACCCCAAAAAAAGGCTAGGCTTGTACAACGTATCGCAGCAACCGCCAATGGTGCGTACGCTTGGATTTCCTATAGATTGGGCAGATCTATGTTCTTGTCCGCAGTAACCATAATTTTGCAGTTAGTCGTGCTGGGATTAATCGTCTGGTTCTTCTGTCGAAAGAAGGATCCAGCAATCCTCGCAGCGCTGACGGTTTTGGATAATCTCGAGCAAGACACGAGTTTGGATAGCGTCCGAGTTTGTGACCTGTTGGCCTCCGCAGGCAAGGCCCTGTCAAATCACTCTGAGCAACTCTACCGATTTGAGCGATCACTGTCGACGACCGAAGCTGGACAGTCTGACGTTTCTACGCTTGACGAAATTCAGCAGGCAAATCAGTCCGTCGAGCACACCATCGACACGACCATTGCAGGACTCATGGCCGCGTGTGACGATCTTTTGACCAAGGAGCAGTCTAGTCTTGAAGCGTATCGAAAAAAGAGTAGTGCACTTGGATCAAAACTCGACGGTATCAAGCATATTGAGTTACTTGTGCAGTTCGCGGGCACTTTGTTGGGCATGGTTCGTGAACTCCGCACGGAAAACAAAGTCGTTCGGGATGAAGTTGATGCTGGCAAAGAGAAGATAATTCAGCTTGCTACCCAAGCGAGTTCCGTGGAGCAGATTGCTCGCATTGAAGCTGTTACACGACTGGGCAATCGCGAGGCTTTCGACGAGGCGTATGCCCGATGCGAAGGTTTGCGCGACCAGAACGGACAACCCTATTCTCTGGTCTTGCTCGACATCGACGATTTCAAGTCCGTCAACGACGAATATGGGCATGCCGCAGGCGATGGCGTACTTTCATTGCTTGCTCGCATCCTGCTCGAAAACAGCAAGCCGAGCGATCACGCTTGTCGGTTGGGTAGCGGAGATTTTGGTGTACTTTTGACACGATGCGATGAGAGAGCGGCGAGATCTGCTGCTGAATGCTACCGCCAAAGAATCGAATCGGCAGTGTTGCATCATCACGATCACGAGATATCGGTTACTGTCAGCTGCGGTGTTGCTCAGGGGACCCCAGGCACATCTCAATCAGACCTTCTGGAGAGGGCTGGTGCTGCCTTATACGCGGCAAAAAAACGGGGCGGAAACCAAACGTGCGGTGACGGAATCTTTGACGAAGAGAAGCAAACATTGGTGCCCGTCAAATAACGTGCCGCGGCGGCCAGTTGTTTGGTGCCGTTTCGCAAAACGAGGCTTGTCAGCCTCGCTAGTATTTCGGGCGAGGCAGCGCCAGAAAGTCGTTCGCGCTCCTGAGCTCTTGTTCGGTTTCTCTCTTGGATTTTGACCAAGGAAAGGTAAAACCGTTGTCCGTTGAAGCTTCACGGATCTGCGAGTTTGACCTCGACGAACTTCTCGTTCCGCGATTGGTGCGTGTAGAATGCTGCGACAAGGAACCGCTCGGCGCACTCAGGCGGCGTGTTGTCGATGCGGTGTCGTTCGTCCAGGGCATTAATGTCGTTTTGGCCTTGCCAAAGAAACTCTTGGTGCCTTGGCTGAACTTGTCAAAAACGGAAGGTTCGGAGGGGCGATTGTCGTTCGAACGTGACTGCCGTGTGACCGTAGTACGCATTGCTGGCTGCCGTGTCGTGGTGGGCGTTCCGGATTGTTCGCGTCCGAAACTTGGCATTTTGAGTTCTGGCAACTTCAGTTTTGGGAGAGAAAATGAACTTGTTTCGCGCACCGTGGGTTGGTTGGTATCAGAGAGATTGGTCCCGGTCGCTCGCACATGACGTACCGGTTCGTTCGAGTCTGATACGGCGGGCTTTTTGAACGGATTCGCGATCTTCGGGAATTTGAACCCGTCCGCGTGCGATCGAACACAGAACGTAGTGGTCAACAGGCAAGTCAGCGCCATGACGATCGTACGTTGTTTCACGACGGTGCTCCTTCTTGTGAATGAACTGATGTTTGATGCTTGCCGTTCATGTTGGTTCGGTGTAGACCGATTTCATATCGGGCCGTCTAATACCGGAACCGAGGGTTGGTCACCGTACGCGTACTGCCCGGCATTGAAGTGCCATTCAGATTGCCGCGCACGCTGCGGTTGAGCGTGGCGACTCGTGCGGCAACGCCGCTTTGGAAAGGATTCAGATCGAGCGAGCGTTGGTAGTTGGTCAAAGCCTGGTCGAGGTTGCCCGTTTCTTCGCGAATATGGCCGAATGCGGCCCACGCCCGATGATTGGTCTGGTCGATTCCAACGGCCTGGTTCAGATGCAAGACGGCCGTTTCCAGATCCCCCGATTCCTCGTAGACTCGTGCCAGTTCGACTCGTGCGTCTGCCAAGTTTGGCTGTGAGTTTACCCAGTTCTTGAGTAACGCAAAGGAACGATCCGGCCGGCCGGTTTCTTTCAAGAGAACCGCAAGGCCGCGATGGCAATCGACGTGGTTTTCGTCGATGTCCAGGCACTGGTTGTAGAGTGCTTCGGCTTGGGCAAGCATCTCGCTATCTTTTTTCTCTGACCCGATCTTGTGCATCGATGCCGCCATGTTGTAGTACGCGTCAGCATTGACCGGATCGGTGGTAAGTGCCTGCTGAAACTTCTGTAACGCGGGTTGGAACTGGCCTTGCTGAAAGAGCCGAACGCCCTGCTGGTTCTGCCCATCAGCGGCCATCTGGCAGCCCGGCAGGATCGCTAGCAGCGCCGCGAACAGCAACAGTGCTCTCGATGGCTTGAGATGACGACGACCCTCAATGCTCGGGCCAATGGCAGCGTTCTTTGTCCAGCAGACCACGGCGGAATGCCTCGCGTAAAAAGGATGTGACGGCGCGTAGATTCGAACGACGAAATAGCGATGCCGAATCGGCGAGATGAGAACAACGAATCGTGGCGGAAGGTAGCGAAAACGGCGAAACGCAACAAGACCGAATCGCATCAACATTTATTGCCACAGAGGAGGCTCGATTGGGCTGCAATTTGGCAACTGTACTTGTTGTCAGACACCGAATTACGGTCGAATTGAGTCGTCATCATGGATTTTGGCGAACAAACTGCCTCGTCGCAACGTCATATGATTAGCCGGCATCTGTCGGTTCGCGGAAAAGGGAAAGAGCCGTGTCACGATTCGCAGGGAATCGCGTGGACTCCAGCTAGGAGCTATACCATGCCCAACGAATCCCAAAACCAAGAAATCAAGTTGATATTGAGCGGGCCAAATTCTCTCGGACGCATCCACGTCGACACCGAGGCTTTTTTTGAACTAAGTTTTTGGCTGGCCGAAGAACTTGAAGACCTCGTCGCCCGCTGGCGGCACGTTGGGCCGCGGCAGCGACCGGTAGTCGACAATCGGCAGCGCCTGCCCATATGACGGCAATAACGAAGGGTCCTATTTGGCCAACAGCCACGACACCGCTGCGTCGGCTTGATCCGTCTTGCCTTTAAACATGGTCATTTGGTCTGACGAACCTGCTGCTTTGTAGGCCGCACGTACGATTTCCGGTGCCTCGTTTCCCTCGCCGCCCAGCCACAATGTCTCGGGTGCGGCCACTGCAAGCATTCCGGGGAGGTCGAAGTATCGTGCGCCCGCGGGTAGAAAGTTGGGATCGTGGATTTCCTTGACGCTGCCAAAGCGGAATCCGTTGCTGGCGATTGCTGCCTTGCCAACGGCATCGCGCGCCTGCGCGCGGGCTGCCGCGGCCCAGGCAGCAGGACCGGGACCCAGGCCCACCAAATCGACACGTTTGGGCGTGGTCTCGTGATTCTGGGCGAATGCAATCACGGTCAGCACATCGTGCACCCGTTTGGCAAATACCGTGTGGTTGTAGCCAAATGTGTAGGCAGCGGCTTCTCGAGGGTTCTTCACGCGATCCGTCCTTTCGATCTGCTTGCCATCGGCCAGAAATTCACCTTGAGACAGGAGATCAACGCCAACGACGGCGGCACCGTTACTCAGTAATCGCGACACTGGTGGAATTGGAATGCCAGACTCGCCGAGCAGGCCCGCTTTACCCTCTTCAGAAAGCCAGATGACGACCTGGCCTTCCCAGCGTGTGGGATAGAGGAAAGAAATCGGTAGTTCCACGTTCCGTGACTCGTTGCGCAAGAGCCCCATCATGTGCAGGTAGTCGCCTCGATCTTCCTTGTAGTTCTGGTCGTAGTCGACGTCTGCCGCGGCAGGTAGGTCTCGGCCGATAATCACATCGATCGCGCCCCCTGCGATTTCTCGAAAACCACGCAACGACGATGCGTCGCTCGGAGTCAGCGCCTGCAATTGGCGCTGCGTATCGGCGTGCCACCAAGCCAGCAACTCGCGTTCAAAGTCGGGGCCCCCGGCGGGCTTTGTCGTCCCCCCGGACCAGACCGTCATTTCATCCTGAGACAGCCGCTGATAGTCCCGTTCCGAAATCGGCTCGGAAACACCAAGTTTCAAATGCTCATTAAGCCAGTGGTACATCGCATGTCGCGTGACGGAATTGTAGTTGTGGGCGAATTCTGTTCGCGAGAGCAGCATGAGGCGGTCCGCGTGACCCAACATGGCGTAGTGCTCGCGGAGTTCGGGGAAGCCCTTGGTAGACATCTCCTTTGTCCAGTCATCCGCTGCCGACAGGGCCAACGGCTTGGGCGCGAAGAGGGCGGCGAATTCGACATTGCCGGTATCAACGCGGAGCCCGCTGGCATTTTCGCATGTGCAACCGCCTTGCATTGCGGTGGAAACCATGACGGCGGGAAAAGCGACGGCGGGTCGCGGATCAATCGCACACAGGATGAACGTCTGAGTTCCACCACCGCTGGCACCGGTCACTGCTAAACGCTGTGGATCAACGTTTGGCAACTGGCTGACAAAATCCAACGCACGGATTGAATTCCACGATTGCAGACCCATGACAGATTGTCCGTGCGATTCGGCCTGTGGGCTGAACAGCCCCCAGTCGCTGTCGCGGTTCATGTCCAATCGTTGCTTGGCGAACCGATGTGCGACTTCGAAACTGATCTGAGTGCTGTCGGCGTATCCGATCATGTCGTAATGAAAGACGACGCATCCCATCCGGGCGAGCTGCACGCATCGCGATTGCAGCGGACTGCGGCCGCCCTCTTCGAACTGCTCGCCTCCCTGTTTGATTTCCTGCTTCACTTTGCTGAGGCCCGTGTCGTAAAAGCGGCCGTTGGCCCAATGCCCGTGTGGGCACAGCACCGCTGGCATTGGGCCGGCATGGTTCTTGGGCCGGTACAGGCTGCCGGTCACATAAAAACCTGGCATACTCTCAAAATAAACGCGGTCGACGGTGTAATCATCGCGATCAACACGACCGTGGATGACAGGATTCAGCGGCGTGCGCGTGGGAAGTGGCCACAGCCCCAATGAGACCAGCAGTTGACGGCGGACGCGTTCAGCCCGCCGATTCCACGCGCCGGGTGAAGCAGATGGTGTGAATGGGAAATAACCGTTGAGGTCCTTGAGCGGTTCCAGCCGGCGGTCTTGCGGGACCTTGCCGGTAGGCAACACACGCGGCGATTCGGCGGCTGCAGCCACAAGACTCAAGATTGGTGAAATCAACACAATCAAACAAAGAATCCGGCGCGTGATCATCGGCGAGACCTCGATACGTGGAGCCAAGGGGTTTATCATGCTCCGATAGTCTACGTAAACCTGTTGGGGTCTGCCACAAAGCAAGCCTTGCAACGAAACGGCGATTCGATGAATGGACCCTACGACGAACCATCTTGGGGCGATGATGATCAAGACGATGACCTCGAATCATGGGATGAATGGCCTGTTTGCCCAAACTGCGATTCACTTCGCCGGGCCGTTTGTCCGATCTGCGAGACGTCTGGTACCTCGTTCCCACTGGCCGAATGGATTCCGGCCGCGCCGTTGATCCAGTTGGGTGGTGTTGATGGCGAAGACGAGGTGATCGGCGCACCGCTCATGCTGATGTGCACGACTTGCGACGAGGCATTTGCGCCAAACTTCTATGAGCGCTGCGAGCACTGCGGTTACGATTTCGAATCTGGCGTCGTGATTGAGACTCCTGAGCCGGGAGAGGTGAACGTGAGGATGCTTGTCGTCATGGCCGTTCTGGTCATCGTAACCGTGGGGTTGATGGCATTCTTCGGCTTTGTGTTGAGGTGATAGAACATCATGTGGCGTGAGTGGGCGACGACGTAGGCGTTGCTTTACCGCATCACTGCGTGGCAAGACTCCAACGCCAGCTGAACGATCAACCGAGAAGCGAATCGCCACGCAATTTTTGCAGGCCTCTCGGCCATTCGTGACGTAGACTTCAACGGAAGCTCATTTTCTTTGGGCTTCTCAGTGGCAGCTCTGCCGGCGTGAGTTTTGCATCTCGGTTCTCGAGTGCTCTCAACGTCGACAAGATTTCAAGGACACATCAAAGCGTTCACTTCATCGAGGTGCAAGAAATGCGCAACCTGACCATCCTTCTTCGACTGACGTTTTTTGCGATCTTTGCTGTAGTCCTAGCGGCAGACGCGAATGCCACCAATTACTACGTCCGCACGAGCGGAAATGACGACAATAACGGACTGTCCGCCGGTCAGGCCTTCAAGACAATCGAGGAAGCTGCCGACGTCGCGGGCGCTGGCGATACCGTCTACGTTGGGGCAGGCACCTACACAGACGAAGTAGAGGTGGAGAATGATGGTACTTCGGCGAATCCTATCCGCTTTGAGGCTGACTCGAGCGGTGCTCAAACGGGAGACGCTGGAGACGTCATCGTCAGCGAAGAAGAGTGTTTCGAGATAGATGGTAACGACTACATCGAAATAGTTGGTTTCATCTTTGATGGCGAGGAGGAGATGGTCAGTTGGGAGGACAGTCTCGGTGGCTTATTGCAGAACTGCGAGTTTCGCAATGGCGAGGATCCCATCCTGATTAAAAATGCGAGTGTCACGGTCGATAATTGCTACATCCACGACAATGACGATAGCGGGATCGAGATTGATGGATCATCTTCGAACGTCAGGATTACGAATTGTAGGGTGCAGAATAACACCAAAAAGGGGATCGTGATTAAGAATGCCTCGCAGATCGTGATTGAAGACACGATCTGTTCGGATAATGGCGATCACGGAATGCGACTAGAAGCCGATGGTAGCGTCGTGTCGATCACTCGCTGCATTATGCAACGAAACAAAGATGGAATGCACGTACATCCGAAGTCGGACTCGCCACAACTTCAGATCACTTTGGAAAACTGTCTGCTCACAGACAACCGTGAAGAGGGAATCCAGAATCACGCCAAGAACCCGGCCGTAACGATTAATCACTGCACCGTCGCGTACAATGGTTCCCACGGCTTCGACTTCTCGCACGGAACGGGCACCGTCACAAACACGATTATGGCATTCAATACCGGTTATGGCGTCTATGGCGGTGGATCCGGCTCTGGCGACCACAATTTGTTGTACGGAAACGGCGGTGGGGAATACTTTAATTTCAGCGGCGGTGCCAATGACGTCTTAACGGATCCCCATTTCTACGGTGGTGGAGACTACGACATCCAATACATCTCTCTGGCGATCGATGCTGGAACGGGTTCCCTGACCACCGACTTGGAAGGCAAGACTCGTAATGGAGCGGCCGTGGATATCGGTTGTTACGAACCGCCCATCCAGATCTTCTACGTCCGCAAAATGGGCGATGATGGTAACGACGGAATCACTCCAGCCACGGCATTTCTCACGATCAACAGGGCGGCCAGCGTCGCGCAGGCCAGAGCAATCGTATATGTGGGTGCTGGAACGTACCAGGAAGCGGTTGTCACGTCTGGAATCGGGATTGGCGTTTTTCCAATCAGCTTTCTCGCCGATGTCACTGGTGTCGATACGGGTGATGCCGGAGCGGTCATTGTCGAGCCTCAGGTCGACCTGGAATACGGTTGGACATTTCAAGACGCGGCATATGTCTTGATGGATGGATTTCGGATCAGTGGGGCAGGCGTGTCACAAGCGAACGGGCTGTCCGCCACTGGTTCCACAGAAGTCACGGTCAAGAACTGTGAAATCGATAACACGCTTTACGGCCTCAACAGTTCGTCGAGCACCATGATCCTCGAGAACTGTTCCATTCACGATACGACAACGGCTGGAATGCGGCTGTACGACATGGACATGGCGGACATGACAGTCACCAGTCTGTCGCTGGCCGACAACGGTGCCTACGGGCTGTACGTTGATACGGGCGATTTCAGCTTTGACTCATCCAACATCGCCACCTGGACCTCTTCGGCGAGCCAGACTTTGTTCGCCGGAGTCAGCAGCACTGTCGATTTCGATGGTGTCACCATCGATGGTGGAACGACCGCCGGCGTGCAATTCTCCGGGGGCACGTTGACAGCCAGCAACACGACATTTTCCGGAAGCGGGTACGGTCTGGCCGTCGATACCAGCAATGCTGCCTTGACAAGTTGCACATTTTCGGGGAATTCCGTTGGACTTTATGCGAGCCAAAACAGTTTGCTGACCGTGACCAATTCGACCTTGACTGCCAACACGCTCTGGGGAGCGTCCGTAACGCCCACCGGCAACAGCGGTGAAACGAACACGTTTAGCGGCTGCACGTTATACAGCAACGCCGGGGGATTGACATTGATCAGCGCCACCGATGGCGATGTTCTGCTGCGTGACGCGACGGTTATCCGTGACAACACGGCCGCCGGACTGCATTTTGAAAATTGTAACCAGGCGGTGAACGATCAGGCCAGTGGCGCCAACTGGAGCAGTTTGCGAAATCTCTACGGCATCAGTAGCAACCAGAGTACACTGGCGATTTCCAATGTTACCTTGGCAGACAGTACATCCTACGGCATACGCTGCGAAGACAGCACGGTCAGTATGGCGGCTTGCACACTGACAGGTGAGTTTGGAGTTTATGCTGATGTGACCAACGATTCCCTGACCATTGAAACCTCGGTCTTCGATTCTGGATCGACGCCGGGGTGGGGCGTCGTTCGAAATGGTGGAACGTTAGAAATGAAGAATACGACGATCGACGGATTTTCGGTCGGCGTTTATCTGTCCGCGACCGGCGCCGAGCAGGCGACGTTGCTCAACTCGACCGTTGCCAATGCGACCGGATACGGAGTGTACATTGACAGTGGTGACGCCGTGGTTCGCAATATGATTCTGACTGGGACTAGTGGCTTGTCAATGCTGAGTTTACTAGTTGTGGACCTTGGTTGGCACCGGCGAAGGTTGGTCGCTGTCCCGCCG
>JASLPZ010000255.1:0-10522 GCA_030744725.1 Pirellulaceae bacterium
TCAGATTCCCGAGGGGCTCTACAACAGAACGCCACCACAAACACCCCATTCACCCACTAATTCCTCCGAAGAGCCTCGCAATCAGGGGCCGCGGAGCCCATTGCCGAATTCGACGCCGCACGCGGAATCAAAGGGTCGGGCTGGACGGCCGCAAACGACAAACCCCAACGCGCCGAGGTCACGACCGATGGCGGCGTCCTGCGAATTGTGGATGAGGAATCGGACAGTCAACCGGAAGATGCCTATTTCCATTTTGAATTAACCAAGCAGCAACGCGCCGCGGCAAGGTCGTCCGGTTTTGTTTACCAGTGGTCGCTGCGCATTCCGAAGGACACAAATGGCAGCACGCGGGCCATTTCCACGGAAGTTTGCATCGTAGGCGACGCGCCAGAGAGTCTCCTGCGGATTGGGCTTCAGTTTGGTCGCCGCGGATCAGAACTTGTGGCCGCAGTTCATCGAGGTTCGGATGGACAATTGGAGAAAGCACTAGAGGTTGACGATGCTGATGTTTTTCACGACTGGACACTGGTGTTTGATGGCAAGAAGCAGGTTGTCAATCTGCTGCTCGGCGAGTGTCTGTTGTTGAAGGCTCGCATCGATAACCGGGACCAGGGACGCCACCTAGTCTTCGGTTCGCGTTCTACCGGCGAAGGCGTCAGCGAATGGAAACGCGTGCAGTTTTCACAGGGGATGGGCGAACACACGGTTGTCGAACCACCGCGTTCGGAGTCGCTTCGTTTTTGGATCATGGCGAAAGAACGGGCCTCGGTGCCGCAACGTGTCGATGTGTTTACCGGCGGCGAGGATGGTTACTTTGCCTATCGAATCCCCTCATTGATCGTCGCGCCCAGTGGTGATCTGCTGGTGTTTTGTGAAGCGCGAAAAACGAACCTCTCCGACGACGGCGACATTGATCTGCTGATGAAACGCAGCACGGACAGCGGCGGCACGTGGTTGCCGCAAGAACTAACCTACGAAGAAGGCGGCGACGCCCGCATCAAATACGGCAACCCAACTGCGGTTGTCGACGAAGAGACAGGCGTCATCTGGCTGGCGGCCAATCGCGATTACCTCACCGAACGCGGAGCCCGCGCGGGAGGAACGCTCGTGCTATTTCGCAGCGAAGACAGCGGAAAAACCTGGTCGAAGCCGATCGATATCACCACCTCGATCAAGAAGTCCGACTGGGGACATTACGCCTTCGGCCCCGGCATTGGCGTGCAAATCCGCCACGGCAAGCACAAGGGGCGGTTGCTGTTTCCGGCAAATTTCCGCAAGAGCTTTGATAAACGTCAACCCAGCTACTCGCACGTCATCTTCAGCGACGACCACGGTAAAACCTGGAAGCTGGGCGGAATCCTCGACGATTATACCAACGAATGTCAGCTTGCCGAGATTGTCGAAAAGGGAAAGCCGGGTCTGCTCATCAATATGCGGAACCACTGGGGCCGCGGTGGGTTTCCCAAAAAGTCCGGCAGCCGGCTGGTAGCGCGCAGCTTCGATGGCGGCCAGTCGTGGGATGCCGAGGCGATGGACAAGGCGCTGCCCGAACCGCCGTGTCAGGCCAGTCTTTATCGCTACTCCTTTGCCGCGAAAGACGAACCAAGCCGGCTGCTCTTTGCAAACCCCATCGGTCCAGGCCGGTCGAATCTTCGCGTGCGTCTGAGCCTGGACGAAGGCAGAACGTGGCCCCACGGCAAACTCATATCGGTCGGCTCAACGGCCTACTCCTGCATGGCGAGGCTACCGGACGATCGCGTCGGAATCATCTACGAACGCGCCAACTACCAACGAATCAGTTTTTCTACTTTCCCCGTGGATTCGCTGGAGCGATGACGTCCAAAGTAACTCCAACATAAGGAAGTTGACCATGATGAATCGAAGAGACGCAATGAAAGGAGTCGCAGCGGGAATTGCCGCGTCGGGGATGTGTTCTACGGCGTCTGGTCGTTTCAGTAGTGAGACGCTTGTCATCGGAGCGGTTGGTTGCGGCGGCCGCGGACGGGCTCATGCGAAGTTGCTCGCTGGGCGAAAGGATGTTCGCATTTCGCACGTTTGCGATCCTGATTTAAAGCGAGCGGAACAGGCGGCGAACGACGTCGAAAAGGTTTGTGGGAAGAAGCCGGTCGTCGTGCAGGACATCCGTCGTGTTCTTGACGACGCGAGTGTCGATGCGATCACGGTCGCCACGCCCGATCACTGGCACGCACCGGCGACAATCCTCGCTTGTAAAGCGGGCAAGCATGTCTACGTCGAAAAGCCGTGCTCGCACAACGTGCGGGAAGGCCGGTTGATGATCGAAGCCGCTCGCAAGTACAAGCGTGTCGTGCAAGTCGGCACGCAGGCTCGAAATTCGAAGCACGTGCGTCGAGCGATGCAGCTTCTGCGCGAAGGAGCGATCGGCGATGTGCTGGTCGCCAAAGCATGGGACAGTCAGTAGCGGGCCAACATCGGACACGGCAAACCCAGCAAGCCGCCGGCTCATCTGAATTACGATCTTTGGCTGGGCCCTGCGCCGAACGAACCGTATCACGCCAATCGTCTGCACTACAACTGGCATTGGCTATTCGCCTACGGCACAGGCGATCTAGGAAACGATGGAGTCCACGAACTTGATCTTGCTCTATGGGGCTTGGGAGTCGATGGCCAGCATCCGGAGTCGGTCACTGCCAGCGGCGCGAAACTTTTTTTCGACGATGATCAAGAGTTTCCCGATACGCAAAACGTGACGTATGATTTCGCTCCCGTGGGGAAAAACGGCCGCCGGAAGCAGGCGAGTTTTGAGCTGCGGATCTGGACGCCATATCGCATGGAAGGGTACGAGAATGGCAACGCGTTCTACGGCACGAAGGGGTTTTTGCTACTCGGCAAGAACGACAATTTCAAGTTGTACGGAGAACGGAACAAGCTGATTGAAGAAACGCCGGCCGACGGAACGAACACCGCAAACACGCTAATCCATCATGCCGACTTCGTAGATTGCATTCGTAACGGTGGCCGACCGCAGGCGGACATTGAGTTCGGACATCACAGCGCGACGGCTTGTCATCTCGGCAATATTGCGTCGCGCTTGAAACGCACGCTCTTCTTCGACGGCGAGAAGGAACAGTTCATCAACGACGACGAAGCCAACAAGCTGCTTACGCGAGACTATCGCGAGGGCCATTGGGCGAGTCTGGCATAATCGAAGACGTTGTTCATAAGTGACCGCTGGAATGGATTGACGAGTGATGATTGTTGATTTTCGATTGTTGTGCTGGTGTGGTGTGGTGGTCCAGCGCAAAACTCGCTGGACCAGCACACCGGAGAGTTAAGGCTCGGCCGAGTTTGTCTACCCTACGCTTCACCCTCAGATACTCCACGATCCTCCCCAAGCCTTCGCCAACAAGCGCAATGCGTTCCCGTGCAAGATTCCATTTACGTCGGCATCCGAGTAACCGGCGTCGTGCAACAGGGGCGCGAATTCCTGCAGATCGGCGATCGTGTTGACATCGGTGGGAGTTACTTCAGCGCCGAAGCCGCCGTCCATGTCGGTGCCGATAGAGATGTTGGCTGTTGAGCCGCCGGCGAGATCTGCGATGTGTTCGATGTGAGGCAGCAACCCTTCCATGCCGTACTTGGATACCCAAGTCTCTCGTGACGGACGGTTTTCCCAAACAACGCCGGGGTCGATGAAGAACTGGCAGAAAACCAAGCCGATCACTCCGTCGCGGCGGATTAGTTCATGGATCATCCAATCGTCTAAGTGCCGCTGCCCTCGGACGATTGACCGGCAGGTGCAATGCGATGCCATGATCGGTCCATCCCACAGATCAAACGATTCGCGTACCGCCTGATCGGCCATGTGCGTGATGTCGAGGATCATTCCCGCTTCTTGCAGTGCTTTGTACAACGGTTTGGCCGCCGGCTTCAAACCACCTTCCGTCCCGGTCCCATGGATGTAGGTGTTGTGACCAAAGTGGGCCGGGCCGACGACGCGCAAGCCCGCTTCCCACCAGAAAGCGACATCGTCAGGGTCCGCAATTGGATCTGCGCTCTCCATCGAGAGAATGTGATAGATTGGAGTTGTTTCGGTTGGTTGTCGCCAGGCGGCAACGGCTGCTTCAAGGTCTGCGAGTCCAAGAACGGGTTTGATCTCGCCTCTGCGAGCCATCGCCTGGTAGTAGGCTAGGTGCCCGCGTCCGACCGCCATCGCCTGTTCTTGCGTCCGCATGCCGTCGCGCCGGGGTTGCCCCATGCGGGGCTCGATGCGAGACATGATCGTACTGAGCATGATCCCAACACTGCCTCGCCGCATTTCTGGAAAGGTCACGCTACACAAACCGGTGTTGTAGTCGGCCGCGACCTGGGGCGGCTCGTTTTTTTCCTGGCGGCGAACTTCTTGGGCCGACAACGTGAGATCGCGGTTCCAAAACAGCGCGTCCCACGCCAAGTCGAGGTGTAGATCGATGATGAGCGGAGCTGGCATGATGTGAGGCGTCAGACGCTCCCTTCTTGTTTCAAGTCGCGGATCGCGTTTCGAAAGGCCGTGACTGTTTGGGCTAGATCTTCTTCGCTGTGAACCGCGGACGTGCTGCCCCCGGGCCAACCAAAGATGTCGACTCCATGGACACGCATACCGACTCGAAGGGTAGCGACTACCGGCGAGCGCGCGGCAGCTTTGATCTTGCGGTAATCGAAGCGGCCGCTTTCCAGATCCGCTGTGGTGACAGCGTCGTGCTCCGGATTCGTATAGATGTGGAATCCGGAAAACGTGCCGTAGATGCACCAATCGAGTCCTTCATCGACGAGCACACGATTCAGCTCCTCACGTAATCGGGCGGCGTAGTCCGAGGCTCGCTGGCAAGCGTCCGTCTCGGCAACGATGTCCAGCGTCGTGAATCCCGCGACGGCCGTCACGGGGTTGGCGTTGTACGTCCCATGATGCGAGATCTTCTCACACCCTTGGGCTTGGCAGGCTTCGAGATCCAACAGCTCCATGATGTCGCGCCGCCCAACGATCGCGCCGCCTGGCAAGCCACCTGCCAGAATCTTGGCCAACGTCGTCAGGTCGGGTGTAATGCCAAAGACGCTTTGCGCGCCACCAGGCGAACAGCGGAAGCCGGTGACAACTTCGTCAAAGATCAGCAGCACCTCGTGCTGGGCGGTCAGCTCATGCAGTTCGTGCAGAAAAGCTGGAGCTAACGGAACTTGTCCCCAGGTTGCTCCGGTTGGTTCGAGAATCACGGCTGCGATATCGTCTCGCTCAGCCAGCAACTGCGCAATCGCCTCGATGTCACCGGGAGGACACAATACGATGTTCTCGGCCGTTTCCGGCAAGACTCCCGGTGGCGGCGTGCCATCGTGGTGCGAGGCGACACCGAAAGCTGCATGATCGTGCCAGCCGTGGAAGTGAGTGTTGAAGCGGATGACACGTGACTTGCCAGTGAAAGCCCTCGCCAAGCGGAACGCCAGCAGTGTGGCCTCGGTGCCGGAACTCGTGAAACGAACCAACTCGGCCGACGGCACCAGCCGCTGGACAATTTGCGCCCAGCGAAGTTCCAGCTCGTGGCAAGCGCCGTAATGGGTTCCGAGCCCCAGCTGTTGCCGCACGGCTTCGGTTACCTGCGGGTGCGCGTGACCCAGTAGCAACGAACCGTGCCCGCCGACATAATCGACGTACTCGTTGCCGTCGACGTCCCATTTTCGCGATCCTTCTGCGCGCTGGACGTAAATCGGATATGGTTGGAAGTAACGCGCATCATGGGTGATTCCACCTGGAAACGTGGCTTGCGACTCTTCGGCAAGCTGCTGCGATCGCATGGTGCGACGTCGGTACTCATCGACGACGCTTGATATCGTGCTTGGCATGAGCGGCTCCCTGTTGATTCCTGGCGTGAACGCCGTGCGCTAACCCGGATTGCGCATCGGGCGAATGTGGATTCCACTTTGCGCAGCGTTTTAGGCAATCTAGCCTCAGATCCCTTTCATAGAAGGTATTACGTCGTCACCACATCCGCTCATGACTAATCCGGCCTAACGCTTGGGACCTAGACGCTTCGGCAAAACAGCGGCCGGTTCCTTTGCCAAACGCGACTTGCCGCCAGATTGTCGCATCGATCCAGACAGTCCGCAAGCGACGCCGGATCGTCGGTCGACCCGGCGCGGCGACCATAACCGTGACGCTTTGATCGTCCTGCGATACTCAGCGGGCCTGCTCGCCACGATCCACCTCGGGATTACCGGAACGCGTGTCACTTTCTCTGTTCCGTCGTTAGTCATCGCACTCGGTCGCCAAATGGAAGAGGCAGTCACCACGTTCGACAGGACCGGGGACGCGGCGACAAATGATTTGCCCGTCGTGCTGGAAGTGCGTCGTGACAGGTTCCCGCCAAGGAGTCTGCGGGCAGTAGATAGCGGCAGCTGGTTGCCCTGCCTTCACATCGTCGCCGAGATCTGCCAACGGCTCCCAGACGCCGTAGTCCGGACTGTAAACATAGTAGTCGAAACCGCGAACCTCCATGACTCGCGTCGGCGGCAGATCTTCTCCGACCTCAATGTCTGGAAGACTGCCAAGGTGCTTCAGCACGCGACGCACACCACGTTCTGCCACTCCCAATGAATCGACCGAGGTTGTCCCTGATCCGCCAAGCTCGGTTGCGATCCCTGCAACGCCGGCCCGTTCCGCAGCGGCCAGCATCGTTCGATTCTCGCGATTAGGCGAAACCCAATAGCAGAGCGGTGCTGCAAACGCTTTCAGCATCTCGCGCTGCTTGTCGGCCAGTTCCTTGTTCTCGACGGGGCAAGCGAGCGCGCTCGGCAAGTACATCAAGGAGCTTCCTCCCGAATGAAGATCGATCAAAAAATCCGAAATCGAAAGCAACTCGGACTCGATGTAGTGCGCGATCGCGGAAGTTGGACGTCCATCGGGATTGCCGGGGAAGGAACGGTTGAGATTCAAGTCGTCGATAGGCGAGACGCGCAGTCCGGCCAACGCCGCAGGAAAGTTGGCGGCCGTGAGCATGATGATCCGTCCGCGGACGTCCGCCGGCTGCAGTTCCTGACACAGTTTCATCAACGCGAGTTGGCCTTCGAATTCGTCGCCGTGGTTTCCGGCAGACAGCAACACGCTGGGGCCAGAACCGTTCTTAATGCAAATGATCGGGATGCCGATCCAACCGTAGGCGGATCGATGAACCGAGTGAGGAAGTCGCAAGAAACCTTGTTGCTTGCCGTCTTGACCGAAATCAACTTCCGACGTGATGCGAGATCTATTTGTCATCCGTAAATTGCTTCCTGTTTGTAGTGCCGAGTACTTCAGAATGTTTGTCGATGAATATCGCTGGCAAGTTGATCGCTGTATGCGAACAGCGCGGGTGTTCCGCCGGTGTGAATGAAGACGACGTTCTGCTGGGGCGTGATTCGATCTTGGCGAATGTGATCGATCAAGCCGGCCATGCTCTTGCCGCTGTACGATGGATCGAGCAGGATGCCTTCCGTTCGAGCCAACCGTTGAATCGCTTCGAGGCACCCGGGAGTCGGAATGCCGTACCCCTCGCCGACGTACTCCTCCGAGACCTGTATGTCTGAAGGGCCGAGTTGTGTCTCGATCTCCAGTCGTTTCGCCGCATCGTTGGCGATCTGCGTCATAACCGCTTGAGTATCCCAAGGCCAAACGATCGGCGTGATGTGTTGAACGGGGAGTTTCAACCCGAGGGCTGCGGTCGCCAGCGAGACACCCGCGCCTGTCGAACCGGCCGAACAGAGGTAGATCGCATCTGGCGTGAAGTCGTGCAGAGCTGCCTGTTCGAGCAGTTCGATAATCGCAGAGACGTAACTGAGGGCGGCCAGAGGCTTGACGACTTTCGGTTCGCGCTCGTAAACCTTGCGTCCCTGCCGGCGCAGGCGCTTGGCGGCTTCAGCGATCTTGGCATCGACGCCTGGTCCTTCAGCTTCGTCAACGATCTCGATACTGGCCCCAACGAGATGATCGACCAAAAGGTTTCCCTGCACAGCATCAGGTCCATCTGCTGGCTTGCCACGACCGAGAACCAGATGGCAAGCTAAGCCAACTTTTGCACAGGCAGCTGCTGTCTGCCGGCAGTTGTTACTTTGAATGCCAGCTCCCCAGACGATCGTGTCCGCTCCTTGCTCAAGTGCGTCCGCGATAATCAGTTCGTTGTGCCGAGCCTTGTTGCCACCGAAAGCCAATCCCGTGCAGTCGTCTCGCTTGATCCAGATGCGCGCTCTGCCGATGGCTGCGGAGAATCGTGGCAAGAACTCCAGTGGTGTTGGCAAGTGAGCCAGAGAGACGCGCGGCAACCGGCTGACGCGCTCGTTGAGTTCTGCCGGTGAATAGGTCCTGTTCGTTGTTGTCATCGTCGATCTAGTTTCCATGTAGTTTCCAAGGTGTGGCTAACTCACGACAGTCTACACGATCTCAGGACGGCCCAACTCGTGAATCGCCACAGCATGGTTGGCATTCCAATCTAAGGGCTAACAGGCGTTTTGAATTTCGCATCGCGGCATTGCCTATTTCGAACGCTGAGCTGAGCGTTGGCCCTCCCGAGAACTCCTTAGCCTCTTTGTGGGTCCACCGACGTTCGTCGTGTACGCGCATGCACTGAGGCACAACAGGGAGCGACAAACGACCTCGCGGAAACAGCGTGTGAACCGGTCAGATCTTTTGCAATGTTGCGGGAAATGGATGCGAATCGCGACCCTGGCGCGCAATCCTCTATTTGTTAGGTATTAGGTAATTCCGTGGTTGTGAGGTGATTCGCGGGCGCGGTTCGTTGATGCCAGTCTGTCTGCCGTTGGTACTGGTGCGCGATGCGAAGAATCGTGCCTTCCTCGAACGGCCCGCCCACTAGATGCACACCAATAGGTAGCCCTTCCTTCGAGAACCCACAAGGAATTGACAGGGCCGGGTGGCCAGTCAGATTGAATGGCAACGAAAAGTCCAGATAGGCTCGTACAAGTTGTCTTTCGCCGCCGGGCAGCGCGGCCGTTCGTTGACCGAACCGAGTGGCGACGATCGGTGTGGTGGGTGTTAGCAGGCAATCGATCGAGGCGAACACGTTCGCCCAGGCTTTGCCGACCACGCGACGAACTCGTTGCCCTTTGAGATAGTCGACGGCGGGCAGCAACAAGCCACCTTGCAGCAGCGGCCGGATGTCGTCGCCATATCGGTCGGCCCGCTCCGCCAGGAACGGCTGGTGGTACGACGAGGCCTCGGAAAAGATGATCGCTCGGTGCGCACCGAGCACTTCGGCGAGATGAGGCAAAATGACGTCGATTCGTTCGCAGCCGAGAGAAACGAGTCTGTCGATCCCGACCTCGACAGCTTGTGACACTTCCGGATCCAGTGCTTCAAAGAACCACGTTTGGGGAAGACCAATGCGCAGTCCGCGAAGCGGCTTTTCGAGGTCGTCTTGATACTGAGGGACCCGTTGACGGCTCGAAGATCCGTCTGCAGGGTCGTGTCCGGCCATCTGCTCTAGCACCAGCGCTGCGTCTTCGGCGGTACGTGTCAGCGGCCCGACATGATCCATGCTCCATGCCAATGGCACGACTCCGTGACGGCTGACGCGGCCGTAAGTCGGCTTCAAACCAGTCAAACCGCACAGAGCTGCCGGCAGACGAACCGATCCGCCCGTGTCTGATCCGAGCGTGACCGGACAGATTCCCAGCGCCACGGCCACCGCCGAACCGCTGCTGGAGCCACCGGCGATGCGGTTTGCGTCCCACGGGTTTCTGCAGTCGCCAAACGTTGGATTTTCGCCGGTGAAGCCAAAGGCGCATTCGTGCATGTTGAGCTTGCCCAGGGGAACGGCCCCCGAGGCGATCAGTTTCTGGACGACCGTCGCATCAGCGCCGGCCACGTGGTCGCGGAAAACTTTGGAACCGCATGTTGTCGGGACATCCTTCATGTTGATCAGGTCTTTGACGGCGAACGGAACGCCGGCCAGCGGCAGTTGCCGTCCACTTGCCACCTGTCTGTCGACACGCTCGGCCTGTTGCCAGGCTAACTCCGGAGTGATCCGAATGAACGGTCGCCACTTCTCCTGGAGCCGCTGCGCCTTGGCCAACGCCTCGTCGGCAATCTGGCGAGCCGTTTTTTCGTGAGACTGAACCTTGGCTGCAATCTCGAGACAGTTGTCCGCGGTTTTGCTCATCGCTCACTCACCTGGTAAGTCGTAGCCGGTTCAGATTCAATGATTTTCATCTCGCGCATGTCCGACATTTCAGCGTTCAGTGAATTCAACAGATCCGCGACCGCCGCACTGTCCGGTTCTGGGATGGGCGTCCCGCCCAAGTCGGCAGCCATTTGGACGACCCGTTCAGGTGAGAGTTTCGATGATTCGGTCATGGTTCTACCTTTCCAGTGCTCTGTCATGACTATGAATTAGCGTTGTCGAGCCTGATTGTCGTGGTTCGCACTGCGAACCAAACGTCTTGATCGCGCAGCAGCGATCAACGACTATTTCGCCAGGCGACCATTCTTCTTCGACCTTAGAATCAAGAATCAACACAACACTAA
>JASLPZ010000256.1:0-10518 GCA_030744725.1 Pirellulaceae bacterium
GACGCAGTGCGACGACCGGAATCGTCCGTCGCGACAACTTGCATCCTATCATCAGAGTATGAATAGAGGGTCCACAAGCAGCAAGACCAGAATGTCGTGACACAGAGCACTGCTCATCGTTTGTGCTCCGCGAGGGTTGGCGCCGACAACAGAACACAGTATATTGTTAACAATCAACTGTTTTCACGAGTGTACTGAATGAGATCTACAAAAGCCAGGGGAAGCGGATGGCTGTGATCGCACGCACAATCAGGGAACAAGTCACCAATCAGATTCGCGACGACTTGGTCGCAGGGAATTTTCCAGACGGATGTGTGCTCCGTGAAGCCGAGCTGGCAAAGCGATTTGGGGTCAGTCGCGGTCCCATTCGCGATGCGTTTCTTCAGCTCACGCAGGAAGGCTTTCTGGCTTACGAAGCGAACCGAGGGGTCAGGCTTCGTGAACCGCCGGATCCCGAGAATCGAGAGTTCATCGTCTCGTTGCGGATCCAGATTGAGACGTTTGTTATCAGGAAAGGCCTGGATCGACTTCACGGCGACGCGTTGCTGGCGGTGGAAAATGCACTTTGCGAGCTGAAGGTTGCCTGTGAGGGTGACGACGTGGCGGCTGTGGCTCGATGCGACATGGCATTTCACGAGGCCATCCTGGCCGGTTGCGGGGGCGATGACTTCATCCTCGCCTGGAGGCAACTTTGTTCTTGTATGCTCCTGACTTACACGCGGCTCGAAGACTACGAGCAGGTTTTCAGCGAACACGTGGAGCTTCTGGAAGCCGTTCGTGCAGGCAAGAAGCAGGCGATTGTTGCGGCAATCAAATCCAATATTCGCTGAGCTCGTGGTAACCAAGAACTGACACGAACGATATGAGAATAGACAAAGTAGATACAGAGCTTTACTACATACCGCTTTCCAAACCGATGGTAGATTCCATCCACGGTGTACAAAAGGAATTCTCGCTGATTGTCGTTAAGATCACGACCGACGGCGGTGCAACGGGCATGGGGTACAGCTACAGCGTCGGTCAAGTCGGCGGCACCTCGATCGCCACGCTGATCAGAGACAACCTGGCACCCATCCTGATCGGCGAGGATCCTCGTCGTATCGAGCATTTGTGGAACAAGATGTGGTGGGCGCTGCACTATGTCGGTCGCAGCGGCATCGCCGTCTTTGGCTTGTCGGCCGTGGATACCGCGCTTTGGGATTTGAAGGCGCGACTGGCTGACGAGCCGCTGTGGCGGTTTCTCGGAGGGCATGACAACAAAGTCGAAGCGTACGGCGGCGGAATCGACTTTGACATGACGATTGATCAGTTGCTCGAGCAGACGCAAGGCTTTCTCGATGCCGGACTTCGCGCGATCAAGATCAAGATCGGCCGTGACTCGATTGCGGAAGAATGCGGGCGAATTGCAGCGATGCGTGAGTTCCTTGGCTCCGACAAGAAGCTGATGGTCGACGTGAACATGAAGTGGAGTGTCGAAAAGGCGCTTCGTGCGGTTCGCGTCTTCGAAAAGTATGACCTCCACTGGATTGAAGAACCAACAATTCCGGATGACATCGAAGGCCATCGCCGCATCGAAATGGAGGGCCCGGTCCCCGTCGCGACGGGCGAGAATTTACACTCAATCTACGAGTTTCGCCAGATGATCGCCGAGGGCGGTGTGTCATTCCCCGATGCGGACATTTCGAATCTAGGCGGCATCACGGCGCTCATGAAGGTGGCACACATCGCGGAAGCGTACAATCGAAACCTGACCACTCACGGCATTCAAGAAATGCATGTTAGTTGTTTGGCAGCCATTTCAAATGCGTCGCTGTTGGAGATTCACGCGTTTCGAATCGACGAGTTTCTCATTCATCAACTCGAAATCAAAGATGGATACGCCTACGCCTCGGATCGCCCGGGGCATGGCGTGGAGATCGATTGGGAAAAGATCGCCAAGCATCAAGTTCAATGAGTCTGACACGGGAATCCAAGAATGGAACAGAACCTTCAAGCAATCGTATTGCGACTGACCGCCTCCTCTGCCAGTCGATACACACGCTTGTTTGCAGTTACGCTCGTTCTTGCGTCGGTCGCCCAAACGATCGCTGAGAAACCGAAGCCATTTCCCGCTCTAATTCCCGAGGCGAAGCCCGCCGATCGGAAACTTAGCATAGCGATGCAGCGGTTATACGACGTTTGGAATCCGCACGAGGACCGTGGCAACGAACTCTACAGCAATTTCAAATACACGCCTCTGGAAGGCCTTTCCTACGACAGGTATGTTTCGCGTCGTGATCCATCGAAAGTGCTGAGAATCAGCGATACCTACTACGTCTGGTACACACATCGAGATACCGAGCATCCGCCATCGGGTCCCAAGAGGGCGAATGAAACGACACCCTCCTTCGATTGGGACCTCTGCGAGATCTGGTATGCCACCAGCATGGATGGCTTTACTTGGGAAGAACAAGGCCCGGCGGTTAAGCGACCGCCAATAGGCGAATACGGTTGGCGGAGCGCTTCAACGCCCGACATCCTGGCTTGGGGTGGTAAGTACTATCTCTATTATCAGGGCTTCAACGAGATCCCCGGCTTGAAAGGCGATCGCGCAGCAGCGACGGTCGCTCAGGCCGATTCGCCTGATGGACCGTGGCGAGCCCTCGGCAGAGTTGTTCTCGACTTCGGCGCAGAAGACGAATGGGACGCCAACGCGATTCATGATCCATATCCGATTGTCTTCGGCGGCAAAATCCACCTCTACTACAAGGGATCGCCCGGAAAGCAAGGCAAAGGCGGCACGCTGGTTCGCGCTCAAGGTGTTGCGATCGCTGAGCATCCGCTGGGACCTTTCACGAAGTCGCCGTTGAACCCGGTCATCAATTCCGGGCACGAGACCTGTTTCTTCCCGTGGAAGAAGGGGGTTGTTGGCATTGTCAGCCTGGATGGCCCGGAAAAGAACACCGTGCAGTTCTCACTTGACGGAATCAACTTCGAGGTTAAGTCGCTGCTGCAAGTTCCACCGATCGCACCGGGCCCGTTCGCTCCAGATGCGTTCGCCGACAACGGTGACGGCCGAGGAATCACTTGGGGACTGTGTCATATCAATCCTGATGGCGGATCGTCACACGCGTATTCGATCCTCGCTCGATTCGATTGCGACCTGTCGTTGGATGTCGATCGTCGTGCGCTAAAGAACAACAACCTGCGGTTCGACGAGCGGACTTATCTGCAGGAAAGGGTGAAGTTGCCGAAGTACCTCGATAATCAGATCCGTCGGGAGCGGGCGGTCGTCGACATGGACACCGTCTCTTTCGGCAAAGGACCAGTCGCTGCAAAGCCGAGTGTCATCCTACACGCTGGGGCTGCGAAAGAACGCAGCTCGGGTACTCCTCCCCGGCTCCGAGCGACGAGCAGGCGTGCCCGACCTACCAATGTTGGCTCCGTGAAGGGCGACAATGAGAAGGCAGGAGCCTTTCCAGCGATCATGCCCCAGGAGAAACCGGCCGCTCGGAAGCTCAGTGCGGCCTGGGCGCGGATGTGGGATCGCTGGAACCCGCACGAGGATCGCGGCAACGAGTTGTACAGCAATTTCAAGTACTCGCCGCTCGAAGGCCTGAGCGACAAAGCGAACGTTTCACGCCGCGATCCGACGAAGGTGATTCGTGTTGGCGGCAAGTACTACGTTTGGTACACCTGCCGGCGAACCGATGCAGCACCGGCAGGGCTGAAGGAGGCAACCGCCACAATTCCTGCAACCGACTGGGATCTCGCCGACATTTGGTGCGCGACCAGCAACGACGGTTACAAATGGACCGAGCAAGGCGTCGCAGTCAAGCGTCCTGAGAAGCCAATTCAAGGGTACCGCTCCATCTGCACGCCGGACATTCTAATGTGGAAGGGTAAGTACTTCCTGTATTTCCAAGCCTACAGCCCGATGGTCGGCGGTTCAGCGTATTGCCCGGTGATGGCTGCCGTCGCCGATTCGCCCGACGGGCCGTGGACGCTACACGAGAAACCCGTCATCGAACCTGGGCCCAAGGGTTCATGGAACAACATCAAAATCAACGATCCGTATCTGTTGGTCGTGAACGATAGGATCTTGATGTACTACAAAGGAGCACCGAAGGAAAAAGGCGACCAGTACGTGCTGCGCGTCCAGGGTGTCTCCTTCGCTGACGATCCTCTTGGGCCATTTGTCCCGTCGAAACTCAACCCCGTCATCAACTCGGGCCATGAAACCTGTATGTGGCCGTGGAAGGGTGGTGTCGCCGCACTCGTGGCGCTTGATGGTCCAGAGAAGAATACCATCCAATTCGCCCCGGACGGCGAGAACTTCTCAGTGATGTCGATGCTGCAGGTGCCGCCAATCGCGCCGGGGCCGTTCATTCCCGATGCCTTCGTCTCTGACGGTGACGGTCGGGGAATCACGTGGGGACTTGCACACATCAACCCGGATGGTGGTGGAGCGACCAGCGAGTCCAAGCTCGTTCGGTTCGACTGCGATCTGTCTCTGAATGTTGATCGTCCAGCCTTCAAACGCAACAACTTGCGGTTCGAGCAGAGTACGTATTTTCAATATCGTGTGCGACTGTCTGATTCTCTGCGAAGTCAGATAGAGCGCCAACGGAAACGGGTTGATCGCGAAACGATCATGGGACGCCAGCGGAACACCACAAAGTAGCCATTTCGACGTAACTCGATCGCGTTGCTGCTACGTTTCGCTCGACCACGACACCTCAATTGACTTCGCTAAGACTAATCGGACATCGGTGACTATCGGACTGGACGACGGCCGCGAGCACCCGTTGGACCTCGTAGGCATCGGCAAAATCCGGCAACGGCACAACAGCTGCTTTCCCGCCCAGCACATTGAGAATATCCGCCGACTGATTTATGAAACTGTGCTCGTAGCCTAGAACGTGCGCAACGGGCCACCATGCGCCAGCGTACGGGTGATTGGCGTTGCCATTGGTCACGTTGATCGTCGACCAGCCTTGCAGCTCTTCCGGTGCCGTCGCGTCGTACCAATCTAATTCATTCATCTGCTCGAAATTGAAACGGATCGCACCTTTTTCGCCATGGATTTCGAGGCGGTTCGCGTTCTTGTAGCCCGTCGAGAGCCGGGTCGCTTCGAACGTGGCCAGCGCGCCGCTCTCCATACGGGCCACGAACAGGACAATGTCGTCCACTGTGCTGGCTCCTTTCCGTTCGCTCGTCTCAGCGCCGCGGCCGGAGATTTCACCACCACTGGACTCGAGAATTGGGCGTTCTTTGATCACTGTTTCCATGGTAGCGCCAACGACTTCGCTCACCTCGTCGCCAGTGATGAAACGTGCCGTGTCGATTGTGTGAGCGCAGAGGTCACCGAGCGAACCGGAGCCGGCCACTTCGCCGTCGAAACGCCACATCAGCGGCGTGTCGGGTCCGGCCCAATCCTGCAGGTAGCAGCCACGGATCTGATAAATACGACCCAGCTTACCTTGCTGGCAAATCTGATGTGCAAATGCCACGGCGGGACAGCGACGGTAGTTGTACCAGACAAAGGTCTTGCCCTTCGCCTCTTTGGCGGCCTCGACCATTTGTCGCGCGGCATCGAGTGTATTAGCCAACGGCTTTTCGCACGCCACATGTTTACCAGCTTCCAGCGCCGCGATGGCGTGTTCGGCATGGACATTGTTCGGGGTCACGATATCGACGAGATCGATTTCCGCGTCGGCCACGGCGGCTTGCCAGTCGGTGCTTGAGTTCCGCCAGCCCCAACGCTCGGCAAAGTCCTTGGTCTCCTTATCGTTGCGAGCCACAACCGTGTGCATGACAGGCGTCACAGGAAGATCAAAAAACTTCGCCACATTCAAATAGGCGTTCGAGTGCGCACGGCCCATGAACTTTGTTCCGACGAGCGCCACGTTGCACGTTTTGTCTGGCATTTCAACACCTCCCAGTCAGTTTCGATTTTCAGTATTGCACGTCGACCCAAGCCTTTGACTTATGGCTGGCGAGTACTGCCTCACAAATGACAACCTCTTTGTGCCCATCTTCGAACGTACTCCAGTCAGGATCTTTCGGCATTCCTCCGCCTTCCAAGGCGCGATACACGTTGCGAAATAAGTTCTTTGGGCCGTCAGGATACGCCTCAGGGTGCCCGCCTGGATAATGCGCGTACTCGCGTGCCTTGGCGTGTAGCAAGGATGGGTCTTTCGCCAAGATTTCGTTGGCTTTCTCACGGTAGCCGAGCCACATTTCGTTGGGTCGCTCCTGGTCCCACGCAAGAGCGCATTTCGAACCGTCGATTTCGAAGTACAAACGGTTCTTTCGCCCGGCGGATACCTGGCTCACCGTGACAACGCCGTGAGCGCCGCTCGACAGCTCGAACAACACGGATCCGTAGTCTTCCGTATTGATCTCCTGTGGTTCGTAGTCATCGGAGGACAGCACTTTACCGGCGTAGGTCTCGACCTCCTTTTTCGGCTTCTGGCGCGTCTTGTGAACGGTGCGCAAATCGGCGAACACCTTGGTGATGGTGAGCCCGGTGATGAACTGTAGCAGGTCGCACCAGTGGCTACCGATATCGGCGATGGCGCGACTTTCGCCTGACAACTCCGGAACCAGACGCCAGTTCCAGTCAGTAGGCAGGTACAGCCAGTCCTGCAGATACGATCCATGAATCGAAAAAACGTCACCGACTTCGCCAGACGTAACCATCTCGCGGGCATGTTGTATGAGCGGGTAGTAACGATAGTTGAAATCCACCGCGTGGATTAACCCGGACTCCCGAGCGAGTCGAACAAGTTCGCTGCTCTCCTCAGAGGTCATGGCCAGCGGCTTCTCGCTGATCACGTGCTTCCCCGCTGCCAGGATAGCTCTGTTCACCTCAAAGTGAATATGGTTTGGTGTACAATTGTGCACAACCTGAATCTCGGCGTCGGCCAGCAAGTCGTGGTAGTTCCCGTAAGCCATAGGAATTGACATCTCCTTGGCCTTCTGTTTCGCCAAGTCCTCGTTAGCTTCCGCGACCGCGACAATCTCGACATTGCCTAAACGCCGTGCCGCCTCGACATGGGCCGGGCCGATAAAGCCGGTGCCAATAATTCCGGCGGGAATTCTCGTTGTCATTTCAACTCTCCGTATAGGGCCGAGTAAGGCGACACAGTTTGCCCAAGCCGGGCACCAGTTCAACTTGATTCGCCAATCGAACGCTGGGATTTTATCGTCCGCAAGACGGGAATCGCAACCGGGCCATTCGTTTTTCTTCGCCGATATACATTTTCCAATGATACGAAGGTTTCCAATGATACGAAGGGCCGAATATGACGTGGTCTGGAGGAGAGCTTCATCATCGACCGCTTATTGGTCGCGTGCGGTCGACGGGGTCGGGAGTCGTTTTTCGGATGACAGCGTACGAATCTTGGTTCGAACTTTGGCCGAAAAAGACTCCTGACCCCTTCCTGCAATCGACCGCTTATTGGACGAGAATCCATAGCAGCTTAACACGGGTTCCAAGTCCCGCGTTACAATGCGGACCTTTGAATTTTGAGTGAATACCGTTTTGGAGGCCATCTTGAGTCATTGCATTGGTATCGACGTCGGCGGAACAACCAGCACCATCGCAATTGGAAACAATGCTCGGGAAGTTGTCCACGTTTCTGATCAATTTGCATCGCGCACGGCTGAAGGTCTGCGGGAAACAATTCAGGCGATCACGGATGAGATCATGGCAGGTCTTGAGAGAATTGGCGCAGCGCCAGATCAAATGGCTGACATCGGCTTATCAACACCGGGACCTGCGACGCTGGACGGCGTTCTACTCAACACTCCGAACTTCGATCCACAACTGTGGGACCAGTTTCCCTTTCGCGCTGCGCTGGAAGAAAAGATACGCGAAAAGTCGCCAGCAGTGTCAGTTCATTACATCGGCGATGGCCAATCAGCGGCACTGGGTGAGTACTCGATCCGTAGTGGGTCCATCATCTGGGGCAGGGTTACCCAGAACGAGTCTAACGGGCAAGACCTGTCTTCGCTGTTTATGGTGATTGTTGGCACTGGCTTGGGCGGCGGCGAAGTCCGGGGCGGACGAGCCGTACGTGGGAGAGACGGATTTGCCGGGCACGCCGGACACATCTTTTTACCGCCCTATGCGTTTCGCTACGAACACGATCAACAGTTACGCGTGGGGAATGCCGAGTGTACCGTCGAATCAGCCGTTTCCTTGACCGCGCTCAAGCATCAACTTAAGTATCGATTGTCTCTTAAACAATGGTGTGACCATCCACTTGGATCGGCGCCTGGCTCAACCCGTGAAAAGGCAAGACAGCTTCGGGTCCTCGCCTCACAAGGAGATCTACTCGCACTTGAACTGTTTAGCGATCAAGCACGAGCCCTGGGGATCGGTTTGCTAGGTGTGAATTACATCGGCAACTACGATCTGCTTGTTATTGGTGGTGGTGTTTGCGACTTGGTGCCTGCTGTTCGAGAACAGTATCTGAAGACTGCCGAGCAGGCTTATCACGAGTTTGCCTTGGACGGATTCAGAAACATCGGTCGTTTTGAATTCTCGGTGTGCGGAGATGAGTCGCCAGTGATCGGATCACTGGCTCACGCATATTTGAACGCTGCGAATAGAAGAACTTAGCGACGCAGTACCTCGGGCCGACGCGAGTTGTCGAGTCGATGCTACTCAGATTGTGGCTCCGGGATCAGCAGTGAGTTCGCTCTCGGCGGCATCGCCTGTGTTGATAGTGCCCTCACGCACCAAAATCATCACATGGCACTCCGATTCCGAAAACGGCTTGTGTTCGACGCTCTTTGGCACGATGAGCATCTCACCTTTGTTCAGCGTCACGACACCGTCACGGAAGTCAATTCGCAACTGGCCTTCGAGAATCAGAAAAGTTTCATCAGTGTCTGAGTGGCTGTGCCACACGAAATCGCCTTCGAGCTTGGCAAGTTTGAAGTGGAAGCCTTCCATTTGGGCAATGATCTTCGGCGACCACTGTTCGGAGAAGAGGTTCAGTTTGTCAGACAGATTGATGCAAGTTGGTAGCATCGTTGTTCCCTCACTGGTCAGATTGTGAGTGTCCTGGCGAAAGTGGTCGTTGCATTACCTTGAGGTCACTCCGGTCATGCCACCCGTTCTGCCGCCAGAAGCCTATTCCGTCATCGTTGTCGGCATAGACGAAGATGTTGCACTTTTGGATGCTCAGCAATCCAAGCTTCAACAAACACCGTTCGACTAAGACTCTCCCAAGCCTTCGTCTGCGGACGTCGGGTGCAACAGCAAGATGATGCAGATACCCTCGCCGTCCATCGTGCCCGCAAAGCACGGCACCGACGATCCGGCCATCATGACGAAGCACAAGACTCAGGCCGGGATTACGACGAAGGAAGCTCGACAACCTATCGGGCGTGTCCGCATCACTTAACCCAACGCCCGGCATATCCCGCCAGAACGCAAGCACTTCATCGCAATCCGAAGCCGTCATTGGAACTGGTTCAGGCGACGAGTCAGGATGGGCGGTTGGTGGATGAATCATCGAGTGATCCTCATCATCTGGTTGCCGCCTCGCTGGAACTCGTAGATCACCGTTTCGACGTCAATTCTGATCCATCGTCTCGCAGTGTCATCGTAACTTCATCAACATGACGAGATGGTTTCCCGCCAAGTTCGAGAAGCGGAAAAATACGAGCTTCCGTGGCGACTCGCATCAGATTGCGAAGCGACTCGACGTGGAATTGCCCGGACAACTGCTCGCTGTACAGGAACAGAAAGTGCGAGCAGAGGGCGAGGTCAAATGCGAAGTCTGAAAATGGAAGAGCCGAAAGGTTGGCGACGACGTATCTTCCCTCGTATCGCCCCGCTTCATAGTCCGCAAGAAAACCGTCCATAGCCGCCATCCTGTGACGACCGAGTGCGTCGGCGTTGGGGATCTGAGCAGTCCAAACAAATTCCTCGGTATTCTGTGCCGCCTGTTCGAGCATCTGCGGATATGTAGCATCAATCCGCTATCGAATCTCATCGGCAGTGAATTCGTAAATGGGATCGCAGGAGACAATCGAACCACCGCGGGCCGTTAGCTCGGCATTGAAACTAGCTGGGCCGTCAGCGCATCCGAAAATGCGTTTCCCTAGGTCCGCATCTGTCAATGCAAACATGCGACGATACTCGTCCAGCGAACGCCCCCAAGGGACGACCCTATCGAGGGTAATTGCCATAAGGTCCTTCAACTAGGGGGTGGTGGCTCGAATTGAACCGGGCCGCTCTGTCTGGTGGCGATGAATGACTATCGTCCCCGTGTTGACGACACGATTCTCCGTAAAAAGTTCATTTCTGGGCATTCCATTCAACCGAAACGGTGGGATCTTGTTTCTCGGCAGAATCACAGATCCGTTGGAGTAGCCTCCAGGACGTTTCTTATTGGCACGGCAAGAATCAACAGTCCTCTTCCATTCCGCATTCGCGTAGAAAGTCTGCGCTACGCTTCAGGATGTCTTCCTCGCCGATGATCTCTAGAGTGGAGGCCGCGATACCGCAATCTCTCA
>JASLPZ010000257.1:0-10514 GCA_030744725.1 Pirellulaceae bacterium
TGCGCAGCGGGCCGCGACTTTTTCACATTCGCTGTGCATCGTGGGCAGTTTCAACGCTTTCAGATGATGCTTCAGTAACACCGTGCTTTGGGTTTCTTGGGGTTTCATGATTAAGCTCCCACGCGTAAGGATCGATAGGCTTGCAGATTCGGAAGTGGCACACGCACTCCCTGCAACTGGGGACGACCGTCCAGACAGAACAGATCGACCGGCGGCTCTTGCTGAGAGCGAAGGATCAACCCGACCGCATCGGAGCTCGTCGCGCCGATCGACAAGGCGTAGTCCACCGCAGCGGTCAGTTGCGGCAGTGTGGCGTGCTCCAGCAATCGCAGCACTTTGATGAACTCGCGCGTGGCCAGCTTCTTCAAGACGCCCTCCTGGCGGCGGCGGAGCACTGTGAAGCAGACAGGCAGATTCCAGTCTTCCAAGGGCCGAGCGTAGTCAAAAGCCCCTGGTTTACGCTCTAGCAGAGCCAAGTAGTGGATCGGATTGAACTCGGTGTGCTCCTGGCCCCAGTGACGTGGATGCCGAGCCACCAGCTGGTTGTCAACGGCGATGCGGACTTCTTCGATCCCGCCGATAACCGTAACCTGATGATGGGCATAGGCTGTGGGGACTGAATAATCGTTGCCGTGAAAGCGGACCAGCGATAGGGAATTCGCTGTGGGCGTTTCGACCCGGCGAGCCTCGAACCTCTGGCTGGGAATTGCCAGCAGAGTCGGTTGCTCTTCGACCAACAGGGTTTCCTTCGGTCCCGGTTTACCACGCACCTTTCGCTGGAGGTCCAGGCGACAAAGTTCGGTCAACTGCGCGTTGAGCGATTCCAGACTTTCGACCTCTGGCAGCGGCACCAGAAAGTTGCGCCGCGCGAATCCCAGCAGATTCTCGACATGCCCCTTTTCGTTGGGACGACGCACGAGACAGAAGTGATGCTCAAACAGATACGCGACCTCGTAGTTCAGCAACTCCACACTCCAGGTGTTTGACAAACCGATTGAACGCATCGCCCAGGGCGGGCTTCCGCCGCGACGCGATGATGAATCCCTCCACGACTGCCTTGGGCGGTTCGCCCGACTCGATGCGGAGACTGATTTTGCTCTGCAGCTCGTCCTTCATACCGGCGACTTTGCCAGCCATGGCGAGCGGCAAACGCCCCTCCGAAACGGCTCTCTGAACCGCCGGCGGGGTATCCAGCACTCGGAGGTAACGGTCCAGATTGCGGCCAGACATGCCTAACCGTTTGCCGATGCGGTCGCGGAGATCGACCTTGGCACCGCAGGACAATTCGCCTGGACCAACCTGTCGCTCCAACTCCTTGACCCGCCTGCAGCAACGGGCAACTTGCAAGGGATCGAGCTGGCGCCGGTTCAGATTGTCGTCGATCATTCGACGTTCGATCGCTGTTTCGCCCTCTTCTTCCAGGTCATCGCGAATGATGCAGTGGATCGTCTCCCAGCCCAGCAATTTTGCAGCACGGACCCGCCCGTGACCGCATATGATTGTTCCATCCTTTGTGATCTCGACGGGCTGAAGAAGTCCGTTGGCATCCATGTCCGCGGCGAGAAGTTTGATTTCATCATCGCTCTGATCCCAGAACATCTCCGCTTGTCTAGGGTGTGGTTTAAGGCAGTCGAGGGCTCGCTCAACCGAAGTGTTCTCAAGCATCAACCTGTACCTCCGTGTTAGTTGATTTGTCAGCGGTTGCGTTGCCAAACAGTTCGGGATTCTTCGTGAGCGCCTCTGCGATACGTTTCAGATCTTGCTCACTGAATAGACGTCTTCCGGCGACACGAAACGAAGGCTCCGGAAGATTGCCTCGGTCGATGTGATAGAGCAACCGCCAGCGAGGCAATTGATATTGCCGAGCAACTTCGCCGCTGCCAATCAGGTTCGCGTGCTTTGACATTCTTAGGTCTCCGAGTCCAACTGCTGATCAACGGCAGTCGTTTTACACACTCGGAAGCTAAAAAAGGGTAGAGAGTTTTTGCGGATGCTCTATCCGTGGAAGCAGCTACTGCGAAGCGTACGGGCGACGGCTTCGGCTGAGGCGCAAGCGCGCGGCCTTCACGGTATGAGGCGATGTGGAAATGTATTCGGCGTATGCTTTATCAAACATCGTTACCTTCCACTTGGGCAAACTGCCATATCGAGGCAAGATTGCAAGATGAAGGTGACGGTGAATTCGCAACAGTTGGATGAACGTTTCGATGCCGCAGTTCTTTTGTTCATGGTCCAGCCAGCCCCGAACGTGATCTGGGCATTGGTAGCGCCAATAGTGGCTGGCGAGTTCCCTAAATCCGTACTTCTTGCTTGCCAACATGCACCATGGCACAAAAAACAGCGAGCCGGCGTCGCTTAGCCCGAGAGAATTGTGAAACCCGACACGCCCGCCGTTCTGACCAACCTCGTAGAAGAGCTGATTCATTTCCATCCCCATGGGAATCGGTAAATCCCAGGTTGCGAAGCCGTCTAGCCCCCAGCGTCGGAGGAAGCGCAGATAGGTGGCGTATGCATCGCGATTGTCTGAATCTGCACGACCGATCTCAGGGACTTCTCCAAAAAAGGACCGCGGGTACATTGGAAATGACTGACGTTCAACGACTAATTGGTCGAATGCGTTCCGGAGCCCGTCTCGCTCGCGCAGGAATTCTGGGTTAGAAATTAGCCAACCAGCGTAGGCCGCTTGGCACCTCGCCACTTCTGCGTTCATGGCAGCCTCGCTGGCAAAGAACTCTCGAATCGCGGCGTCGCTTGCACCACTTTCTCGCATTTCGTCGACCATCAATTCCTTGATGTCAAAAGCCGACTTGTGCTGCCGCTCATCAAGTTGCGCGACACGCGCCGGCTTGACACTTCGATACTCTGGCTCATCGAGTAACGCGTAACCGAACGGTCGTCGAAAAAGAAAACCGCCACCAGTCAGATCCGCCAAATCAAGTTCAAAAGTCATCTGTTCTTCGGTCATTAGACCAGGCACTTTATCGTCCATCAGAACGATCAGCTCGCCCGGCAACGCGTACAGCGGATCGGCTTGCAGATCAGGGTGGTCAGGATATTTGCTCGATAGTTGGTGCCAGACTTCAGACGGTGATTCTTCAGCGTGCGTGTTTTCCATCGTGTGTACTCTTTGTTGAAGCTCTGGAGGAAAAAAAGTGCCTGGGACAGCGGTTGCCATCCCAGGCACGGGTTCGTCAAGTCCTGTGATTGCACATACGCATCACAGAGCGGTCGGTGGCAGATCCTCGCCCAATCCCTGGCCGAGCAGTTCTTGAAGCGATTCGCTTCGAATCGTGTACCGACCACGCGGCCCGGTGCCTTGGACGCGATCAGCTTTAAGCTTGCCTTGGCCAATCCAACGTCGAACCGTGTCCTGGCACCGACAGGTAAGTTTCGCAACTTCGGCGACGGTTAGAACGGGCTTATTCTTTCCCGCTTGGTCCGTGCGCATCTGATTGACCGCCAATGTGTTGCTCTCCACAGATTCAAGAATCTGCTGTTGTCCCTGCATGAGATTGAGCAACATGCTGCGCAACTCATGAATACCTGGCGAATGGCCAACATCTTCGTCTGCGCGCAGAACGGTCGCAGAATCGGTGTCATAAAAAGAAGAATTCACGATTGTGAAATCCTTACAAAACGAAACACCGCAGCGGCTTCCATCTAAATCTGGAAGCGCTGCATGTAAAAAAGAATGCCGTTGGTTCTGGCTACTTCCTCTTGAGGGAAGCCGCCATCGTAGCGTCACCACGCTGTCCAGCGGGGAGCTAGATTAGGTAACCCTTGGTTGGGCGGACTCATATTATTGGTCGCCTCGTCCCGAATACGTTGCTTCTTTCTCCTGATTCGTCGCCTAGCACGGGCCTGTTCGAGGCACCACAGCTATCGCAAGATTGAATCGGAGTCGATGCGATTCGAGTCGGTTACCATCTTGGCCTAATGGAGTCGAATCGCCCCGTCATGGGGCGACCCAACTTTTAGGCTCCAGTCAGTTTCGCAGACTCGATTACCATTGTCAAATCGCTACTGCAATTGCGACCTGAGTCGTGCTAGCACGCCGGCGAATCCGTTGAAAACACCAGCTTCTCAATCGCCGTTCGCCGGACTCTGGGAAAAAGGTGTCGATATCGCTGGCCCCCATGATTCACATTGTGGGCCAAGTTCATCATTGATGACCATGGATTTCGTGGCCGACAATGGACTTGCGTCGGCAGGCTGGGCTCGTGGTGGCGAGTCGATTGGGGCGACATGTTGTCTCCTCCGCTACACGTTGCAAAGAATCGGACGCTGCTGCGTTACTGCAACCGGAGAAGTTCCAAAGTCGCTTTCAAACGAACGGAACAAGTCAGGACAGATCCCACGCCGTACCTTCACACGATGTGAAGGATTTCACGAGCGTCCTTATTCTAATGATCAGAAGCCATTGGAACGGGCTCGTATGCCGATTCCGGTCTTCTATTTAGGAGGCGTTCTTTACGCCATTCTCTTTGGCGTTAAGACCACCGACTGGTTTTGGTGCGGAACCTGCTTTCGCTCGGCGCAACGCTACAACAGCAGAGCACCATCTTTCTTGGCAAGGAGCCTCCCTTTCATACTCCAAAAGGTATCACCAAAGGTATCTCCGAAGCCAAGAAACAGCAAAGCGGATCACAGCTCATTTGCCGCAATCCGCTAGTATAAAAACACTTCAGAAGAGTGGGCGATGAGGGACTTGAACCCCCGACATCCTCGGTGTAAACGAGGCGCTCTAGCCAACTGAGCTAATCGCCCGCTAAAGTGCACACTTGCAAAGTGTCCGCCGATGGCAAGCAAACAGATTGCACGCCTAAACGGAACATCCTACGTCGCCTCTGTTTGAGGTGTCAATCCGAGGTGATTGTGTTGTTCGAGCTTTTGATAATTATCGTTCTGGCGTTGCATCTAATGTGCATGAATGTCGCTGCCGCGGGTCCCTTGGTTTGTACTTGGCTCGACTGGCGCGGTGGTCGTGGTGACCCACTGGCGGATCGCGTTGGCCGCTTTCTCTGCTGGAACTCGCTGGCGTTGTTTTTGATCGGCGGCGGGTTTGGGCTGCTGCTCGCATATCTGCGTTGGGACGACGCGTATCACGAGGTGTTTCACAAGTTTCCATCGAAAATCACTTTCGGCATGTGGGAGCTGATCTTCTCATTCGTACTCGTTTCGGGCTCGGGCGTCTTGTGGTGTTACGCGCCGGGATCGAAGTTGGCGCGAGGAGGACGCATCTTGCTGCTGTTTCTGGCGGGAACCAACTTGCTGTACCACTTTCCCTTTCTGTTTGCCATCATCTCACGCGTTCACTCGGGTACGTTCAATCCGCCGGGGGTCGTTGATGCTTCGATGTTTCGTGGGCTGATGATGGAGGATTCCGTCTTGCCGCAGGTGGTGCATTTTAGTTTTGCATCGTTCGCAATGGTCGGAATCACGATGATTGGATTTGCGCTTTGGTGCGAGCGATCGTGGGGCGAGAATGAAACGGACGCGGCGGAACCCGTGGACCGAGAATCGCCGAACCACGATGCAGAAAATATAATCGTTCGGGTTGCTGACATCGGAGAGGATTCACAACGGATCGTGGCCTGGGGAGCCCGCCTGGCGCTCGGTGCAACGTTGTGTCAGATACCCGTCGGCATGTGGTTCGTCGTGAAACTCTCGCCTGGCGCTCAACAACGCGTGCTGGGGGGCGATCTCGTCGCATCCGGCCTGCTGGGGGTATCCATCGTTCTTGCTTTGGGATTGCTCCACCACTTATCTAGTTTGGCATTGGGTGTACCGCGGAAAAAGACCATGACCATGGCGATGGCCATGGTGATTGTACTGATCACGTTGATGACGGGCGTGCTGCAGCGAATCTGAGCGACCGCTCTCTTAACCGGCATCTAGGTTGAGTCATGGGAGCCACGATAGGAAAAGGAGCTCTGTTTATGTCGATCGAATGCATCTCGATAAGCGATCCCGCTTCTGGCGCGACGGCTCGTGTCTTGGCGGGGTTCGGTTTCAATTGTTTCGAGTTTCAAATTCAGCATCAAGGTCGACCGGTCGACCTGTTGTGGGCAGCCGATCGGTTTGAGCGGGGTGACCAGCGCCCTTCAGGCAGTGGTATCCCGTTACTGTTCCCGTTTCCCGGTCGCATCAAAGGAAAGACACTGCGCTGGGATGGTCGAGAATTTCCGTTGCCAGGCGACGATGGTCGAGGCAACGCCATACATGGTTTTGTGCTCAACCGTCCTTGGCGTGTGATCGAGTCGGCGGGAAACTACGTTGTTGGCCAGTTTCAGGCATCCATCGACGACGCTCAGCTGTTGAAACACTGGCCAGCTGATTTTCGGATCACGGTTCGGTATGAATTGGAGGGGACAACACTTTGCAGCGTGTTGCGAATCGAGAATCCAGACGACAGGCCATTGCCTTGCGGACTGGGGACGCATCCCTACTTTCGTGTTCCTCTAGGAGGAAGCAATTCGAACGATGTCGAGGTCCGGCTTCCCGTTTCACGACGCTGGGATCTTGTCGAAATGGACCCCAGCGGGGATTGCTTGGCGATCGATGACGCATCCGGGTTGCAAGCAGGTCGCTCGTTTGCAGACATTCAGTTCGACGCCGTGTTTGCCGGTCTCAAATTCGACGATGACGAACTCTGTCGCGCGCGGGTCAGTGACCCTGAAAGTGGAATCACGCTGCAGCTTGAATTTGACAAGACGTTTCGCGAGTGTGTTGTCTACACTCCACCGCACCGCGAGGCGATTTGTATCGAGCCGTACACGTGCGTGCCCAACGCCGCTGATCTGCAGGCACGTGGCATCGATAGCGGGCTCCGTATTCTGGCGCCAGGCGAGTCCTTTGAAGCCCATGTCGTGATGCGATGTTCGTACGTCAGCTAACCACGTTTTGCGGTTTGCCGTTCAGGAACGCCAGAACGTTTTCGACGGCACCTGAATTCAATAGGTCACGGCCTGTTGGATTCTGGTCGGCGCTGTGTGGCGTCAGGACGACTTGCGGACATTGCAAAAGAGGATGATCGGCTGTGATCGGCTCTTGATCGAAGACGTCCACGGCCGCGCCGGCGAGATGTCCATCCCGGAGCGCTGCAACCAATGCGTTGGTATCGACCACGGGTCCGCGCGCCGTATTGATCAAGAGCGTGCCCGGTTTCATTGCCGCCAATTCCCGCGTGCCGATGAGATGGCGACTCTCGTCGGTCAACTTCACATGCAAGCTCACGACATCGCTAGTCGCCAGCAGATCTTCGAGTTTGACATAGGCAACGTCGAGCTCCTCGGCGCGGGCTGCCGTCGGATGAAAAGTCCAGGCTTGAACGTTCATTCCGATGGCACGCGCCAACTTGAGAGTCTCTCCGCCGATCGCACCAGTTCCGATGACGCCAAGCGTCTTGCCACGCAGATAGATGTTGTCCATGCCGCTCCAACGTCCCGCTTTCAGCTCGGCCGTCAGAAACGCCACGCGTCGAGCGGTTGCCAGGATCAATGCCAGGGCATGTTCTGCGACCACCTGGGCCGTCCTGCCGGGGACATTCGAGACAACAATCCCCTGCTTGGCTGCCGCAATCAGATCGACCGAGTCGACGCCGATGCTGCAGGTGCTGATCATTCGTAGCCGAGGCAGCGCGGCGAGTGCCGCAGCCGTCCAGGCCGTGTTTCCGCGCGAGTTGATCATTAGCTCGGCATCGGCAGCCCTTTCGACTTGCGCCGCGAGCGACGTTGGCCGGTCACGAAAAACTCGTAATTCGACAAGTTCCGCCAGGCGATTGAGATGATGCGAGTCGGCGATCATCAGTGGATCGTCGCCGGGGATTACAAGCGTGGGGTCCGGTAATGTCATGAAGCTGGCTTTCGATACAACTCAAAAAATTGCCGTAATTGTCGCAGCTGGGATAGAATGCAGTGTCGAGGAAAGGTTCGAGGTTGGGTGAGGATACGTCAAGTGGCGGTTGGGCTGGTAAATCCTGGCCTCCAGAGCCGGAAAACGGAGGTTGGGCTTTCCCAAATTGCCATCTTTCATAGAATTAGCCAGCAAGTTTACCTGCCCCGAACAATCCTCACCAATTTGCTCGACGTTCTTAAAGCGTTAGAGCTACAATGATTAGGGACGCTGAGAGACTGCAGTAGGAACGGTCCGAACCTATGGATGTTGCAAACAAACCACCAAAGCCACGAATCTCTGCCGAAATCGTTCGGTTGTTGTCCGCATTGCGATGGCGGATACGGACTTACGTGTGGCTCGAGGGCATTTCCGTCGCCGTGGTTTGGGTCGGTCTGACGTTTTGGGCCAGCTTGGCAGTTGATTACCTCCCCGTTTTGCTTGGTGCGAGCGAAATGCCCAGGGAGGCTCGCGCGGTGCTGCTCGCCGTCATCGCGATCGTCTTGGCCTGGATCTTGTATCGCTGGGTCTTCCGGCGGACATTCGTCAGGATGCCGAATCGAAGCATGGCGATGCTGCTAGAAAGACGATTCGGCCATTTCAAAGACGGCTTGATCACTTCCGTCGAACTCAACGGCACGGAAGTTGACCCAGACACGAGCGAACGGATGCTGTCGCAAACTCAAACCGAAGCAGTTGGCAGCCTCCGCCAGGTCAGGTTATCCAGTGTATTCGATGCGCGACCGTTGGCGTTCAGTCTGATCGGTGCGGTCGTGTTGACCGGTAGTGTCGGTTTGTTTTATGCGGCACAAGCCAACGCATTTCGAATTGGGGTCGAACGGATTTACGGGCTGGGTGATACGCCTTGGCCACGCAATGCAAAAATCGAAGTCATTGGCGTGTCCGTTCCGCAATCCTCTCAAGGGAGCGATGAGGCCGTTCGCGCGAAGCTGGTGTCATTTGTCGACCAAAATGTCAAAGTCGCTCGGGGGGCGAGCGTCACTCTGACTGTCCGAGCTGACGGTGCGGCCAAAGTCGTGCCGGAGGTTTGCACGATTTATTATCGCACCGCCGAAGGTGATCGCGGTCGAGTCAACATGACTCGCGTCGGTAGGATTCGTGACGGCTTTCAGACCTACAGCTATAACGGTAAACCGCTCAAAGGCATCCTGTCGACGGTCACCTTTGACGTCGTCGGCTACGATCATCGCTTGCGAGGTTATACGATGCAGGTGGTTGATGCACCTGCCGTCGTGGCTGCCGATCTGCGTTGCAACTTTCCAAAGTACATGGTTAACGAAGAGCTTGGACTCTGGCTGCCGCGAGACGTCGCACTGTCGTCTGGTTCACAACTTCCAATCGGTACCGACGTCACGATCATTGCCCGATCCAACAAGCCACTGCGGGAAGTCCGTGTTTTTGACACACACACAGAGAAGCCAACAACTCTACATGTCGATGCTCTGGACGATGACAAGCACGGATTTGCGATTCCGCTGGGAAAGATACATGACAACGTTTCACTAGAAGTTACCTTGATTGACACGGATGATGTCGCCTCGGAACGATCGCATCGGATTTACATTGGCGCTATCGAAGATCAAGCACCAACGATCGACATTTCATTGCTGGGAGTTGGCACGGCGGTAACACCGGATGTGTTGATTCCAATCCAAGGGACGGTGCGGGACGATTATGGCGTCGCTCGCAGTTGGTTTGAGGTGATGGTCGGGGACGGTGAATCGCACGAGTTGCCTTTGGTTGTCGCCGCCGCTAGTGAGGTATCTGCGGAGATTGACTTTCGAACTCGGCGCGGCGAGGGTGACGTCGCCATCAAGGCCGGCGACACGCTCAATTTGACCGTGAAAGCCGCTGATCGATGCGACCTGCAAGACCCTCCAAACGTTGGTGTCAGCGACCACTATCAGCTGGAGGTCGTGACGCCCGACGAGCTGCTTTCACGTCTGGAATCTCGTGAACTGGGGCTGCGCAAGCGGTTTGAACAGGTGGTTACCGAAGTCTCCGAAATGCGTGATTCGCTAGTCCGAGTGAAGACTGAAGGGCCCGAAGCGGAGACACCTGGTGCCGATCCAGCGGACGGAGGCTCGGAGGCCGACCAAGTCGATGTAGATAGCAACGCAGACAACTCGAGAGAGGCTGCCGAAGCGGCCATCGTCAAACGCAAGTGGGCGCTTCGATTGTTGCGATCTCAGCGCGCAATTTTTCAGTCGCAAAAGTCGGCACAGGAAACGCTCGGCATCGCTGCATCGTTCGAGGACATTCGAGCCGAACTGATCAACAATCGTGTCGAGACCGAAGACCGCAAAGAACGGTTGCAGAATAAGATTGCCGACCCCTTGAACCAAATTGGACAGACGCTGTTTCCTGAATTGGATACGCGGCTTGCGACCCTGGTCGGCGCTATGGACAAGAACATTGATGCCCTGGCGGCGACCGGCAAAGAGGATGCCGATACCGTCGCGCACGCAGACGCGGCGCTCGAGCAAGCCAACGTCGTCCTGCTGGCGATGCATGATGTGCTGGACAATATGCTCGACCTCGAATCCTTCAACGAATTGCTGGACCTGGTGAGGGGAATCATCCATGACCAGGAACGGATG
>JASLPZ010000258.1:0-10501 GCA_030744725.1 Pirellulaceae bacterium
CAGGAAATGCCAACTTTGGCGCGGCCTAGAACTGCACTGTAGCGGTCAATCAAAACCTCGCCATTTCGCATGGATTCAGATAGCGGTTTAACAACTCCGAGCGAGGCTGTGCCGCGGACCGATGCGAGCTATCGCTCGGTTGCGGCGACCCGCTCCCCGACCAACCTGCGCCCGTCGCTTGGAACTTGACTCATTTGTGCAGCTGAACGTGATACAAGCTTACTAGTGCCGTGCTTCGACGCTAGCACGATCGAGTGTGCGTTGCCGGGCGCGTCACACCGAAATTGGGCACTACCGCCCAACATTTCGCACCGTGGCGCGAAACACGTCCCGCGTGGATGAGGCCGAGGTCAAGCATCGGTGTGTGAATCTCAATCCAATTGAGTCAGGGACCACGACCTCGGGCCCAAGACGGCAAGTTCACGCGGCGCAAGCGGTGAGGAGGTGTCATTGCGGCCGCGCCAGCCGCCAAACGTAGTGAATTCCGTGGCAAATAGCATCGTGTCATCCGCTTGCAAGCTGTGGGGCCTGAGACAGTGCGGCTCCGATCCGAAATTGACCAGCACGCGATAAGACGGCCCTTGGACGTAGGTGACGGTCAGCAGTCCCGATTCTGCCAGTTCACAGGTGGCTGGCAGATGCCGTTGGAGTGGTGGCCAGGTTTTTCGCGCTGCGAGCAGGGTACGATACATTCGGCGTAAGCCAGCACGCCCGGGGTCATCCTGCCAGCACCATGAAAGCACAGCGGACGCATGAGTCTTCCTCGAATGGGCGGGCATTGAACCGGCGCACCGTAAGAACCCAGTCGCCTCAAGATCACGATGCCGACCGCGACCGACGGCCCGGTTGAGCGACCGATCGAGAAACGAGCAGAAGAAAGGAAAAGGAGCGGTTTCGCCATATTCTTCACCCATAAACAAGAGCGGCGTGAATGGCGAAAGCAAGATCATAGCTGCGGCCAGGCGTTGTCGTTCGGGGGAAGCGAGCGACGAAAACCGTGCGCTATCAAACCGGTTGCCAACTTGATCATGATTCTGCAGGCCGACCACAAACCGTGCCGGGGGAGTCGTGGCCGCCGAGTTTCCATGGCGGCGCCGGCGAAAGCGACTGTAGCAGCCATCGTACGCCAAGCCTCGTTCCCAAACCTTGGCGACATGTTCTGCTTGACCAAAATCCACGTAGTAACCATCGGACTCGCCCGTCAACAAGGCGTGCAGGCTATGGTGCAAGTCGTCCGCCCATATGCCATCCAACTGGTAACCACCTTCTGCTCTAGGCCTGGTCAATCGTGAGTCGTTCTGATTGGTCTCGCCAATCACGTGGACATGACGATGCTGTTGGCTCGCGACATCTTGCACGGCAGTCTGAATCTCCTCCAGGATATGCCGCGCGCCGTCATCGACCATCGTCTGCACCGCGTCCAATCGCAAACCATCCAAATGAAAGTCGTGAATCCAAAACAACGCGTTGTCAACAAAAAAGCGCCGCACGGGGGCGCAGTCGGGGCCGTCAAAGTTGACTGCCGCACCCCACGGTGTGTGGTGTCGATCAATGAAGTATGGCCCGAATTCGCTCAGGTAGTTTCCCTCTGGGCCAAGATGGTTGTAGACAACATCCAACAGGACCGCCAAACCCATCGCGTGTGCCGCGTCGACCAGACACTGTAAGTGGAATGGTCCTCCGTAGGTATTCTGAGCAGCAAAAGGGTGAACGCCGTCGTAGCCCCAATTGCGGTCGCCCGGAAACTGTGAGACTGGCATGATTTCGATTACCGTCACGCCCAAATCGACCAGTTCCGGCAATCGCTCGATGACTGCCTCAAACGTGCCAGCTGGCGTAAAGGTGCCGACGTGCATTTCGTAGATCACGAGCGATTCGCCGGGCACGCCACGCCAATCGTGATCGGTCCATTGGAATTCATTGGGAAAGTAGAGCGCCGAAGGCTCGTGCACGCCTTCAGGTTGCCAGCGCGAGACAGGATCTGGTCGAAGTTGACCGCCAGGTAGATGAAACGCATAGCGGAGACCCGCAGCGGCGGAGCGTTCTGTGTGGGAGAAGAAACCGTCACCAACGGCCGTCATCGGAGCTTCGGATCGAACGCCATCCCTCCAGGTCACCAAGCCAACATGATCGCAGTGGGGCGCCCAAAGTTGCCAGCCAACCTGTCCATCTTTGCCGCGCCATGCGCCCTGAGACGGATTCACAGGATGAGGAAATGGATTCGTCATGCACTCGGTCAACGTCGAAGATCAAATCTGCCCTGATGATGCGGCGCGTCGTGGAAGCGCTGCGTCATGGGGAGGGTCTATGATGGGATCAATGGCTTACTCGTCTTGTTCGCAGAAGCGGAACACGGCTAGCGACCGTTCGGCGAGTTCGTAGACGTGGCCGACGCTGTGCAGAAGATCGTCCGTCGTATCGTGCGCCGTGTCCAACGCCAGATCCCACCAGCCTTTCGTGTGCTCAGGAAGCGTAAACGGAATCGGTTCGTGATGTGCATTGAGTAACAAAAGCAGCGTGTCACCCACAATTCGGTCGCCACGTTCGTCGGTTTCGTCAATTTGGTCGCCGGCGAGCAGCATACCCAGGCATCGCACGAATTCCGCGTTCCAAGCGGCATCGGTCATTTCTTGGCCGGACGGTTCAAGCCATGAAATGTCCTTGACCTGGGAACCGCGGATCGGGCGACCTTGAAAGAACTGCCGGCGGCGCAGGACGGGCTGTTCGGCCCGCAAGCGAATTAGCATACGGACAAAATCATGTAGTTCTTCTTGCTCGTCGCTGAAATTCCAATTTAGCCAGCTGAGCTTGTTGTCCTGGCAGTATGCGTTGTTATTGCCGCGTTGTGTACGGCCAAATTCGTCGCCGGCGCAGAGCATGGGGACGCCCTGCGAGAGCATCAATGTGGCGAGGAAATTGCGCTTCTGTTTGTTGCGCCGGGCGATCACCTCGGGGTCATTGGTGGCACCCTCCGCACCACAATTCCAGCTCAAGTTGTGATTCTCGCCGTCCTGCCCGTTCTCTTTGTTGGCGTCGTTGTGCTTGTTGTCGTAGCTAACTAAATCGTGCAGCGTGAAACCATCGTGCGCGGTGATGAAATTAATGCTGGCGTAAGGACGACGCCCACTGTGCTCGTACAGGTCGCTACTTCCGGAGAAACGTGAGGCGACTTCCGAGACCGTGCTGCCGTCGCCACGCCAGAAACTGCGCAAGCTGTCCCGATACATACCGTTCCATTCCGTCCAGCCCGTAGGGAAGTTACCGACTTGATACCCGCCTTCCCCCAAATCCCAGGGCTCGGCGATCAGCTTGACTTGCGATAGGATCGGGTCCTGACACATGATGTCGAAAAACGCGCCTAACCGGTCCACGGCGTGCAGTTCGCGAGCCAGCGCGCTGGCCAGATCGAATCGAAAACCATCGACGTGCATTTCCTGGACCCAGTACCTCAGGCTGTCCATGATCAGCTGGAGCACACGTGGCGAGAGCATGTTCAACGTATTGCCGCAGCCCGTGTAGTCCATGTAGTACCGACGGTTTTCAGGAGTCAGCCGGTAGTATGCAGCATTGTCGATTCCACGCAACGAGATCGTTGGCCCCTGCTCGTTGCCTTCGGCGGTGTGGTTGTAGACCACGTCCAGGATGACTTCAATGTTGGCGCGGTGTAGCAGGCGAACCATGCGTTTGAATTCGTAGACGGACTCGCGTGCCGAACCAGCAGACGAATAACGTGGATCAGGAGCGAAAAACGATAGCGTGTTGTAGCCCCAGTAGTTCTTGAGCTTCTTTTGGACCAGATGCCGATCGTTCAGGTGATAGTGGACCGGCATCAGTTCGACTGCAGTCACACCCAGATCCTTCAGATAGGCAATCGAAGCCTCCGATGCCAGTCCTGCATATGTCCCCTGCGACTTCTTGGGGACATGCGGATTCAGTTTGGTAAACCCCTTTACGTGCAACTCGTAAATGACGGTTTCATGCCACGGTGTATTGGGTCGATGATCGCCTCCCCAGGTAAAGGCCGAATCCACAACCGCACCCAGCGGTGCAAACGCGGCGTTGTCGCGATCATCGAACGTTGCGTCGTCCGCCTTGTCGCCGATGCGATAACCGAACATCGAATCTGACCATTCAACCACTCGAGCAATCGCTTTGGCGTATGGATCCAGCAACACCTTATTGGGATTGAAACGGTGTCCCGCACTCGGGTCGTATGGCCCGTGAACACGAAAGCCGTACATCTGGCCAGGAATGATGTCCGGCAAGTAGCCGTGCCAAACCATGTCGGTCTGCTCGGGCAACGCCATCCGCACGGCCTCGGTTTTGGCACGCTTCGAATCAAATAAACACAATTCGACGTTGGTGGCGTGTTCCGAGTAGATGGCGAAGTTCACACCGGCTCCGTCCCACGTGGCACCAAGCGGATACGGTTTTCCTGGCCAAATTCGCACGTTTTCGTTTGACATCCTTCGCCTCCAGATCTCCTGTTATTGGATTCTGTCGGCACGCCTCCGCAGAATTGGTTTGGAATACCATCGCCACGCAGAAAGCCAACCTGTGGCTGCACTGACGCCATGACGTGCATACTACTTGCCGGCGAGAGTGTAGGCACTGGAGACGAAATCGACCACCCCATCGATGGCTGCTGTCCAACTCGAGCTAGTTTGGCTTCTGATCCGATTTGGTGGCCAACTCGCGTAGCGAATCCCGCTGGGAACTTGGCAAGTAGGGTTCCAAGAGATCCATCGCCAAGAAGAAGCCTGCCGCCAGTCCGCCGATACAGTAACCCAGCAGTGCGCCAAAAAGCGCTACGATAGCGCACCCGATAGCGACCACAACCAAGGGAAGCTGATTCAGCTGAGCAAAGGAAATCTGATTCTGCTGAAAAGCGAGCGAAACCGCAGTCCAGAACGGTAACAGAACGGCCCCTGTCAAGGCAGACCCACTTCGGGGTGCCGAACCGAACACGATCTGTACCAAACAGATGGCCGCGATTTCCGTCGACACAAACAGATAGACGACAGGTTGTGCGTGCATGTAATTCAACACGCCGAATAGAACTGCAAAGATTGTCGTCAATGCGAGCACGGCTGAAAGGCCAAATCTACGCGGCACCGTATATCTCGCTTTCGGGAGAGGGCCTAGAGGAATGAAAAAACTGCCGGTTCGCTGTCGGTACTGCTCGTACTCTTTTCGGTATTTCGCCTCCAACTCCGCCTCGACCGCAGGTGCCACAACCAATCTCAGCAAGAGCACACCCAGGATGGCCGAAATCAGTACTACTCCGTTGTTTGCCAAGACCGACAACGACAGGAAGAAAATCGAACTGGCCAGCAGTTGGGGGTGCCGGAGCCAACGGTAAGGGCCTGCAGTGATAAACGTCTCATTGTCTTGTTCATGGCCACCTTCGGAGTAGCGACATGCCCACACTAGCAGCAGGACTGCGAGCGTAGCTGGTATAGCCGCGCTCCAGCGAAGCACATTGGGCAGATCGAGGTCTGGATACCAAGGCCAAGGACCATCGATCAGATAGTTCACCAAAGGGGCGATGAATATCGCCGAGGCAACCAATCGTGCACGGCTTTGCCGTTCGCCACGATCTCCAACGATTGCAGGGGATCTGCGAGTTTTTCGCCAGCGTATGACCGGGAACAAGTACATTGCCCCGAGATAAAAGAGAAGCACTCGGAATTCTAGGTTGCCATTCATCGCTATGCTCAAGATATCGAGTAAGATAAGCTGGCGAGCTTAGGTTGCATGTCCCGATAATTAATCCGATTCGGGGGAGCGCCGTTAGATCCCACCGCGAATGGGGCATCCGCCTCTCATCTCGCCAGAATCATGCTAGATTCTAACCGCGCCGACCACCCTTCGCCAAACTGCAACCAGGCAGGCTTTGGGATTCCACAGGAAAAAAGCAAGGGTACGATCGGGTTTGGATTTGGATTACGCTGAACAATAGAGGAAGGGCAAAGGCCGCTACAGCGTGCATTTGCTCGGTGATTTGCCGCACGGAGGCCTGATGTGCGAACAGAAGTGTCGTTAGATAATGTTGGTGCGTTAGTCGAAGGAAGGTTGCAAGATCCAGGCACGTTATTGGGCCCACACGCCGTCGAGATGCAGGGTCGGAAAGCCGTTGCGGTTCGCGCCTATTTTCCCAATTCGAGTCGAGTCTGGCTTGTTGATGAGGCGCACAAGATCAGACGGCCGATGCGACGGATTCATCCGGCGGGACTTTACGAATCGGTTTGCCCGCCGCCGGAGAATGATAGACCATTTCAATATCAGCTAACTGTTGCCGATCCCCTGGGTGAAACGACCACGATGCACGATCCGTACAACTTTGGTTCGCTTTTGACCGACTTCGATTTCCATCTGATTGGCGAAGGGACGCACTACGACGCCTACCGGAAACTCGGCGCGCAACCACGTACCGTTGATGGCATCACCGGAGTTAACTTTGCGGTCTGGGCTCCAAACGCGCAGAGCGTATCGGTGGTTGGGAATTTCAATGGCTGGGACAGTCGCACTCACTCCATGCGCAAACACATCCCGTGTGGGATTTGGGAGATTTTTATTCCCGAATTGGGTACCGGCGAAATCTACAAATACAAGATGCAGACGGCTACCGGCGAGTTTATTGACAAGACGGACCCCTACGGATTCGCCACTGAATTGCCGCCGCGAACTGCCTCGGTTGTCGCCGATCTGATGCAGTATCGATGGAACGACGAAAATTGGCTGAAAGAACGCCGCGAGAATGACCAGTTGCATCGGCCGATCTCGATCTATGAAGTGCATTTGGGTAGCTGGCGTCGACGCGACGACCGTCTGCACGGCTGGCTGAACTATCGTGAATTGGCCCACGAGCTTGTCGCATACTGTCAGGAAATGCAGTTTACCCATATCGAATTGCTGCCGATCAGCGAACATCCCTACACTGGCAGCTGGGGTTATCAGACGCTGGGCTATTTTGCCGTGACCAGCCGTTATGGGGCGCCCGAAGACTTCATGTACTTCGTGGATTATTGCCACCAGCACAATATCGGCGTGATCCTTGACTGGGTGCCCGCACACTTTCCCAAAGACGCGCACGGGCTGCGACAGTTCGATGGCACGGCGTTATACGAACATGCGGATCCGCGGCAGGGCGAGCATCCAGACTGGGGGACCATGATTTTCAATTATGGTCGAAACGAAGTCCGCAATTTTCTGATCTCCAACGCTCTGTTCTGGCTGGATCGGTACCACATCGACGGTCTCCGCGTGGACGCCGTCGCATCCATGCTGTACTTGGACTACAGCCGCGATGATGGCCAGTGGGTACCCAACGAATACGGTGGTCGCGAGTGCATTGCGGCCGTCGAGCTGTTGCGCGAATTCAACCGCCAAACCCACGCTGCATATCCCGGGATCCTGACGATCGCCGAGGAATCGACATCCTGGGGCGGCGTCTCACATCCAACCACCACCGGTGGCTTGGGATTCAGCATCAAGTGGAACATGGGGTGGATGAACGACACGCTGCAATTCATGAAGAACGACCCCGTTCATCGGCGGTATCACCACGATGAACTGACGTTCAGCTTGATTTATGCCTTTACAGAGAATTTTGCGCTCCCTTTGTCACATGATGAAGTCGTGCACGGAAAACGATCATTGCTGGATCAGATGCCAGGTGACCTGTGGCAAAAGTTCGCCAACCTGCGTCTGTTATACTCCTACATGTGGACGCACCCTGGGAAAAAGCTGCTGTTCATGGGCAGCGAATTCGGGCAATGGAACGAATGGAATTGCGATGCCAGCCTGCAGTGGGATCTACTGCAGTGGGACACCCATGGCGGTATCAAGCAACTGATTACCGACTTGAACAGGCTGTATAGACGTGAGCCCGCGTTTTTTCAGCACGACTTCGACGCGGAAGGCTTCGAGTGGATCGACTGCCAAAACGGGGATGACAGCGTGCTGAGTTATCTTCGCAAGGCCAATAACCCGAACGACTTTCTGCTGGTGTGCTGTAACTTTACGCCCGTTGTTCGCGAAGGTTATCGCATCGGAGTGCCGCGAGATGGCTGGTACGAGGAGATCTTTAATAGCGATTCGCAGCACTACGGTGGCAGCAACGTGGGAACGCACCCGGGTGCCGAAGCAATTCAGCCGGGCGCTCAGATGCGGCCTTTCGCGCTGGAGATTACCCTGCCGCCGCTGGGAGTTACGGTGTTCAAGCCACGTTAATAACGTCGCTGTGTCGCGCCGCACTGAAACGACTGCCGCAGCAGATTAGTGCGAGTCGCACGGATCAGTGGCGTGGGCGACGCCTTGTTTCTACGTCCTGTGTGACGAAAGACCCGCTGCACGCGCGCCAAATCCGCTCTACGTTGCGCCGCCGGTGTCGATGTTCCACGACACACCCAGTTCGCTTTCCAGATTCGAGTACCACTCGCGCAACAGCGAAATGCTCTCGATGTAAGCGATGTACTGAACTTCAGGTGAATCGCCACTGGTGAGGAACAGCTGTTTCAATAAATCCACCGGTGGCGAATCGCTCACCAGGCGAAAGACGTAGACCTTGGACCTCGGCATGTTCATTGCAACACCGACTTCGCCGGGTTTGAGTGAAAAGACGACTTTCATGAAATCTTGACCAGCGTTCTCCACCCCGACGACGTCACTGAGTGCCGGCGTGCCGGCGCCACTTGGGTTGAACCCGGTCGTCATCCAACTGAATGCATCGGGCAAGATCACCACCTGCTCAGTGTCGGCAAACTTCTGTTCCAACGTCTGCTCGCTCTTGGCGATTTCGTCCTTCCAGTTTCTGGCTTCGTTCTCGGCAATCTTGCGAGCCTCGATGCGCTTCCACGCATCAACCACGTCGGAACGTGCTTCCACAAAACCTGGCATGTAGGGCTCTTTGCCATCCGTCTTCCAATACAGGAACTGAACGTCTTGCGCGCCGCCGATCGTCGATGGGCTATAGCGACGGACATTCTCGGCAAACGCGATATCCGTGAAATTCTCGCGAGTCGGCGGCCACGACGTGAACTGCATATTGAACGCCTCGGCCAACTCGTATTTCGGCTCGTCTGCTGGTTTATCGTCCGCTGGTTTATCGTCCGAAAGCCCGTCGCCCGGTGGCTCGTCGCCCGCTGTGTCCGTCACCGGCTTCTCAGTCGGATCTTTCTTCTTGACCGCGACTTCGATCGAATCAACCAAAGGTATCCGCTCAACGGTCAAGCCGTGCTTTCCCGCCAACTCGTCCACATCAATCGGTCCTGATGGTTGTATGTCGTCATCATCAGGATGGGCAGCGCGCATTTCTTTCCGTTTTGCACGCCCCAGCTTCGTGACACGGCTACGCAACTCGGCCAGCGCTTTGTCGACTCGCTCCTGGGCGGGTTGACGTGCTTGGCTCTCAGTCAGTTCATCGCGAATCTCTTGACGCAACTTGTCGTCGAGTGGTCGCAACTTGGGTGGTTCCTCCGCTTCGGCCGGTGGAGCCGTTGTCAGGTCTTGGGTAGAGGAAGCAGGATCTTCGGCTGGTTTCTTCGTCGGCTGCGTCTCCGGCGTTGTGGATGTTTCTGGTTTGGATTCCGTTGTCTTGGGATCGCCTGGTTTCGGATCGGCCAGTTTCGGATCGGCTGGTTTCGGATCGGCTGGTCTTTCCTGCAGTGCCGCAGGTTTCTTGGGTTTTGGATCTGCCGCCTCTGGCGCGTCTGGTTTATCATCTGCAGGGGCCGCAGGATCACGGGCGGCTGCCGGTGGCGACTCGACTGGCGGCTGATTCTCTTCTGCTTGGGTACTCACGAAGAATTCTCGAGCCACCGCGGGAAGCTCTGCCTCACCCGACGGTGCCGGCGAAGTCGGCGGCGCAGGAGCCGGTGGATCTGCCGGCGTCGCTGGGTCGGCGGATGGTGCTGGAGCTTCTGTCGCTGGTTTTGGTTCAGGCGGCTTCGGTTCGGCCGGTCCTGACTTCTCCGTCTTCGGTACGGCTGGCTCCGGGTTTGCAGGCTTCGGCTCGTCCGGTTTTGGCTTCGGCTGTTCCGGTTTTGATTCAGCTGGCGACTTGTCGTTTGCTGTGTTGGATGCCGCCTTTTTGACTGGGTCATCTGTCTTGGCGGGTTCGTCCGATGGTGGCGCGGGTGCCGGCTCGCCGTTCGGAGGTGCCGGCGCGGCATCGCCATCGGGATCCTTGGCAGCCGGTTTCTCGTCGCCCTCGCCCGGGTCCGTATCGCTATCTAGCTTGACGTCCGGCAGGTCGAGGGCCTTGTAACGCACGGCCTTGTTCTCTTCGTAGTGCTTCTCAATCTCTTCGTCCGTGATTTTGATCTTTGCTTTTTCTTCTTCGAGGAAATCATTAAAATCGACTTTTATGAACTGGAAGGCTGCCTTGCGTCGTTGATGAAATCCTGGCTCGGGCGATTCTGGAAACGAAAAACGGTTCTTGCCTTCCTCGTAGAGTGCCTGGAGCTGCACTTCCGGTGGATTCTTGACCCGGTCGACA
>JASLPZ010000259.1:0-10489 GCA_030744725.1 Pirellulaceae bacterium
TCAACACACACTACGTCTCGGGAGGGTAATCGAAAACACCAAGCAACGGTATGTTATTAATCGGGAGTTGCCTTAGCTGGTGCGTGGTGATAATCGCTAACTGCCGCAGCTCCGATAATCGCGATCCTAGTCGACCGATTTCCTGTCATTCTATCAGTGATTCCGCCTAGTTGTGATGCTCTACAGTCGCTGAAACTTAAAGTGTTTACACAACTTACGCAATACTGAGGTCCACCCAACGAATATCAGCCATGACGTTGAAAAACTTGCCCGTGCCCCCTAATAGGGGGTGTGCGGCGGGTCTTCAAACCTCTAAATTGGTCAGAGTGTTCGTGCCAGGGATTGGGCAGGAGTGAGAACAGAAGGGATCCTTTAAGGTTAGCGTAGTTCTTTAGAAGTTGGGATAATAAAACGACTTATGTGCATCTTGGCAATACAATACAAACTCGTGCCTGAAACTCCAGTTTTAGTTGCGGCAAACCGAGAAGAGTCCTACGATCGCCCCACCCTGGCGCCATCCATTCAATCGGGCAAACCACGCATCTTGTGTGGGCTCGACCAGCGTGCCAGTGGAACTTGGCTAGGCGTCAATCAGCACGGATTGTTCGCGGCTGCTTGTAACCGATTCAAGTTCACTCCTCCCGCTAGTCCGCGATCTCGGGGCGTACTTTGCCGCGAGCTTTTGCGTGCAGGTTCAGCTCGGCGCGCCGTTGATTTGGCTTTGGACGAAATATCCACTGGCAAGTACGACGGCGTAAACTTCGTGATTGCTGATGCCGAATCCGGTTGGGTGGTTCACGGCGGAGACGACTATGGAGCCGTCAAACTGCAGGAAGGACTGAGCATCATCGCCAACAGCGACGTCAACGATTCGCGCGACGAACGGATTAAGCTCGCTCAACGATTGTTGACGCTACAAACGCTGGATTCGCCCGTGAAGTTCCTGGCGGTGGCCAGCAAAGTATTCGCTCGCCCCGCTTCCGGTCCCGGTCGGCCGAGCATGGTTATGCGAGGCGCGGAACGCGGAACGGTCTGTTCGACGTTGTTGGCCTTGGGAGTGAAGCCGCGAGACGCCATCTATCAGTATGCAGACGGATCACCGGACAACGCCAAGTACGAAGACTTTTCGCCCCTACTACGCGACATCTTGAGCCGTGGCTTGCGAGAGGCACGGACCAAAGTGGGTGCGTAACAGCACTTCGGCCACAAATACAGCTAGTGCGTGTCGCACCGACGTGTAGCGTCCGCGGCGCTTTGTTTGATGAGTCCAGCGGTGAAAAGCCGTGACCGTGATTCGGCACGCGCTCTGGAGACGAGGCGAACGTGTTTCATTACGTTCGCTTTTTTGTATTTCTGCGGATGCAACGGCAGATTCCGGCGGGTTACGCGCAGGCTCGATAGAGCCTCGCATTGCCACGTTTCCCGACTTCACGGAACGCACCGATTTTCCGCAGGCAATATGCGATTCTCTGCGCGTCACTGCGATCAATGCCAAGGCCTTTGGCCAGATGGCTGGTGTCGAAGGTCGAAGGCAAGCCGGCTGGCATGAGCTGCAGCAGATCCTCGGCCGTCCGGAAATCAAAAACTCGATCAATTCGGACGAGCTTTTGGTCCTCAACCTGTTGGTCGCCTTTGCGACGCCATCGCCGTCGGCCGTGCCCCGGAAATCGCCATTCTTCGACCTCTACCAAGGGTGCCTCGAGCGCCAGGTTCTCGTGTGGAAAAATACGAGTGAAGTAGACAAACTCGTGAAACAGATCCAGAATCGTGCCCTTCTTGGGACTAAGGCGTCGACTGACGACCTTGCCGCCACGCCCGGTTTGCTTGATCAACCGCTTACGCGCCACAATGGGTTTCACAACACGGACGCGGTATTTCTTCAGCAAAGAAGCGATTTTGCCTCGAATCGCGGCCAATGAACCGTGTTGAATTTCGATCAGCTCCCCATTACGGACAACATCGATGCGATAATTCCCCAGCGGCTTTTCGATCTGTACGTCCACACCATCTTCGGCGTAGACCTCTTTGAGTTGACGATGTAGTGACGTTTCCATGCCAGTCGCGCCGGGGTTGAACTTCGGAACTGCGAGGCTCGTTTGAGGGAGTCTCGGTGTTTCTAAAGTATCGACGCATTCGGCATTTGGTCGTGACCTGAAATCGACGAGCGATGCCTGTTTATGAGGCTGCTGGTTCGATTCCAAAATCACGGACGGTCAGCAGCGTTTGCAATTGGAAGCCCTTTGCCGCGAATGCTTCGGCACCACCTTCTAAGCGATCGATAATTGCAATGACGGCCTGCACTTTCATGCCGGCCGCCTCGACATGCTCGATAGCCTTCAATGAGCTGCCGCCGGTGGTGACGGTGTCCTCGACAATCACGACGGATTCTCCAGGCTCGACTGGCCCTTCGACTTGTCGTCCTTTGCCGTGTGTCTTGGCCTCTTTGCGCACGATGAATCCGCGTAATGGCAAACCTCGTTGTCCAGCGACGGTCACGACCGCGGCGGTAATCGGATCCGCGCCAATTGCCATCCCGCCGATGGCGTCCGGCACGTTCCCGTCAATCAACTCGAGAATCCCCTCGGCAATCAGATTGGCACCTTGAGGGTCGAGGGTGACTTTACGGCAGTCTAAGTAGAACGACGCTTTCTTACCCGACGCCAAGGTAAAATCACCGAATTCAAGTGCCTTTTCGCGAACCAGGTCGATCAGTGCGTTCTTGTCGTACACGGGCGTATTCTCCACAGTGCTGTTGGAATACGCCTCCTATACCACGGTGTGTGGAAAGGCAGAAGGGGGTGGGTTCCGCGCGAACGTGTTTCAGCTACCGCTGGCGCGTCACTTGGGCGAGCAGACGGCGACGCTTACGGTTTCTCTTTTTCAAAGATCCGTTTGAGCGATGCGGTTGCGGCGTCGACGGTATTGTCCGCGACGATCGGTTTGGGTTGCGGAAGTTTTCCTGGCGGCTTCTTGGGCGGACGTTGAAACGTCTTTTCCGGATCCGGGGGAGAATCCGCCGCGTCGTCCGTTTCGGCGTCCGTTTGAGCGGCGGAAGGTGTCGGGTGAAACTGTCGTTGCTGAGGATCTTCGAGCCGCTGCAAGCGAGCCTCTTCATCTCCTTCCTCGAGCAAGTCGCTGACATATTGGGACACGGGATCGGATTCCACTCCGAATTCAACTTCAAATTCAAGGCGCCCGACCTTGATCCGGTCACCATGTTTGAGTTGGCGAATGTCGGACAACGGGTCGCCATTCAGGAACGTCCCGGTTTCGCTTTCCAAATCGCGAACCATGACCTGTTCGTCATCCAATGTCAATTCGCAATGATGAGGACTAATTGCCTTGCTCAAGCAACGCATATTCGCATCTTCTGCGCTGCCGATGACGAAGCTGCTCCGACGAATGGCGATCACAACACCCGCATCGTCTCCTTTGCGGTTCTGCAGCATCCCATGAACAACTCTGAGTTTGACCTTCATGATCGCGCTCTGTTTCCGACTAGCAAGCTGAAACGACAATCGTCGTCCCGTGGGGAGTGGAATCGCTTCCCAATCCATGGCCGCGCGGTATCGCGCCGACCTTGATTTTCGCACGTCTTCTCTATCATGGTTGGTTCGCTGCAACAGGACAAGACGTGGTCGACCCGGGTTTCCCGAGCGAAGGTGAGCTGAATTGGCGAACCAGTTGAATTATACGCCGCCAATCCGGGATGTGACGCTCGACGTTCGAAAAGCAGGCAATTGTACCAGCGTTCTGTGGCAAACGGTTTGTCGAACTCGATCTACTTAGGCGGGGGTTGAAAACCGGGTGCGGCCAAGAATGTGGTAACTGGTTTGCCATCCTCTGTGTTCCAAACTCGAATTTCACCGTCAAAGCCGCCAGAAGCCAATCGCTTGGTCACGCCATGATAGGCAACCGAAAGGGCCCAATCTTTGTGTCCGGTGAGCGAACGAATCTGTTTATGAGATTTCGCTTCAAATTGGCGGACAGTTTTGTCGGCCGAGGTTGCAAACAGGAACTCGCCACCTGTGGGCAACTTGAAGACCTCACCACCAAACCCAATATCCGCGGATTTCTTGGCATCGGCAATTTTCCAACGGTGGATCTTGTTGTCGTTTCCGCTCGAGAACACTTCGTTCCCGTCCGGATGGAACGCGACGCCTTTGACCGGTTGTCCATGGCCCGAATATGTCACAAGCAGCTCACCCGTCTTCGCATCCAGGATCTTGGCCGTCTTGTCGCGGCTGGCGGATGCCAATTTAGTGCCGTCCCCGTTCCAGGCAACAGCCTGCACCCAATCGGAATGGCTGGTGATCGTCAGCTGGGTCTTGCCGGAAGCGACCTCGAAAACTCGCAGCACGCTATCCGCAGCGACCACCGCTAGTCGATCGCCCTGAGGACTGAATGCCACGTCCAACACGACATCGGAGGTCGTACCGAGGACTTTGAGTAGTTCGCCGTTCTTTGGACTAAAAAGTCTGGCTTCACCAAGTCTCCCTGGAGCTCCACAGGCCGCGGCCAGGATCTTGCCATCGGGGCTGAGTGCCAAGCCATAAGTGCGCTGTCCGACGTTTTTGATCCGACGAATCAACTTGCCATCTTCCGGACTCCAGACGGTGAGTTCGTGGTAGCCACCGGCGATCAACGCCTTGCCGTCACTGGAAAACGCAACGGACGTCACAGGCAGCGTAAACGGATACGCCTCGGGTGGATCGGGATGCGTAAGCGGCGGGATGATGGTGACCAATTCGGCCTTCGGATCTTCGCCATCGAACTTCGCGCCCTCTTCGATCCAGCGTTTGAACAAAGCAATCTGTTCGGCCGGGAGCGGATCGGATTCCATCGGCATCCGTTCGTCCTCATCATCGGAAATCAGGCGGCGATAGGATTCGCTTTCTTCTAACTGGGCCCCCAGAAAACCAGCCGTCGCAGAATCGCCTTCCTTCATGGCGCGCTCGAACGAATCCAAACGGTAGCCACCTTCCGCTTTCTTAGGGCCATGACAGGCGACACAACGGTCGAGCAAAATCGGAGCCAGGTCTTTCCGGAAACTGACCGGATCGGCAGCGTCGGCGTGACCAGGGGCGAGCCACTGGCTGGCCAAGCAGCCGACCGCCAACATAAGAATCCAGTTACGTACGATCATGGTGCAATGCCTGGGGCGAGAGGTGCCGGCAGTCACCCCAAAACACGGGAACGTCCGGCAACCAAGGTTTGGACGTGATTAGTGTTGGAACAGGAACTCGTTAGTATTCAGAATTGCCCAGCAGATATCTTCCAAGGCTTCGATGCGACGACCTCCAGGACTTTGGACACCCTTCTCCAGCTCCGCAACCTGCGCTTGGGCGTCAGCAATTTCCTTGGTGGTGGCTTCGTCCAGCGACTTCGTCACCTCTTCGTCTGACACGGCCACACTTGCGCCAAGTTTTTGCACAAGGTACTCTTGCACCTCGTTACGTTTCCCCGCATCGACTGCCAAAGCGGATTTGAGATCCGCGCGCAGCGATTCGGGAATGGCGACCAGTTTTTCGTCGACCAGTTTGCCGCGTGCTGCAGCGTGCTTGGCTGCGATGCCTAAATTCAACTTGGCCACTTTGATCTTGATTTCCGCATTATCCTTGGCGATCTGCTCGTCCTTGGCCGCGATATGTTCCCTGCTGGCAGCGATCTCCATCTCCGTGGGAAGGCGATTTACAGCCGCCAGGTGAAGTTGTTTGATGATGTCATCGTCAGGTTTACTCTCCTTGACGAGCACACGAAAACGATTGTTTTCGTCTCGCAATTTGTTGTAGATCAGAGGCCCGTTAAAAAACTGAATGGCCATACCCAAATTCGACTCGCTGGACCGTTCACACGCGCAGACAGTTTGTCGTTCGGGTTGGCCAAAGATCTTAAGGAAGTCGTGGTTGACCAGGTCAGGCGCGGGCAGCTGCGTGGCTTTGGTGCTGGCTGGAAGCGAACCGAACTTCTCCGGCCGGCCCGTCACGTGGCAAATCGCATCCAGCAGTTGTTCAGCGCTCAGCAGCCGCGGTTGGAAGTGCGAAAAGTACTTGGTGTCATCCTGGTTGAAGTCATTCGCTTCAAACGAGGCTTGATAGGTTCGGCTATTCAGGATGGTGCGAATCACATGCTTGCGATCAAAGCCGTTTTCGGCGAAGTCCTTGGCGAGCGCGTCAAGTAGTGCCGCATTTGAGGGTGGATTGGAATCGCGAAAATCGTCTGGCGGTTCGACAATGCCACGTCCGAGCAAGTGGCTCCAAATGCGATTGGCCTCGATCTTGCCAAAGAATGGATTGTCATTCGTCGTCAGCCAGTCGGCAAACAGAACGCGGCGATCATCGACCTGCGCGTTTTCCACGTCGCCTTTGAGAGGTAGCCACGGTTTCATCTTTTGGCCCGTGCGAGGCTGCGTGACTTCACCTGTCTGTAATGCCCAAATGAACAACTCGTCCGGCTTGGGCGTCTTCTTTCGTTGCACGCGGTTAAAGAACGCAGCCATGCCGTAATAGTTGTCTTGTGTCCAACGCTCGAAAGGATGATTGTGACATTTGGCACATTGCAATCGAGCGCCCAGGAAGATCTGCGAAATGGTTTCGACACAGTCGTTGGTATCGGTGGCAGTACGGTAGAAATTCGAGGGTGGATTCGAATGCGTGCTGCCCGATGCGGTCAACAACTGTCGCGCGAATTCGTCATACGGCATGTTCGATGCAATCGCCCGTTCGACCCAGCGATGATATTTGTGCACCCCGTCGCCGCCAACTTGCTTGCTCGTCAGGCGCAGCAGGTCGCCCCACTTTAACGCCCAAAACTTGGCGAACTCGGGCCGCTCGACTAGCACGTCAATCAATTTGGCGCGTTTATCAGCCGCCTTGTCGTTGAGAAATGCTTGAACTTCATCGACCGTTGGCATGATCCCGATGACATCAAGATAGACGCGACGCAAGAACTCTTCGTCCGTGCAGAGGTCGGAAGGCAAGTACTTAAGCTGCTTTAGTTTCTCGTAGACCAGGTCGTCCACGTAGTTATTCGACGGTGGCTGTTTCCACTGGAATCCTTCGATGTCACGCACAAAGGTGATAAAGCTCGACTCGATAAACTCCAAGTAGCGTACGATGATGGCTGTTTCCCCACGTTCGTTTCCGACGACGAGCCCACTTTTGGAGACAGACGCAACTTCCTCGTCCGAGCTGGAATAGACCGCCAGCGAAGTGATGTCCCGCGTGGTGCCATCGGAATAGTGGGCCAGTACGCAAAGTTGTTGCGTGTGAGCTGGCCGTTTCAGCAAGCGACCAGACGGTGGATAGAGTTCAATCTTGACGGGATGCGGCGCGTCAGCGACGTCCAGCCGGCATCCTTCGGAAATCCAGTCTCGTAGTACGATGTGCGCGGGTTCCGACGGGCGAAGCTTCATGCCGCCACCGTGTGGAACCTTCATCAGTGGCTTCAGTAGCAACAAACTTTCAGCTGGGTTGAGCGGGTTGGTGCGGCGACCAAAGTCTTCGTGAATCAATGTCAATTTATCGAGTTTCGAATCGAAGGCTCGCAATGACAAACGAAAACCGCCCTTGCCACTGGGCGACCCGTGACACGCTCCGGAATTACAACCTTGTTTAGACAAGGCAGCCAGCGCGTCGTAGGCAAACGAAACCAGCTGCGGTTTTGATTGACCGCTGACAACAACCTTGGCGGTTGTCTCCTTGCCACTGACCCGCACGACCACATCCGCCGCACCATCCTTTCCCGGTCGACCGACGGACTGAACGATCTGTACGATCGCAGGGTCGCTCGACGCGAATTCCGCGACAGACGTCAGATCGCGCACCACACCGTTCTCGTAATGACCGGTAACGATAAACTGAATCTGCTCGCGCACACCCTGTAAAGCCACGTTCGCCGGGAAGACTTCGAGAGATTGCGGTTCACCGATATCGATGCTGGCCGACTGGTCGTCGGCCAGCGTGCCGGCCACCGCGAGACACATTACGGTTGCCGTTACGCAGACCATCAAACAGGGAACACGCGTCACGCCTCTGCGCGAAGCAACAGGCAGGCCAATCCATCCACATGTTCGTCCGTGTTTAGTCATGGTCATCTGATTTCTCATTGCTCCAGAAATATGATCAGCAAGAAACGAATTGATGGATCACCCGCCAGCAGCTGCAGCGACTTCCAACGCGGCTTCCTTGATAACGACCTGCCCTTTGCTCTTAAAGGCACCGTACCCGATGATCCGCAACGAGTGGCTTTTCGCCGCCGCATTCTTAGGTCCTTTGATGGTAACCTTGTAACTATCTTTGTCTTGCTTGACAGCGTAGGAAAACGTCGCCGAAAGACCTTCGACGGCGACCGTAATAGAATCCTTGAACTCCTTGTTCTTGCGTTCCAATGTTACGGTCAGCTCCGCCACCCCCTTGTCCGCGGCAAACGCGACTTTGTCGCTGCTGAGTTTAGTTTCGAAAAACGCTTCAGCTTCCGGTGCCGTGGCGACTGTCAGCAGGCCGTCAATCCAAGGAGGTGGATACAAAATCAACGGTTTTCGAGTGCGAACCAAGGCGGCCGTCGAGACGACTGACGATAACTGACGCCCTTGGTGGTCGGCAGTACCCACCACACGCAAAGCGTGGAGATCCGCTGCCTGTGCGGTTGGCGGGACGGTTAACAACACGCGATGAGTCTTAGCGGCCTTGGGGATTATGTTGTTGATCAGCTGAAAACCTGCGGCGGAGTTCTCCAACGACAGTGTGATCGGGCCGTCAAAGCCACGTCGAGCACACTGCACGTCCAACGCAAACGCGCCGGTCTTCAGCGTCGTGATGAACTTGATTGCCGTGGCCTTGTCATTCTTCAACGACAGCGAAAAACCTACGTTGGAAGCCATTTCGACGCGATAGGCGTACTCGGGACCACCGCGTCTTAGCAAATCGTAAACCATCAAATGGTAGATGCCGTCCGCGGCAAGCGTGTGTGTCAGGGTGAATTCTTCTTCAGCGCTAACGGCGGTTTCCGCCAACTGGCCTCCGTCCGCATTGAGCAGCCGCATGAATAGCAAAGCCGGTGAACCAAGGCTGCGAGAGACTGCCTTAAATGAGATCGCTTGCCCTTTGACGGCCGCGAATTGAAAGTAGTCTCGATCTGCTTTATCGCCCAGAATCCCATTGACGGCACACGGCAACGTGACTCGGGAAGCAATCTTGATGTCGTTGTTTGGTTCGATCTCCATCTCCTCTGGCAATCGACTGGCGACCAGAGTGGCAGTTGCCGACGACTTGCCGTCTGGGAATCTTGCGTTCACGGAAAATCGGCCAGTGCGGACGTCATCGGGAATTCGCACGAAGACCGGTGCGGTACCGTCTGCAGATGGTCCAGAAAAAACGAATCTCGCAGTTGATCCGAAGCGGCCACCCAGCGGAAAAGGCGAAGTGACCAAGGGAAAGTCGCCGACACGAAGACGGTAACGGCCACCACCACGATATTGGTTGTCACGCACTTCCAGCACATAGTCTCCGTCAGCGTCGAAGACATGCGCGAAACGGCAATCAGCGCCCAGACTGGGATCATCGTCTGCAAACAGAATCTCTTTTCCGACAGAATCCAAGAGTCGCAAGACAGGATCAATTGCCGAGCCAACTCGAGCCGCAACCACTTCAAACGCGATCCGCTGGTTCTTCTTGGCAGGAAACTTGTAGTGATCGAATTGGGCCCCATTGGTAACGCCATCCACCGCGATTGGCAACGTCAGGACTTGGGCTGTGGACTGAGAAACGTTCTTGCCGTCATCGGCGACTGAGGCCAGATCATCGAGACCGATGTATAAAACGTCCGAAGTGCCGGTCGCATTGCCGACAACGAATCCACCGGTGCCAACAGGCGCCGCGGCGTCGACCGTAATCTTGCAAGTTCGGCTTTTGAGATCCTTCTTACCAGCCTCGGCCGGAACAACTTCAACCTTCGCTGGAAAACTTGTCCAAACGCGGAGTGGATCATCTAGCTTTGCGCCATGTAGCGTCAGTTCAATCGTCTTGCCTGGTTGGACAGCGCCGGGGACCGCATAGGTTACAGATGGCTGTGCCCGCACGTGACTGGTGGCAAGCGCGAAGAACAGAAAGACAATCGTCCGGGAATGAGGCATGAGAGCGTCCAGGTCAAGACATGGCAGTGGTGGGACCACTTGCGAGCGCCTATTTTGAACAAATAGGAGGGTTCAGTCAACAAATCAACTGTATGAAGGCACGATGCGGCGGTGGTCCGATGTATTCTCCTTCGTGATTCTCGACAGTCGGATGCCATGTCGCAACCAACCAAATGCGTGTCAGTCCTGTGGAGCCTTGGCCGCGGCGAGGCGCAGCTCCGTAATCTTGCTAGCCTTTCGAGGCAGCCAAAATCTTTCGAGGAAAAAAGTGCAAATCCGCTAGCCCGGATTATTCATGATCCGGGGAATTCTTGAGCCTCCAAGAGCATCTAAGAAGTTGTATCACAACCACTTCCT
>JASLPZ010000025.1:0-34367 GCA_030744725.1 Pirellulaceae bacterium
GCACCTAGAAACGGTAGCACTGATAGCGGCCCATTTCCCTGGATTCCACCGATTTAATACCGTTCCGGGAATCGCTGGTCAAACTGAGATCTCATGGCCGTCCTTCGCTGGTTGATGCCCTGACCATTGGAAGAAGTCTTGCGATTGGCCGAGACCTCGCAGAGCTCCGCCATCACTGGGCGTCTATGCACGGCTCGGCATCACCCTAAGATCCTACCCAAAACGGTCGAGGTAATGTTGTCTGCGTCGAGCGATTGACCGATGTTCAGCGATTTGGCTAAATCACAGAACTGCGGGGTGCAAGCAGAAGAGCGACTGGCTGTTTACGCAGATGTGACTGATGGCTCGCTGAACACGCACAGCACCTTGGCGGGCCGTTTGTTTGGATTGAGCAGTCGGTGAGGGACATTCGCGTCGAAATAGAGACTGTCCCCAGTTCGCAGCGAAGTAATTTCCCCGTCGTATTCGAACTGCACCGACCCTGACTGGACGTACAGAAACTCTTCTCCTTCGTGAGTCAACGCTTCTTCGCGAGACACGCCGCCGGGGATCGTGATCAGGAACGGATCCATCACTCGATTCATGCGTTTGTGGGCTAATGACTCGTAGATCGACTTGTTTCGTGCCGATTGGTCCCGTTGCACGACCCGCCGTTGGTTGTTGCGGATGATCACCAACTGCGGGCGCTCGTCCAGCCCCTCAACCAATTCGGAAACGGAAACCCCCAACGCTTTCGCGATGCCTGCCAGTGCGGGCAGCGATGGCGTGACGCGGAAGTTCTCCACTTTCGACAACCAGCTACGCGTCAGGCCAGCCTGGGCGGCGACCTCTTCAACGGTTAATCGTTGGTCGAGACGACGGCTCTTAATCCGCTGAGCAAGTTCTACCAGGTTCATAAAGCACCGTAAGCAAGATTGAACCAGTTTGATAATCAATTAACGCGTTTTTGTTCAATGTCGTCGTGTCACCGACGAACGGGCAGTGCAACGATCGCGCTACAAACACACGCCACGGCAACTACCACAAATACAAGACTCGTGTTGTCATTCGTCTCAATGATCCACCCAATCAGCGGTTCACCAAGACCCGCGAACACATAGGCAAACGTGTTCATGATGCCAGTTCCTGTGCCTGCTCGCGCACGACCCAGCAGGTCTGGACAGAGAGCCCAGAACGCCGATTGAGGCCCGTAGGCAAAAAAGCCGGTCAAAAAGAGCACGGCAATGCCCACGGGATTGTCTTTGGGACAGAAGAACATTCCAAGCGACGAAAGGGCGGCCAGCGTCATGAACAAAGCGATTACCGGTGAGCGTCTGGAATGAAACAGCCGGTCTGACAGCCAGCCGCTGGTCATTGCGCCTAATGCCATTCCAATCGGTAGCGCAATGCTGATCCATTTTGTGTCGGAGTCCTTCCAATCTTCGCCAAGGAAGTGGACGGGCACCCACACCAGCAGGCCGTACCGGGCCATGTTTTGAAACCCTATCGCGACGGAGGCAAACAGGAACCGGACGTTCGTCAGGACATGCAAGTAGCGCTGACTTGAAGACGCACCAGACTCTCCGGCGCTGGTGACTGAAGAAGCGGATTCATCTTCAGTTTCGGTCAGAGGAAGAAACCCCAACTCCTCCGGCCGATCACGCACGATCAGGTAATACGCGACGCCTCCGACAAGCAACAGTAGGACTGGCAGGCGAAAGATCCACCGCCAGCCGAGTTCAAGTTCCAGAATCAACGAGGAAGTCGTGAATGCCAACACGGATGACATACCGGCGGCAAAGACATACAGGCCGTAAACTTTGCCACGTTCACGATTACTCCACCAGTTCGAGAGGACACGGCTGCCTGGAGCCCAGCCCATTGATTGTGCATAGCCGTTAGCTGCCCAAGGCACGATGAGACTCGTGAAACTCGTGCCCCAACTGACAACCCAGTTTAGCCCGCACGAGATAACCGCGCCGAGACTCATCATGCGACGCCCACCGAATTTGTCACCCAAATTCCCGTTAACTGCCTGCCCAACGGCATAGGCCCACAACAGTGCAGTGCTGACCCAGCCAAGCGTCCATTTGGAATATCCAAGCTCCTCTTGGATGCCGGGAATCGCAAAACCGAATGTCTGCCGGCCCGTGTAGAAGAAAAGGTAGCAGAACATTGTCGCCAGCAGCATTCGCCACTGTGCAACGCGGAACCGCCGCGTCTCGTGGCCGACCAGTCCTTTACCCACGGCTTCCCTCTCGTCGCTCGGGAAGGGCAGACGCAACCTTCGGTCCGCCCCGGCCGCCTTGCCATTGTTGACTTAGAATCACTATGTGTGTATCGTACTGAACGTCCTGGCAACGTGCAATGCACGACTACGACGGAACAACCAACAGCGCTCTGCTCGTTGAATGAGCTGGCGGCGCTAGGCGCGGTCGTTTTTTCCCAGTGGCCCGACGCTAGCGCGTTCGGCTCAATGTTAGATTATGGTCTACCAGCGCGCCTGCCGATCAGAAACATGAATCAGATGGAACAACATGTCGTTCACTCGCGGGAAGGCGCTCTCGCTGAAGTTAGCGAGATTCTCGAACGAATCTCCGCAAGCCGGTTGTTCTTTGTCGTCGACGAGTCCGCTTATGCTGCCTCTGGAGCCGCCGAGATTCTGGAGCCCCATTTTCGCTCTTGTGCAGTCACACGGTTCTCGGGCTTTGAATTGAACCCGAAACTTCACGACATCGAGCGCGGCATCGAGCAAATCCGCGAGGCACATCCCGACTTGGTCGTCGCGTTGGGCGGCGGAACGGCGATTGACCTGGCCAAGCTGATTGGGACGTTGGCCGACCAGGATGTTTCCGCTCGCAAAATCATCCTAGGCCAGGCTCGCATTGGGCGAGTTGGTCCGCCGCTCGTTGCAATCCCGACAACGGCCGGCACGGGGAGCGAGGCCACACATTTCGCTGTGGCCTATGTTGATGGTGCAAAATATTCGGTTGCAGACAACGCGCTGCTTCCTGACTTTGCGATCGTCGATCCGTCGCTCACTCACAGTTTGCCGGCCGGTGTCACGGCGGCGACCGGACTGGACGCTTTCTGCCAGGCGATCGAGTCCATGTGGAGCGTTCACTCGACACCCGAATCTATCGGCTATGCGGACGAATCGATCCAGCTCGTGTGGCGACATCTCGCAGCGGCGGTTCAGCATCCTGATATTGATGACCGTCATGCGATGTGCAGGGCTGCGCATCTAGCCGGCAAGGCCATCAATATCTCCAGGACGACGGCTCCTCATGCGATCTCGTACACGATCACATCGCAGCTGGGCGTGCCTCACGGGTGTGCCGTTGCCCTCACTCTCGGCGCCGTCCTGGATTTTAATTGTCACGTCACAGAGGCGGACTGCAACGATTCTCGCGGCGCTGTGTATGTACGCAAGACCATCGACGACATCGCTGGCTTGCTCGGTTTCGAAACGTCCCTTGATGCGGAACGCGGCATCCAGAGCTTCGTGGCGTCGCTGGATTGTCCGACGCAACTGTCCGAAGTCGGCGTCACATCAGATGCACAGATTGAGGAGATCGTCCAGCGCGTCAACGTCGAACGATTGGCCAACAATCCTCGCCGCCTTACGAACGAATCCTTGAGGGCGATTTTGACGTCGATCCGTTAGACTCCTTATGATCGAAAACTCGTCGTATTTGAGTCAAGTGTTAGCGATGGGCACCGACCGCAGGTTGGTCGGGGAGCGGGTTAACAAGACCGAGCGGTAGCTCAGATTGGTTCGAGGCTCTGCCTCGTTGGAATCCAAAGTGTCAACCTTCGACGACACTCCGCATCTTGTCCAAGCCAACCCGCGCCACCTCAAGTGGGTCTTGCGCCCACAGATCCTCGCGAAACAGCTCAAGCGACAAGAAGCGGTTGTAACCGATCCGCCGAAGCAATTCGACATATCGGCTCAGATCGAATTCCCCGTCGCCAGGCATGACTCGGTCCTTGTCATGTTGCAACTCCCTTGCCGGAGTGGCTGGAACATCATTGAAGTGCGACACGGCGATCTGACGGGCGGCCAGCTTCGCAAGCGACTCGACCGATCCACCTCCACGAAAAATGTGAAATGGATCGACCACCGTCGTCGCGTTCTCATCACCGGCACGCGTCATCACGTCGAGCGCATCTTCGATCGTATTGAGCTGTTCCACAAACCCGAGAAACTCCATTGCTGGCATCACACCGATTTCACGGCCGATCGCCAGCAACTCGTGATAATGCGCCGCGCCGACCGCGTAGTCCGCGGAGCCCCCAGGCGGGCCGGCGATGATATAGGGTGCGCCCAGCACGACGGATTGCTCCATACGCCGCTTGCATTCGTCCAGCTCAAGCAGATATTCGTCGCCCGTCGTTTCGAACCAACCTTTAAGGTAGATCGTCGTCGGCACGGCGAGGCCCAGATCATCGAGCGCTTTGCGTAGATCAGACAATGCCCCGCCCGCATGTAGGTGATCGTCAATTTCATCGTGCCACAATTCAATTCCGCTATAGCCTGCCTCCGCAGCGATTTTAATTTTGTCCATGATGGACGCCGGGCGAATCGTGCTCGCGTTTAACGCATACTTGAAATCGGCCATCGAATGTCCTTCGTGTAGCAACGGATCAAGGTCGAAAACCCCCGGCGTAAGGAGATCATCCTACCGCAGCGCGATGGGTGAACCAATCACGGCGCAACAGGTTTCCAGCGTGCGGCAGCAGAATGTCACTTGGATTTCAGCAAGTCGTTCGTCAACCTTAGATCAACCAAGCTGTCATTACCTTGCATACTATAGGGAACTTCGTGAGGGCATTCGCGTGTCATGCAGACGCGCGGAGACAGAGGAACCGCAGATGGACGCGAATGCACGCCAATGTATGCAGATCAATACATCCCATTCGCGTCCATTCGCGGTTCTGAACGAGGCCGGAGAGCAGCCGGCCAATCGGTGTCGCCACAGTGAAACGATTGACGAGAAGCAAAACCATTGATGTCAGCGGCACCGACAAGCTGACTATGCCGCGTGCTTGGCGCGCTGGCTCATCTGCTGAAAGCGTTTCGTCTGTGGCGCTTCGCGAATCTGGTCGAGGATCTGTTCGGCGACGACCAGATGATCGCGTGCCTGGAGACCTGACACTTGAGGCGTATCGCCCGTGCGAATGCAATGCAGGAAGTCACATTGCTCGTCAAAGATGGCGTTGTTCTGTTCGATGGTCAACTCGCGGACCGGCAGCAAGTCCGTGAACAGGTTGTGTTGCATGCGCTGACGCTGTTCAACATCCAGTTGACGGACATCGATTTCACGACGCATGACTTCTTTACTAGGCCGAATCAACTTCGCTGTTTGTTCTGCAAAATCGACTCCAACATACGCACGTTCGGAGACAATTTGCATTTTCCGCTGCGCCAGAAAACTAGTACGAGAGGCATTCAGATTGGCTATGCAGCCGTTAGCGAATTTCAGATGAGCGTGCGCCATATCTTCGTGAGGACCGAAGATCGTTGTTCCGACGGCATCGACCTTGATAACCTCACTGCGCACGATGGAGAGTACTAAATCCAAGTCGTGGATCATCAGATCCAGCACGGCACCGATATCGGTCGATCGAAACGTGTAACCGCCCGAGCGGACCGCTTCGATAAAGACCGGACGGCGAATGAACGGTGTCGCCGCCTGCCAGGCTGCATTGAACCGTTCGACATGGCCGATTTGCAGCACTACATTGCTGCGACTGGCAGCAGCCACCAACTGGTCTGCTTCAAGAACCGTTCGTGCGATCGGCTTTTCGATCAGGGTATGAATACCCCGATTCAGCAGGTCCACGCCGACATCCCAGTGATGATCGGTTGTCGTCGCGACAACGGCGGCATCGACTTTGTCCACAATCTCATGATGGCTTGCAAAACCGCGCGTCGAGAACTCGGCGGCAACTCGGTTTCGCACTTGCTCGACCGGGTCGACCACACCAACGAGTTCGACTTCTTCGATGGAACTTAGCAAACGCGTATGAATTCGGCCCAAATGGCCCGCGCCAACAACAGCAACTCGTAATCGACTCACGCGGCTTTCCTCCGTTCGCGGCTGCGCCCGTGGCGGCCTTCATGTTGATTTTGAACAAAACTCAAGAGGTGATTCACCGCGGGAATCAACATCCCGTTGCTGCGAAGAATCTCCCGAGCGTGGTCGAGTCCCACTTTTGATCGATACAGCAAGCGATGCGTTTCGGATAGCGCCTTAATGACGTCGTTGGGAAAATCGCTTCGTTTCAATGCCACGACGTTCACGCACCGCGGACGTGCCGGAGAACCTTCGACCAACATGAATGGCGGCACGTCATGCAAGACCCGACTGTGGCCACCTACAAAACTGAAGCTGCCGACAGTCCCAAAGTGGTGAATGCCGACTCCACCGGACAGAGTTGCATCGTCGTTGACATGTACGTGTCCACCTAACAATACGCCGTTGGCCAAGACCACGCGATCTCCCAAACGACAATCGTGAGCAACATGGCTTGTCGCCATCAAGTAACAGTGATCACCGACCACCGTCACACCGTCCTCTTTGATGGTCGCTCGATTGATCGTGACGGCTTCGCGAATGACGTTGTAGTCGCCAATCTGCACTTCGGTGCTTTCACCTTGATACGCTAGATCCTGCGGCGCGCCGCCGATCACGGCACCAGGATAGACGTGATTGTGCACTCCCAACGCCACATGACCCATTATCGTGACATGATTCTCGAGACGTGTTCCGTGTCCGATTCGGACGTCGGGCCCAATGATGCAGAATGGACCAATCTCGACATCCACATCGATTTCAGCCCGAGGGTCGATCACTGCAGTTTCAGCCACTTGAGTTGTCATATTCGAGATCCATCTCAACGAGGAACCCCTGCGCAGCCACGCAAAGGGACATCGACTGCGTCATCCTTGACGCAGCTCACCCAGTTTTTTGGTATTCTTGGATTCGCTGCTCTTTCTCCAACAAGGCGCTGACCATTTCGGCATTCGACCGATGCCCGCTGCGATGGGCGACCACATGCCCCACCAAGTCACACCCCGCTAACGCCAGATCTCCAATCAAGTCGAGCGTCTTGTGGCGTACGCATTCGTCGTGAAATCGCAATTCGTTATCGATCAACGAATCCTCGTCAAACACCAACACATCTTGATAGGTAACGCGGGCACCGAGGCCGCTCGACCTCAGCCGCTCGGCCTCGTGCTGCAACAGAAAGGTCCGCGCTGCCGCAAGTTCTTTTCTGAAAGCGTCAGGTGACACTTGCACACTGTATGTCTGGCACCCAATCGGCCCGGTACCATAGTCCAGATGATACTCGCAGGAAAGGCCAGCATGGTCCGCCGGCCTCGCTTCGACCCACTGCGTGGCTGTGCCAACTCGTAGCGGCTCGGTCACCACCAACTGTGGCCGAAGCTCGGATTGAGTTAAGATGCCTGCATCATCTAGCGCTTCGGCAAAAGGGAGGGAGGAACCATCCATGCCGGGCATTTCAGCCTGATCGACCCATATTTCACAGTTGTCGACCCGTAAACCCGCACAAGCCGCGATGATGTGTTCGACCATCTCGACCGAGACGTCTCCAACCGCCAGCGTAGTTCGAAGCGGCGTCTCGATCCGATGAACGATTGTGACGGGAATCGCCGTCTGCGACTCCAGATCACAACGCACAAAGACCAGTCCCGTCCCTGGCGGCGCCGGGCGAAACTCGACGCGAACGTCGTTCCCGCTCCACGGGCCAAAGCCTGTGACGGAGGCGGTCTTGCCGATTGTGCGTTGTCGTCTCAATGAACCATCCAAGTTGAAACTCTCGACGCCTGATAATTCACTGCTAATGTTTTACCACCGCTAAGATCTAGGGTTGTCGATTAGACTCCGGTCGCCGTAGTGGTGGCTTCCAGCCACCATCGACCGGTGCGGGTTTGGCGGCTGGAAGCCACCACTACATGACAGCACCCTGAGCTTAAGCTTTGACAAAGTATTAGTTCTTCCGCAACGGCTGCCCAGGAACTGCAGGACGAACGCCACCGCGTGAGACCCGAGGAGGCGTCTGGCGATTCAGATCTTCGATGATCGCATTAGTGATGTTCAGGCTGCGCTGAAATACCACCGCCCGGTTGATGCCTTGCAGAACCGATTCGCGCTTGGTCGCATCCATCGGCTCGCTATTGAACCGCATCACCAAACCAATGCCGTATTGGTCAGCAAATTTGGCAACGCGATCTTCGATTTCTTTATACGAGTTGTAATACACCTTAGCTTCGCGCTCGAGGATTTCCTTCCGCTTTCGCTGGGTTTCCAAACCAAGCGACGTCTGCATCGTTGCGATCTGCTCTTCCAACTGCTTGTATTGTGGCGAGCCCGCAGGGAGACTCTGGAGTTGTTCAGCCTTCGCAGTCACTTTGTTGCGCTCTTCACGCAGGTAACCCTCGAACGTCTCGATCTCCTTCTTGATGCCATCCATCGTTTGCTTGAAACGCTGGTGGTTCTTAAAGATAAAGTTGATGTCAATCACAGCGACACGTGTCCCTGCAGGGACCGCGGTGGAAGGCGCGTTGCCGCGAGGCTGAATCTGCGCGCTGCCTGACGAAAGTCCCAAACACAATGCGGTGACCACGAACGTGGTCATTTGAAGAACTGTTTTCACTTGTAGCACTCCTTGCTGCCAACGAAGACATCCATGTGGCGAGAGCGCATACGCTGCGCTCCCCTTCGTCAGACTGTTGCAATGGTCATACCAATCAACATCGAGGCGGTATTCTGCCGTCAACTGCCGAATCCGTAAAGGCCGAAAAACGGTCCACCAAAAAATGGCATAAGCCTAATATGAATCGTGACTTACCATCGCAACTCACCCGCCGGACGGGCTGGCTCCTGGCCTCAGACAGTCTCTGAATCATGTCAAGGCCAATTGAAAAAACGGGATAAGCCGCTGCAAAAATTACAAGGCGCGCAGTTCACACAGATCACCTACGCCCCGAACTCGTTTTAAACTAGGAAGGCATCATCGAGTGCAGGAAATGAAAAGCCTGGGCAGCCACGGCCGAGCCAACATGACTATGACGGCTCAATTCGACGTGCACACCGCCCGAAAACTCGATTTCCCGAAGCGCCTTCAGAATCGGTGGGAATTCCATTTCGCCGTCACCGAACATGAGATGCTCGTGAATGCCACGCCGCATGTCCTCGACGTGAACATTCACAATACGCGGACCCCAATGGCGAATCTGGTCATCGATCGGCACCTCACCTTGGCAATGCAAGTGGCCGAGATCTAAAGTCAGTTGCAGGCTTGGAGAATCCACTCGGTGTGTCAATTCGTCAAAACGGGGCATCGTGTCGATGAACATTCCAGGCTCCGGCTCGAACCCCAGCACAACGCCTCGTTGCTCGGCGTAGGTTGTCACGTGCGCGAGATTCTCCGTCAGCCGATCGAACGCCGTCTCTTCGCTGACTTGATCGCGCAGGATTCCGGACCACAAAGAGACACAATCGCTGTCGAGTTCAACTGCAAGGTCAATTGACATGCGCAGAAACTCGATCCTTCGCTCTCGTGCCGGGGCTCCGGCCGTGACCAGCGTCGGCTCATGCTTGGTTCTTGGATCCAGCAGATAGCGAGCTCCCGTCTCGATGACCGAACGCATCTGAAGGCGGTCAAGGCACTTTCGCACCCGCTCGACCTCCTCACGCAATGAACTGCGAAAGGGATTCAGCACATGCTGGTCGACGGTGATTGCCACGCTGCCATAACCGATTTCGGCAAGCAACTCGATTGCTTGCACGATGTCGTGGTGTGCCAGGCCGTTGGTGTTGTAACCCAGTTCCATGCAAGTACAGTGCTCCAAAATTGCAGATCTTCACCTCTTAATCTCAATCCGACTGTCCCAAAATACCCGTACTCATGGCTGGATGCAGATTTTGAACAGGAGGGCGCAGAGGAAGCAGAGTTTCCGATTCTGCCGCCTCTGCGCCCTCCTGTTCATTTGTCTTATCCCTCTCTCACGAGCCAAGATAGAGGTGACGTGATGTGAAAACCCGTACAATCCAACAACTCAAAAACTGAACGATCTCCGGAGGGAGAGGGGACGGTCAAATTAGTCTTAATTAATCCTACCTACTCTTAGTTAGGAGTTAGGTTAAGATCACGAAGTAGTTATTCAAGATTGGTTGCCGAAGACGACGTTCAGGTTGAGTAGACCCATCTGCCCAACAGCAACATGGGAGCCAACAGGGCCAAGACAGCAACTGCCCAAAACCAGTCGGCCACAAAGAGGCAGACTGCCGCATCCAACACGATCAACGAGAAGATGCACTGCTTGACCGCAGCCTGCACGCGTTTGGGTTGTGGGTTGACGATTGCCAGTATACAACGTCGCAAGATGGTAAACGTCAGCATAAACAAGACCAACGGCCAAACGTACTTTTCGTCCAGCCTATAGTCGATCCCCGTTTCTTGAACGATGGGAAACAACGCAAGCATCCCAATGCCGGCCCCCATCAGCGCGGTTCCCCAAATCAAGAGGCCTCGACTGCTTGTCTTCGCCTCCGTTCGGGCGAACCACGTAACGCCTGAGATATAGAGACCGATTCCTCCGGCCACCATCAAATGCGAGGCCGCGAACCCGGCGACAACCGGCGGGCCGTTGACTGCGACCGCCCCCAAGCTCATTCCCAGCAGAACGTTGAAGAAGCGGCAGGCCCCCATCGCCAGAGGTGCCACAAACGTATTCTTAAGTGCGCCGTCGTACAACAGCACGCACGCGGCCAGGCTGGTTGCAACGGCTCCGCTCCGCCAAGGCAAAGGTATGGGCCCACCGGCGAACCCCGCGCACCACCCGAGAATGATACCAACCACGAGAAACTCGAAACCCAACCAACGCGCCCATGCCAACGAGATCTGTCCGGACGGGATCGGCCGATCCGGCCTTTCGCGCGAATCCGCTTCGACATCAAAGACATCATTCAGTACCATGCCCGCCGTATACAACAAGCACGACGCACCCAACAGGCAGGCCGCCGGGATCCAAGGCTCGATCGACGAATTGACGAAGACAAACCCCATCGCCACGTCCGCAGCGGCAGTGAAAACGTTTGGTGCGCGAAATAGCCGCAGATACGACAGTAACTTCGATGGCGGTGGCGCTGGTTGAGATTCGTCGTTGGTCATTGATTACCGCGAGTTCCATCAGGCGACGTTGTCACTCAACTTCAATTCCCAACTCTGCCATCACAGCCGTCAGATACTCGCGGGCCTCGCGCGCCGCGTCATCCGGATTGTCGATATAGGGATACAGTTCGACCGTAATCCAGCCGTCATATCCTGTTGCGTCAATCGCCTGAAGCGTGGCCTTGAAATCAACCGTGCCGTGACCGGGAATCAAGTGTTTGTGAACGCGCGTGTCCGCAATATCCTCGAAGTGATAATGCTTGGTGTGAGGGGCCATTTTGGCGACCCAATCCTGAGGGTCTTCACTCATGCAGTACGCATGGCCAATGTCGAAATTCAAGCCGACAATCGGCGAGTCGATCCGATCGACGAACTCCAGGTACTGGTCAAACTTCTCGATCAACAGTTCAGGCTCGGGTTCGATCAGCAGTGCCACATCCAGTTTCTCGGCAACTTCGACGCACGGCATCAGCTCGTCGTAAAAAAGATCGGCACCGTCGCCCCACGACTGATCCTCGGTCAGCTGCCCTCCGGGCTCGGTGGTCAGGTTAGGCGCGCCGATCTCCTTGGCCAGCTGCAACGCGCGTTTGGTATGTTCGCGGCGGATTGCTCGATAATGCGGGTCCGGGTCCGTCCAACCCGGATGCCAATACGGCTGACGCGGGTCGGCAACGGCATTCATCATGAAGGCGTTGACGTTGGCGACCTGGAGGTTATTGTCGCTCAAGTGATCTCGGATGGACTGCTTGCGTTCTTCGAGCAGGAACGACGGCCAGGCGTGCGGCACATCGGCCAGCACCTCGATTCCGCTGTAACCCAATTCGGCGATCTTGCGAATGGTATCTTCGATCGAAAAGTGCATATACGCGTTGCTGCTAAATGCCAACTTCATAACGGTCGTTCTGCGGGATGGGTGTGAGTGTGGAATTCAAGCGACGAAGCCGTCAGTGTAACTGGCTGGTGGTCGCGCGTGAAGCCGCCGGTCTAGTTGGCTTGTATCAGATTCTTCTTTACAGATGAGTAAGTTTTCAGCGACGGGCAGCGACCGCAGGTTGGTCGGGGAGCGGGTCGCCGCAAGCGCGCGATAGCTCGCGTCGGTCCGAGGCACAGCCTCACTAGTGCGCGTGCCGCTTCACGGTAGCGACTTTACGCCGTTTGGACTCATGAAACAAAGCGGCCATGAAACAAACGGGGCTAGCGGTCATGTAGGTTCTATCGATCTTTAGGTCGCCAAGACCGTAGGTGGCAGATTCTTCGATCAGTTGTTCTTGCCTTTCGGTACTTCATGAGCCATGTTTCAGATGGCGACCGTGGGTCTTTTCTGAGCACAATTCTCCACGTGCTCCACGCCCATGTCAGCCGCGATAATGGCAAACCGATCGTGAGGTCGGGACGCAAAGCCATGGGTCTCGAAACGAGATCGCCAGGCTACCGAACGGTCATGGACAGGAGGATCTACGGTGAATTGGTTGCCAGCTAGTACCGTTGCGCGTGGGCAATGCGCCCACACGCTGAACCAGCGCAAGCTCACGCGAGCTAATCATGCGTGGGGCGCGTCGGTACCGGCAACGGCCCGCCGGTGTCTCTTCTCTTGCAGTCACCGAACTGTTCGCCGCACCAAGAATAGAGGCGCTGCCGCAATCGAGTTTGCCATCGTCGCTCCCTTGATATTCTTTCTGGTTCTGGCTTCAATTCAGTTCGCCGGCCTTCTAATGCGTCAGAATCTGCTGACCGCGGCGGCACTCGACGGAGCCCGCGCCGCCTCGTTCCCAGACACGGACTCTGTCAATACTGTCATTGCAAGCGTAGAAGATCGACTCACACGAGGCGGAATCGATCCAGAACTCGTCGACATCGCAATCAATCCAACGTCCCTCGGCAGTCTGAATACCGGTGACTCAATGATCGTCACCTTATCGTGCCCGATTAGCGACATGATGTGGGTCGGACCGATCATGCCACCAGAAACGAACTTATCAGCGCAGATTTCCTGCGAACGTGAGTGAATTCCACCACGGAGCAAATGCTGATGTCTTGTCGACCACAATTAAAACAGAGATCGAAACGCCATCGCGGAGTCGCCGCAATTGAGGCAGCGCTGGTGCTTCCGATCGTTGTCCTACTGACATTTGGGTACATCGAACTTGGCTGGTACGTCAACAGTCTTCAAGTCCTGCACAACGCGGCGCGTCAAGGCGCTCGCGCTGCTGTTCGGATAGAGAACAGCAATGCCGAGGTACAGTCGGCCGTGCTGACTTCACTGCTCAACGCACGCGACGTGGATCCGGAAACCGTCAGCGTACGAATCTCGAAACTCAATTGGGGCGGGGGTGAGGATTATCAGGTTATGAACCTGAGCGCAAACGAGCAGGGACATCCAATTTGTGTTGAGGTTACGATCGAATACGGGCAAATGCGTCCACCTTGCGATTTCCTCGGCTTGGGAGTCAACACTATTTCCAGTTCCGTTGTAATGCAACGTGCAAACTAATGAGCAGTTCCGACCACGAAGAGAGGTGTATCATGAAAACAAGTCGAGAATCCAGGCGACACGGGAAAGTTGTCGTGTTAATCGCAGTGCTAATGCCGGTATTGGCGGGAATGGGAGCGTTCGCCATCGATACAGGACACATCGTGCTTTCGCGCGCTCGACTGCAGGCTGTCGCCGAAGCGGCGGCTTTGGCTGCCGTCGAGGAGCTTCCAAATGGACAAACCGCTGTTACGAAAGCGCAGAACCTCGCACTGCTCAATTTCGACAACGCCTACCAGAACATTGTCGCCACCAATGACATAGAGTTTGGCGTCTGGGGCGATGGCTCATTCACGGTCACCAACGTGAGTACCGCCAATGCCGTGCGTGTGACGGCACAGCTGAGCGCAGCCAACGGTAACAGACTTGCGCTCTTCTTTGGTCCCGTTCTGGGAATGTCGTCTAGCGATGTTGTTGCGAGCGCGGTCGCCATGAGGCCCTCTGGCGGCATCGGAACTCGCTTCCTGATTGATGAAGACATGTTCGACAAGGATACTCCTGCGATTGAAGACCTGGCAAACGCTCTCAGCCGTGATGCTGAAGAGCTCGTGACTGCACGCGGATTCAACGCGGGCAGGGACTATGGCGACTCGGACTGGACCTGGTGTGACAACTTCGTCGACATCCCGGCCGGGTCAACGTTGATACTGCCGACTGGGCAAGGAACAAGCTACGACAACAATGATGCTGGTCTGTTCGAGATTGGTCTCACCGGTTTTCCATTCAGTAGCGAGCAATCGTTCGAGGACTTTCTCTTCTACAGCGAAACTGGCAATGACTCGAGCAAATGGGGCACGGATTTATCGTACATTCTTGACGACCTCGATCCCCTCGACGGAGTCGAACCGATCACCGATGACAGCCTCTATGACTCATTTTGCGATGCTGATTTCATTCATGTCAGCCCGGTTTTCCCGAGCGATATCAGCACCTTGAACAAGTCTGGCGGGAACTCAAGAGTCAACGCGAAAGGCCTGCGCCGCGGACTCCTGGCGTACAAGATTATCGCCGTCGACAACAATCCAAGTGGGAGCGATTTGCCTGAGTTGGAAATTGAAATTGTCGATCCTTCGACCATTACCGAGAGCGACCTCGGCCTATTCGGCTCTGGTTCTGGCGGCAGCAGCGGTGCCAGTTCAGCTCAGATCGTTCAATAGCCATGTCTTCGGGGCGCCCCCGTTATCTCGGTCATTTATTGGACCATCGTGCCATTCAACACATAGGGTGGAAATGGACGACTCACGCATCCACCCGTACGACATGGATCACACGTTTGGCCTGCCAGTGATCGCAAGCCAGGACTGGGTGGCGGACCGTCTGCTACGAATTCCAAAAGAAAGATAGGATCCTATGCCAGCCTCCAATGAACGACGTCGACGACATTACGTCGACGCGAAAGTGCAAGGTGACCTTCTTCGCTATCTCACGTCCTACTGGTTACTGGGCCTGGCAACGTATGCAGCGGTGATCCTTGTCTATCGTATTGTCCCATATTGGCTCGCCGGCGAAGATCAGCTGCTTGCCGCAGTTTGGCGCGATCTGTGTCCATTCATCATTGTATCCGTAGCGATTTCTCCCTTCGTCCTCATTAGCGCCATTCGTTTCAGTAATCGGTTCGTCGGGCCCATGCTGCGATTTCGTCGAGCCATGAAGCAACTCGCCAAAGGCGAAACTCCTGAAAGAATCGAACTGCGCAGGCAAGACTACTGGCGCGACATGGCTGATGACATCAATCAGGTCTCAGTGCTGCTTGAGAATACTCGGTCAGTCGATCACGACGAGGCGCCAAGGGACGCCGAGGAACTCGTCGAAATGAGCTAGGTAGCGGAGCTTGTATCAGATCTATCCGTACAAATGAGTCAGGATTTCAGCGACGGGCAGCGACCACGAGTTGGTCGGGGAGCGGGTCGCCGCAACCGAGCGATAGCTCGCATCGGTCCGAGGCACAGCCTCGCTAGCTGCTGGCACTGCGGTAGCTGAGTAGAGACCGGCAGAAGATGAAGCGCGACACGATCAAACATAGCACCGTCGCGACAATGCCAAACATCCCCATCGCCATACCCAGGCTCGTATCAGGTCGCAACGGCTGCGCAATAATTCGCGCGGGTACGTTTACCACAATCAACACCGGTACGATAAATGTGAAGAACCAGCGCAATGGCCAGCCGTAGGTCCCACTGTAGATCTCCATGGGGTAGCGAGAGAAGTTCGTGATGTAGAACCAGAAGTCGTAAAGCGATTGGTTGCGGCCGAGCCAAATGCTGGTCGCCGCCAGCGACACCATGAGACTATACAGAATTGCAACGCCACAGACGACGAAGATTGGATACAAGATGACGATCAAAGGCGTAAGCTGCAACGGATTCTCTTCGCGCATTGCCAGTTGAGACACGCTAAACGCCAACAGGATGCCTCCGGCCAGGAAATTGACAAACGACGCCCAATTCACGCGCTGTAAAGAAACCAGGAATTGGGTGTCGATTGGCTTTAGCAGGGCGAAATCCAAACCGCCCGTCCGAATCATCTCACTGAACTCCTGCGCGTTTGGCATGAAGAACGCCTGCACCAGACTATTCACGAACATCGTCGTGGCTAGAAAAATGAAGAACTCATATTGCCCCCACCCGGTTTTCTCGCCGATCGAGTCGGTGAACGTGAAGATCAGCAGGTAGAAACCCAAATTGGCCATCATCCAGGACAGTGCCGCCGCCGATTCGATAATGAAATTGAGGCGGAAGGTCATGTCACGGACCAGACTGTTCCGCGCAAAAGTCAAGAACACGCGAAGATATGGCGGCCTTTCCGGTGATTGCGACAAAGTACTATCCTCCAAAGCCGCTGTAGCGTTTGATGCCGCTGAGGTAAAACCAGCGAGACAGCCCCACAAAGAAGAGAATCCAGAAAAACTCCACGCATAGGCCCCAGATCAAATCGGGGCCTGTAACTTTCCCCAGGAACACAGCAGCGGGGAAATACGCGAGATACTTCAGCGGCAGTAGATCCACCATGGTCAACCAAGGCTCGGGCAACATGTCCAGCGGAAACATGTGCCCCGATAAGAAGAAACTGAAGAGCATGTAGATGAACAGGATCGAGGTGACTTCCAACCACCAGAATCCAATCAGGCCAATTGCCGCTTCCAAAAAATAGCCCAGCACGAATCCCATTATCAGCGCCGCCAGATATGCGGCCACCGTACTGACCGAGCGCGTGGCGGCTTCGGCAGGCAAGTCTCGGAACATGCCACGGCACAGGAAGAAGACCAGCGCAAAGGGGCCGATCGCGACAGAATAGTAGGCAACCTTGTGCGCGATCCGCCCTAGGAACATGAATCCGAGCATGTCGACCGGCTGAATCAAGTACTTCTTGATCTCGCCATCGCGTATCTGCCTCGCAATCCCCGAAGCAAGTCCGGGCATGCTCGAAAACGCTCGGCTGAGCATCGTCAGTAGGTAGTACGCGACAAACTCGGTGTAGCGATAGCCACCCAATTCGATCTCATCAACGTCGTCAGCGCCACGCGTGTCTTTGACAGCTTCAAAGATGGCAAACCAGAGAAAAATCTGGGTCACAATCGGCAGGAATCGCATCAACGTTCCCAGTGCAAAGTCGCCCCGATACACCAGCCGTTCTTCAAGGCAGATGCGGAGGATCGTCCACCAGGTTTTGACACGAATTGGAAGCGTCATTGCGAGACCGGGCTATTCTCGGGTGATCGGTCCTTTTCGGCTTGCGCGTCGTCGACGCGGGCGTATAGGCTCGCGATCACTTCTTCCAGCGGGGGGTCTTCGACGGCCACATCCACGATCATGTGTTCATCCAGAATTGCCGCCAGCGTCTTGGCGACCTCCGTACGCGGAACCCGAATCTTCGCCCGAGGTGGCTCGCGCTGCAGGACTTCACCAAAGCGGTCCATATTGTGTATTGCGTCCTCCTCGGCGAATTGTAGCGTGATCACTTTGTGCCCGCTAAAGCTGTCGATAATACCAACCAACGAACCGTCGTATTCGATTCGGCCTTGGGCAATGATCACGACACGCTTGCACAGCGCCGCCACATCCTTCATGTAATGGCTGGTGAGCAAGATGGTAATATTGCGTTCGGCCTGATAATGCTTCAGGAACTTCTGGATGTTATGTTGCGCGACAACATCCAGCCCAATCGTCGGCTCGTCCAAAAACAAGACGTCGGGCGAGTGGAGCAACGCCGCGGTCAACTCCATCTTCATCCGTTCTCCCAACGACAACTCGCGCACTGGCTGACCCAACAGTTCCCGGACTTTTAACAATTCGGTCAGCTCGTCACGTGTACGCTCGAAGGACTTCGGTTCGATACGGTAGATTTGCTGGTGCAAACGAAACGACTCTTGCGCCGGCAAATCCCACCATAGTTGGTTTTTTTGACCCATGACCAGCGCGAACCTGCGGCGGTAGCTGTTCTCGCGTTTCCACGGGATGTGCCCCATGACACGTGCCATACCCGAGACCGGGTTGATGACGCCCGACAGAAGTTTCAGCGTCGTGGTCTTACCAGCGCCGTTGGGTCCAAGAAAGGCCACGAACTCGCCTTCCTCAACGGTCAAGTTGATCCCACGCACCGCTTCGACTTCGCGATGTTCACGGTGAAAGAGGCCCTGCAACGATGCGCCCAGCCCTTCCTTCTTCTGGTAGACCCGATAGCTCTTGGTCAGGTCTTCAATCTCGATAATCGCCATGAGGGTGGATTATAAGTGCGGCTGGCGACAGCGGATAGGACGGCTGGCGGCCTGCCCGGATCGCGTTGTCGCATTTTCAGCGCTGGGCTATAATCCGGCTCGTTGGACGCCAACCGGACAGCGCCACTTTGACATGAACCGCGGCTGATCAACGGCGAATGACGAAACACCCAACACGAAGGAATGAGGGAATCCGAGCCCGAAGTAGTCGGCTAGCATGATACAGCTCTGATTTCATCCCTGGCCGTAATCGGCATTCGTAATTCGGGCTTCTTTCGTCATTAGTCGTTAGTCATTAGTCATTTAGGATACAGGTGAAACACTGAACTCACGCTGACCAACCAAGTCAGTTAGCATGAATTCGTTGGGAGATTTTGCCACGACACAACTTCGCATTGGCATTGGCCACGATACGCACCGTCTGGAAGGGCCCGGCCCGCTCTTGCTGGGTGGTGTGGAAATCCCGTTTGACAAGCATTTGGTGGGTCATAGTGACGCTGATGTGCTGCTGCACGCGGTCACCGACGCCCTGCTGGGAGCCGCATCACTGGGCGACATTGGTGACCTCTTTCCAAACACAGACGAAGCGAATCGTGACCGATGTTCCGCTGATATGCTGGCCATCGCACATGGAAACGTCATCGATGCAGGCTATCGCGTGGGAAATCTCGATTGCATCGTGTTTGCCGAACGTCCGAAACTCACTGCCCACAAACAAACGATTCAGAAGCGAGTTTCCGAGATTCTCAAAATTGCGATCGGGCAGGTTAATGTGAAAGCCAAAACCGGTGAAGGCATCGGCGCGATAGGAACCGAACACGCCATAAGTGCCCAATGTGTCGCCTTGATTTTTCAAGTGACCTGATGATTCGAGTTTTCTGACAATTGAACCGTCCTGACAATTGAAGTGTCCTCATAATCAAAGCCCCCTCACAATCAGAGCATTCTCAAAATCAAAGCACTGCCAACAAGACCATGAAAACGGAATGACATGTCCTCAGCAACTGAAACCGACAACATGACGGCAAGCAACGTGCATCCTAACTCCCTGCGTGTCTACAACACACTTTCAAAACAGAAAGAACCGTTCGAACCGTTGACGCCGGGAAAAGTCGGTATCTATCTATGTGGACCAACAGTCTACAAAGAGGCGCATATCGGCCACATGGTCGGCCCGGTCATCTTCGATGCCATCAAACGCTACCTCGAGTATTGCGGATACGAGGTCACTTGGGTGGTGAACATCACGGATGTCGATGACAAGCTGATCGACGAGGCCCACCGGCGCCAGCTCACAATGCAGCAGATTGCCGAGGAGAACATCGCGGACTACATCGGGAATCTGAAATCGCTCGGCGTCGACCAGATCGACATAATGCCCAAGGCGACCGAGCATATCGACGACATTGTTCAGTTCATTTCCGCCTTGATCGAACAGGGTTTTGCCTACGATGCTGAAGGGGACGTCTTCTTCGATGTCACGCGTGATCCCGAGTACGGCAAACTGAGCAATCGATCAGCGGACGACCAGCAGGGCGAAGGCGGCGGCGCGGCAGCCAAGAAACGTTCTGCCAGCGACTTCGCACTTTGGAAATCGGCCAAGCCCAACGAACCTTCGTGGGGCAGCCCCTGGGGAAAAGGCCGGCCAGGCTGGCACATCGAGTGTTCCGCGATGAGCCACAAGATTTTGGGCGAGACGTTTGATATCCACGGCGGCGGACTCGATCTGGTCTTTCCACACCATGAAAACGAAGTTGCCCAAAGTGAATGTTGCCACGGAAAACCGATGGTCAAGTACTGGATGCACAACGGCTTAATGCGGGCCGCGTCGGCTGGCAAAGTCGGCGGCCGAACCGAACGTAAGGCACCAACCGACAACGCACAGGCGGAGACCGATGCCGCGACAACGGAAACAAAAATCAGCCGATCCAAAGGGGCTGGCGGGCTGGCTGAATTGATCGCGCGACACGGCGGCGAGCGGATTCGGTTCTTCCTCTTGCGGACACACTATCGCAGCACGATTGTGTTCAACGACGAAGGCATCGAAGAGGCCGGTACGAGCCTGAATACATTTCATCGCTTCTTCGAGCACTACGCCCGTTTGACGGGCAGAGATTTCTATGGAATCACGCCAATCAGCTCTCGCGCCGCAGGAGAATTCGACCCTCAAGATGATACGCTACTTGCCGACGTCCAGGCCCACCGCGCCAGCTTCCTGGCCAAGATGGACGACGACTTCAATAGCGGCGCGGCCGTCAGCGAGCTATTCGAGTTGGTGCGGTTGCTAAACAGGTTTATCAACAACGAAAAATTGGATGAGACCTCAGACCAAGACTCAGCGGCCTGCGAATCACTGCACCGCGGCGTGCAAACGCTGCGTGAGCTCTCGTCGTTGCTGGGTCTTTTCCAACAGGCCCCCGCCAGGGCGGGCGGTGACGATTCCCTGGTCGACAAACTGATGAACCTGATGATTGAACTGCGAGCCGAGGCCCGTGCGAAGAAGGATTTTGCCACGTCCGACCGCATTCGCGACGGTCTGCGCGACCTTGGCATTACGATCGAAGATCGCAAAGACGGCACAGGATGGAGGATCGAGTAGTTCATGTCCGACACTCGAAGTGAACACGAACAGCTGATTCTCGGTGTTGACCCGGGCCTTAACATCACAGGGTACGGAATCTTACGAGTTGTTGAAAACGGCTTTGAACTGGTAGAGGCGGGTGTGATTCGCGCACGGCCACGCAACTCGATGGGCGACCGACTGAAAGAGTTGCACGCCGGCATTTTCGATGTCGTTCAATCGTTTTCGCCGATGGCCATGGCACTAGAAGAACTGTATTCCCACTACGCTCGTCCACGCACTTCCATTTTGATGGGCCACGCTCGAGGTGTGATCTGCCTTGCCGCCTCGCAAAATGATGTGCCCATCGTCAACTATGCGGCGACCCAGGTAAAGCGGATTTTGACCGGCAACGGCCGCGCACCAAAGTCGCAGATGCAAGATGCCATCTGTCGCGAATTTGGTTTGCTGGCTCCTCCAGAACCACCCGACGTGGCTGACGCATTAGCCATCGCTCTCTGCCACCATTACCTTGGGGCGAAGGCGGCGTGAAGGGTGTTGCGGCAGTCACTAAGGGCGTATGAAGAACAGCACGTGATGCGATACGGAGCAGATTGTCAAGCGATTGCATACTCGTTGATTTCATGAGGAAACCGAGTTGATTACGAAGATCACAGGAAAACTATTGGCCGTTGGCGAGGATGCCACCGTTGCCGTCGAACCATTCGAGTATGCCGTTGGAATTCCCGACTTCAATCGTCGCCAATTGCAATCGCACATTGGCCAAGAGGTCAGTTTGCACACACTGCATCACATGGAAGGTAATCCGGCACACGGAAAGCTCACGCCGAGATTGATTGGCTTCCTTCGTGCGGAGGAACGCGAGTTTTTCGAAATGTTCTGTTCCGTGGACGGTGTCGGCGTCAAGAAGGCCCTCCGCGCGATGGTCAAGCCTGTGCAAGATGTGGCGGTGCTGATCGAAGAACAAGATGCCAAGGGACTTTCCACGCTCCCTGGAATTGGGCCGGCCACCGCCGAGCGTATCATCGCCAAGCTGCGTCGAAAGATGCCTAAGTTCGCGCTTATCGTTGGCATGGATGTACCTGCAAGCGACGTCAAGCGTGATGTTGTGGACGATGCATTCGATGCGCTGTGCGCGTTGGGGCATAATGAAGCGGACGCGCGGCGATTGATCGATTCCGCCATCGCTAGCAAGAAGAAATTTAAGGACGTCAACGCCCTACTAACGACAATTTACGACGAGAGCCATGGCCGAAATTGAATTCCTTGACGAAGTCGCAATCGACAATGATGCGGCAGCGCCGCATGGCCAACCGTGTGACGCCTGTGGTTGCCCGCTTGAACCGCAGGACAAGTTCTGTCCTGCCTGTGGCACCGGTCAGGAGGCGAGTGCTTCAATCGTCGAAGCCACGGTTGTCCAGCCGGTAGTTATTGTCGACGCGGAGGTAGTCAACGATCCGAATAAGGGCGGCCCCACCGATGCGATCGATGCGTCTGAAACTCGACGGACTGAACAGAGATTTTTTCGCTGTGACAACTGTGGCGCGGAAATCGGTGCCGAAGGCGAACAGCGAAGCTTCGTCTGCCCGTTCTGCGACTCGACCTATGTCTCTGAATTTTCACCAGCATCGAGCGGGCGTCAGGAGCCCGAGTTTGTTATCGGCTTTGCGATCACTCCAGAACAAGCGCACGACAAATTCAAAACGTGGATTAGCGAGAATTCACTGTTTCGCCCCGGCGATCTCAAATCGGCCACGATTGAAGATAAGCTGAAAGGCGTCTACCTGCCGTTCTGGTCTTTCTCCATGCTGGCCGAAAGCCGCTGGAATGCAAACATCGGCGAATACTGGTATCGCACGGAGACCTACACCACACGCGATTCCAAAGGAAACATGGTCACGAAAACCCGTCGTGTGCGAGAAACGGAATGGTGGCCGTTAAGTGGACGTCACCATCGGTACTATAGCGGGTACCTGGTCTCCGGTAGCAAGGGGCTCGCGCAAGATCAAGCGGAACGCATCAAACCGTTCAACTTGCCGGCCTTGAAACGCTACGAACCAATGTATCTGGCCGGCTGGATGTCCGAGGAATACTCGGTTGCCCGCGACGCTGCCCTGCAGCGGTGCCAGCATGAGTTCAACGGGCGCGAACATCGTAACGTTGGATCCTTCTTGCCCGGCGATACGCACCGGAGCCTGGAGGTTTCAACCAGCTTTGCGGATGTCAATTCAGACCTCTGCCTGCTACCGATGTACATTCTGAGTTATCGGTACGGCGATAAACTATTTCGATTCTTGGTGAACGGACAAACGGGCCGCTGCGCAGGCGATAAACCATGGTCGTGGAAACGGATCAGTCTGTTTTCTGTGGGTGTGGCGGCAGTGATTTTGGCCGCGGTCATTATTGTTGTGGTGATGTCTAATGTCTGACTTGCTTCAAAAATGTTCGGTCTGCAGCGGATTGATCGATGAAGAAGATCTGTTCTGCGCGAATTGCGGGGCCGAATCGCCGAATGCTGATGTGTTGACCATCACCGACGTGCAAACCGTGACGCAAGGATTCGATTGCACGGGCTGCGGGGCATCGATGACGTACGACGCTTCCGCGCAGTCTTTGCGGTGCCCGTTTTGCGGCTCAGAAGCGCTCGAGGAACAACCGACCAAAAAGTCGATCGCGCCGCGCCGCGTGTTGCCATTTTCCCAGGACAAAGACAGTGCCATTGCCATCATGCGAAAGTGGTTGGGTCGGGGGTTTTGGCGCCCCAGCGATCTCTCTCAAACGGCCGCTGTGACAAAGATTGCAGCCGTCTATGTCCCCTATTGGGTCTTCACGGCCAAGACGTTTACCTATTGGACCGCCGACAGCAGCCAGACGCCGTTCGGAGCCCGTGGTGATTGGATGCCCTTAACGGGCGAACACCGAGGCAACTACGCCGGGGTCTTGATCGGGGCCAGTGGTGTGCTGACGCCGGGCGAAACAACCGCCATCTGCCCCTTCGATCTGGCCGCAGCAGTTCCCCCCGAGCAAGTGGACTTGGACAATGCGATCGTCGAGCAGTTTCGCGTCCAACGCAAGTACGCCCGACCGCAGGCGCGTCAAGGTCTGGAGAATCTCGAACAGCAAGCGTGCTTACAACACGTGCCCGGCCGACATCGCAACATGAAGGTGAATTTGCGAATCGAGGGGCTGTCCAGCGAAGCGGTGCTGTTTCCCGTGTGGATTATGGCCTACACGTACCAAGATCGCGTGTTTCGCTTCCTCGTCAACGGCCAAACCGGCAAGTCCTCAGGCGAGGCACCGACTTCCTGGAAGAAGGTCATCGTTGCGATCGGCATTGCGATCCTGGCGATCTTGCTCTTGTTGGGCTTGATGGGAGTCATCGGTGCCACCGTTGGCAGCCGCGAACCCCAGGCGACGGAAACCCTCGCTTTCCGCATCCCAGCGGCTTCTGCTATGATGCCGGAAGATGGCAGGTATGCCGCAAGCACAAGGAACCACCACGGACGATGGCTCGAGAAACAACGCTGGGCGGAGCCGCAGAACTGCCCGAAGATGACGACCGCGACCTTCGGCCTGCACGCATGGCGGACATGGTTGGCCAACGCGAAACGGCCGCCCGGCTGCAAATCGCCCTGGACGCCGCACGAAAACGTGGCGAACCGTTAGGGCACATTCTGTTCGATGGCCCACCCGGTCTGGGCAAGACGACATTTGCTCGCTGCCTGCCCAACGAAATGGGCGTGAGTCTGCAATTGGCCGTCGGGGCGGGCCTGAAGGCACCCAAGGATCTGGTGCCCTACCTCACGAATCTGACGGAAAACTCCGTCCTGTTCATCGACGAGATTCATCGAGTCCCCCGCTCGGTAGAGGAGTATCTCTACACGTCGATGGAAGATTTTCGCATCGATATCGTCTTGGGCGAAGGGGTCAACGCCCGCACGCTGAACATGCCGCTCAAGCGTTTCACACTGATCGGTGCCACGACCCGCGCCGGCATGCTCTCCAGCCCGCTCCGCGACCGGTTTCAGATTCGGGAACATCTGAGTTTCTACGCGGAGGCCGAGCTGTACGAAATTGTCACGCGGAACGCCAAGAAACTCTCAGTGCCGATCGATGACGCGGCAGGCCGTGAAGTGGCGCATCGCAGTCGGGGGACTCCGCGCGTCGCCAACAACCTGTTGCGATGGATCCGCGACTATGCGGAGAGCAAAGCAAATGGGCATATCACGATGGACGTGGCTTTGGCTGCTCTGAGGATGATCGAGATTGATGAGCTTGGCCTGGGCAACCAGGAACGCCGCTACCTTCAGACTTTGATCCGTGTCTTCGATGGTGGTCCCGCCGGTATCGAAGCGATCGCCCATACGATGAACGTTGCCGTGGATACGCTCAGTGACGATGTCGAGCCGTTTCTGCTGCGCAGCGAACTTGTGATTCGCAGCCCGCGGGGCCGGATGGTCACCGGCAAGGCGTTCGCCCACCTGAAGATGATGCCACCGAAGCGGGACGATAACGATGACGCACAGCAGCAGTTGTTCGGTTAGCCGCCTGTCGGTCTCGCGTACGGATTATAACCGGAGGCCGTGAACGAGCGAAGCGAAGTTCCGGCAACGCCAAACGGCAGCAAGGCTGCTTTGCCTCTTGTTGTGATGCGGTCTCCCGACCGCAACACCACTCCGACCGAAGGTCTCCGAGAGGAGCGCGTGGAATGCCTGTCCACGTTTGCTGCAGAAAAAGTCGACCTTCGGTCGAAACAGTGAGCTGGTCAGGAGATAAGCCCACAACCTGTTTGTCCGTATAGTCGTTGTTCGCTGTGAACATTACGTGTTGTTCGCGGAGCGAACAACGACTCTGATCAGCCAGGGCCTCCCGCCACCCAATCTGAGTGTCGCCTTTTCACCACATCCGTTGCGTGAAAGCCCCAAGCCGCAAACCACGGTTCGTGTGCGCAATCCGTTGCCCATCAACCACCTATTCGCAAAACATGCGACGCGGAAGACTGGCACAGGCATTGCACATCGTAATCCAAGACGAAGTTTGGACTGCTTGGCATTTCCGCTTGCATCGAACGCGTCTGGCGGGGCAACGCCCCGCGACAGAAAGTGGAATCATGCGAGTTGTAGAAGTCAATTCGATCGACGGTCTGCCTGGCCTACGACTCGCCTGGCGGTCGTTGCTCAGTGAGACTCCGGGAGCGAGTTTCCATCAGTCGTGCGAATGGATGGAGGCAATTTTCCGTCACCAGCAGCCAACATCACGATTGCGAGTTCTGTTGGTGACCGGTGGTGGCGAGACAGTTGGAATCCTGCCATTGGTCCAAACAGAGCGTTCCACTCCGTTGGCCTCCCTTCGCGTGGTTGGCTATCCGAACGATCGGTGGTCGCCATTTCAGGGCCCGATTGGCCCTCATCCGACTGCCACGCTGATGGCCGGATTGCGACACCTGTCCAACAGCGAACAGGACTGGGACGTTTTGGAGCTTCGGGATGTCGACCGTGCCTCGGCGAATTACGCGCGAACGCGCACCTCGCTTGAGGTTGCGGAAATGAGTTTTCAGGAGACCGACCTATCACCCCGCCTCCTGATCGACCTCCAGAAGCAGCCGAACGACTTCATTGCAAGTCGGCGTTTGGCTCAGTGCGAGCCGAACGCATCCAACGAACATCGCCGCTCCTCGCGCGACCGTTTGACATTTGAACGCCACCGACCACGCGGTACCATGTACGATGATGCGAATCCTCGCTGGGACCTCTTCGAGCGGTGTCTGGAACTGCCACGCGACAACCGTCAGCCCCATGATGTGACCAAGAAGTTTCTACGCGACATCCATGTGGCGGCCTGCCGATCTGGTGCGGCCGACATGAACGTGCTTCGACACGGCAACGAGATCCTCGCTTGCTGCTACAACGTTCACATCGCCGGAGTTCTAATCGGGGTATTCGGCGGAAGTATACTCGGTAGCCAATCGCCGTACTGTGCGGACCGGACGGCCATGCAGCCACTCGTCTCCAAAATGCTGCAGGACAGTATGGCGAAGCACGACGTGCGGTGGTTACCCGCCGTGGAGTTCTCTTGCCCGGCGTGGCCATCTACATCGCTTCGTCGCTCGCGATTCGTGCACCACCGCCAACGCAGTGCCAGCCGCCTGATGCGACGCGTGGCAAGTTGTTTTCCACGGCTAGCAACACCGTAGCCGGCGTCTCTGTAGCCGAAGTTCTTAAGACCCTTGAGACCTCGGCAGCAAATCAAAGCTGATCGTCACATGAGAGTCTCTGTTCTGCGCACCGTGAGCGCGTGTTTGATAGTAGCAGGCACACGGAGTGCCTGCTACATTGCCTGCTGCGTTGCACGCGTCAGCCTTACTTGACCGCCGCCGGCTTGGCATCGGCAATCGCTTCAGGTCCACCTGGAAGTGGCTGCACGCCTGTATCGACGAGCAGATAGCCCGACCAGAAAAACGGATGATCGGCATTCGGAGCTCGGTCGAGCCGCCGGTCTTTGACTCGAGGTTCGCGTTCCAAGTCCAGCTCACCGGCCCGCACCAGTTGTACACTTCGCTGCCACGCATCTGCGGCAACGCTGTAGGGAAGCTCTTGAGTGAACTCGCGGACCAGATCGTAGCTGGTTTGGCCGCCAGTCCGCCATCGACTGAGTAGGATGGTGCGCGTACCAGTCGCCATCAACCCAGTAACAGTCAGAAACAACTCGTTGCCCGTGGATCGACGTTTGAGTCCATCTTCGGCAGCCGTATGGAACCCTGGCATCACAACTTGCTGGGGAGCTCCCCAGGGCAACGCGATCCAGCTATCTAACGTGCCGCCAGCCTTGCCACGGTCAATTTGCAGTGGCGACCAATCATACGGTCCCCGCGCGCGATCAACCATATCGTGCAAGATCACGACGCGATCACAGAGCGTCGCAAACAGGTTCGAGGGTGCCGGCAGTGGGTCGGTCAAACGCGTGACACGAGACAGGCCGGCCTTTAGATCTGTGACCGCTGTATCCGAAATTTCTGGTGCTGCCCGTGGAAACAATGCACCTGCCACAACTGCCGTTTCCGCAACAGGGCCGGTGCGCCGCGCGTCAGGCAGCGACAACGAGACGGTTGGAACATATCGCAGCCGCACTTTCGAAATGATGGGTGTCGTCTTCGCGCCGTCGACGATCTGCAACGATTCAAATGGGACATACCAAAGCGGGCCATCGGGAACGACAACCAGTTCGTCAAATCGGTCCCAGACGCTGGCGTTGGCATTGTTGATCAGTCGCTTCAAAACCTCCTGGGCGATCCCTTTCCAGGCCGGATCCGCGAATTTGTCCAGCTCGATCGCCTGATTACCATCCAGATGTCCCATTGAACGCAACAATGCGCTGATTTGTGCGCGCACCTTAACGGGCGTTTCCAACTGCCAGGTAGAATAGTTCGACTTGCCAAACAGGAACGCATAAGCGCCGCGCGAGGTGATCAGAAACGAGAGGACCAACTGCCGCTCGGGCAGCTCCGCCTGTAGCTTCTTGAAACTCAATTGGGGTGGAAAAACGAAATCCGACGGAGTGCGTCGAAGCGCCATCTCGCGTAATAGGACTTCTTGTGCCAAGCTCACTTTCGATAAGTCCGCCAACGACTTGGTTTGGGCTCGACGTGCGGCGTCGTCATCTGGGACGAGTGGCCCGGCTTCGAGCACTTGTTTGATCGCCGCCGCTTGCTTGGACAACACTGCATATTTTGGATAGCTGGCCAACAAATCTTGTCGCTGCAGGACCGCTTGAGCTCCAATTGCCTCGGGCGGCGCTTCCAACACCCACCGCAACGCCAAGAGCCGTCCGCCCATGGGCAAGGTCGTATAGAACCGATGTCGCCGAATTCGATCGGAAATCTCGATGGCGTGTTCCGGCTCTTTGCGCTTAAGGGCCGCCTCAAACCAATGTTCCATCGCCGGCAGGTGCGGTGTTAAGACAACCGATAGTGTTTCTACTGGATCGACGGCCCAGTCCGTGGGTCCCGGCTCACGCAACGCCGATTCGTACAGCTCGTCCGCCACGCGATCGGTCAAGACCCCGCTAGTATAAAGCCGATCGACCAAACCAATTTCGAACAATCGAAATGAGGACTTTGTCTGATATGCCAAGAGCGAGGCGAAATCTACGTCACCCGCTTTCAGGTTACCCGTTTGGTAATTGACCAGCGCAGCCACATATTGCATACGTGCGCCAACCGCTCCGGCCAGTATTTCTGTCCGAGCTGCGCGCCGACGCGCCTGATCGACAAAGGCGACAGCAGCCACGGGCTCGTTCAACTCGGCCGAGTTCTGCGCGGCAGCCAGTAGCAGGGATACTTCCAGCCACCGAGACTGGCGTTGCGACCAATCGGTGGCACCCGCCAGTGGTGGGTATAGGCCTTTTTGCCCGGTTACGATGTGCGTCAGCAAGCCGTTGCGAAAAGCCTCCTCCATGACATCGAATTGCTCGAACAGCGCCCCACTGATCGTTGCCTCGAAATAGAACTTGGCGGCGTTGGTGAATTGTTTTTGTTGAATCGAAAGTTGACCTAATTGCAGTAGGGTCAGGGGTGTCAGCGGGTGGTCAAATGTCTCCGCCACTTGCAGACCCCTGGTCAGTTCACCAATGGCCGTCTCACCTTTACCAGCGGCGGCGTAGGCCATTCCCAACTGGACGCTGACCCAGGCTTGAGACCAGTGATTCGGTGGTGCAGGCCGCAGTGACAAGGCTTGGAGCACTTGGGCCGTCAGCGGATCGTGCGGACATGCCAAGCCCATGATTTGGTGGCGACGCCGAATGGCAACAGCACTGCAACGCGCAATCTCGTGGGCATTGATCATATGATACTCGGGCAACGCCACGACACCGCCTTGCTGGATCACTCGCTCGTTGTCAGTTCGGCCCTGCAAGATTGGATATCTGTTTGGAAACCGTGCGAGCCCGGTAGCTCGTCCACTCGGCCCCCAGGTCAACGGTCGACGCGAACTTCGGTTGTCTGGCCCCAGCGTCGGAAAGTCGACTCGCAGCATCCAGTGACGATGCGCAACCAACAAATTCAAGGCATGAGTGTATTGTTCTAGTGCCGGTGCCAATTCGCCCATCTGAAACAGGCATTCGCCCATCATTGTGTAGTAACAAATTGAATCGACCCAACGGCCTTCGGTGGTCCGGATGCCGGACTTGCCCGCAGATTGAAAATCACGCAGCGCCGATCGGAAGTCTCCGTCCTGGTACACCAACTGTGCTTGGTAGTAATCCGGTCCTGGATAATCGCGAGACGGCGCACCGAATTGCGCTGCTGCGATCTGCGGCATGAAGGCCACAGTGGAGAACAAGACCCCAAGCAAAAGAACACGATATGTGCATCCGCGATTGCTTTTCATTCGACCATCTCCGTTGGCGGCTCGGTGAATTGTGCGGGGACTCCGCTCGATAGGAAGAGTTCGCCGATTGGTTCCGAGCCAGACATGGTGGCACTGGCGCTAGACAACTGAAGATGCTAGCGTTGCGTGACGAGTGACCAGATCATGTTACTACCTTGCCCAGTTCCTCTCATGATACCCGACGATGCCCAATCGGGCGAGAAACTAAGGCTTCAGCGGCGAGTTTTCGGGTCACACAGGTTTTTCCAGCTTTTCCTCAAGCCGCACCAATTCGTGGACCGATAAGCTGTAACGATTAAGCCGATTTTATCGAGAGAACAGAACGATGAAACCCAACAACTCGACACATTGGACGAAGGCGGTTTTGCTGGGCGCAGGTCTGGCGGCATTGAGTGCCACAGGTTGCCAGTCTCATATTGGCGGCCAGACCCTCCCCAGTCCGTATTACCTCACTGACGACGTTCAGTATTTCGCGCCTGGATTGGAAAACAAGCTGTCCAGTGAAGCTGCGGCCATGAAGGCCTTTGATGCCGATCAGGGAGCGCAAGGCAACTAGCTCACCGATCAGGTTCCTCGTTTACACACCGCGTGGCAACGACGACTCAGCTCATTCGCTCAACACACCGCCCGCCCGCGGTGTGTTGACGCGCACCTATCCAGTTCGCGCCTGTGCCGATTCGCTGTGAAAATCACGATGAGGGCCCACCAAATGTCGCCAAATGTGGCACCCGATGATCTGCTGGCGAAGGCAACTCCCATCGCCTAGCTCTACAGCAGTGGATTTGATCTTCGTACGAATGACATTACCACTGGCTTCTCACTGGGTGCCTTGATCTAGACAACGACTGATGGGAAACTGGGTCTAGGCAACGACTGATGGGAAAACCGTAACGGTTGGCGGAACTGACCGATGGCCCCGTCAGCTCGCCTCGCCCATTCATTCGAGATGAAGGACCCCGTATGCCGGAAGCCACTCAATTGGACCTGACGCAGTTTATTCGAGACATCCCGGACTTCCCCAAACCCGGGATTCTTTTCAAGGACATCACCCCTCTTCTTGCTTCGCCGGAAGCGTTTGGCGAAGCCATTCGGCGGATGGCCGACCACTTTCGAGACCATGATGTCGACGTGATCGTCTCCGCCGAAGCTCGGGGGTTCATTTTCGCCGCCCCGCTGGCCTTGGAGTTGAAAGCCAGCTTTGTGCCGGTTCGCAAGCCCGGCAAACTGCCGTTTGAGACCCACGCGTTTCATTACGAATTGGAATACGGGAAGGACACCTTGGAAATGCACATCGACGGGGTGTCCGATGGCCAACGCGTCTTGGTGGTCGATGACCTGTTAGCCACTGGCGGCACCGTGGAAGCGTGCTGCCAGCTGCTTGAAAACACCGGTGCGAAGGTCGTGGGTTGCGCGTTCTTGATCTGCTTGGATTTCCTCAATGGTGAACAACGTGTCAGCCCGCACGAAGCGTTCAGCTTGATTCACTATTCCTAATCGATCCGGGTTACCGCCAATCTTGCGACCAGTCCGCAGTCTTCAAGCCGCTGCGGATCCGCCATTCGCGCAGGACAGCCAACAACTCTTGCTTGATGGACTCCGCGGCGGGATCGGTCCAGAGATTGTTGATTTCCTGGGGATCACGCGACAGGTCGAACAGCTGACCGTACGGTTCGTCAAGGAAGTGAACGAGTTTCCAGGCCTTGTTCCTGACCATGGTCATGAACTCGCAGCCGGTCAAGATGCCATCCTTGGCTTGCTCCGCGAAGACAAAGGTGCGTCCATTCCAATCTGCGCCCTCCAGCGCGGGCAACATCGTGGTGGCTTCGAGCGTCGGTGGGATTGGAATCCCCGCCAACTCCAAAATGGTCGGCCCCAAATCCATTTGCTGACAAAGCGCGTCAATCTTGCGGCCTGCTTCGAACCGATTCGGCGACCAGACCATCAAGGGGATGCGAGTGATCGAGTCGTACATCGTCCACTTTTGGCTATGCCCATGGTCGGTCAAACAATCGCCGTGATCCGAAGTAAAAATCACCATCGCATTTTCCAAATAACCTTGCCGCTCGAGTGCCTCCATGATCTGCCCAACCTTCTCGTCGATCATCGTCACGTTGGCCAGATAGTATGCTCGCTGTCGATGCCGCTGTGCGTGGGACGGGTCGAGCTCAAGCACGACCGAGTCGTGGTCGACTTCAGAATTGTGCTGGCGCAATTCCTTCAGTGGCTGCGGCTGATTGTCCAGCTCTTCCTGTGTGACCTCCATCAGCGGTAAGTCCTTCTGCAGATAAGGCTCGGCATAGCGAGGCACGGGGTCGTACGGCGGATGGGGCCCGGGAAACCCGATCTGCAGGAAGAGGGGCTTGGTCGGTGGATAGCTGTTGATCCACCACAGGGCCATATCGCCCACAAACATGTCCGGGTGGGTATCTTCAGGTAGCTCCCACTCAAACGCGCCGAGTCGATCGCGATAGTCGGGCAACTTGCGATACTGTTCTCGTTGCTGTTTGACGAGGCCGCGGGACGCGAGTGCCTTGTCCCATTCGTCGAAATAGTAGCGGCCCTCCAAATAGCGGTCTTTGTTCTCCACCACATACCGTTCGTCAAAACCCAGTTCGGTTTCAAATGGCCAACTGTGCATTTTCCCGACATTGGTGCAATGATAGCCCGAGTCATTCAGCAACTCGATCCAACTCCGCCGCCAACGATCCGCGTTCTTTAAGATCCCTGACGTGTGCGGATAGTACCCTTTGAACAAGCTCGCGCGGGCCGGTGCGCACGAGGCGGCCGTGACATGGCAATCTGTGAACGACACGCCTTCGCGAACCAGTCGATCCAGATTAGGCGTGTCCATATAGTCATAGCCCAGCGCGTTGATCGTGTCGTAGCGCTGCTGGTCCGTGATAATAAAGATGATATTTGGCCGTGAGTCGGCCATGGCGCTTCTCCCCAAAGGCGATCTAAGAAAGAAACAAGCGATGCAGCAAATCTATCGGAAACACCAGTGTGTCGCCACTATACTCACTCAGCAGTGTTCGATCGTTTATTGTCGTCTTTCGGACAGTAATTCCTCGAACGATCCTCAGTCCCACCAGAGGTAAAGCTGGGGGGAGGGCTTGGCAAGTTCTTTTTCGAGATTGGAAACCGATCCGACACCTTGATCGACAATATCGGGGCAAAAAGCAAACATCCGCTCAGCCAATTGACGGGGATCATCAACGCGTTGCAGAAACTTGCCGCCCACATAATCCAGTCCGGCCTCCGTAACAACAAACGGCTGTTCTGTTTCCAGCTGCCTCAACCAGTCGATAATCCGCTCTGTCGAGATGTTGTAGTTCAGACCGTCAGTTTGCAAATATGCCAACACGACATATTTCTCCGACGTGGGCAACAAACCGATGACGTCCTGTCGTCGTCGTGCGTCATGGGCGAAGCGAAACAGGAACCAGTCTTGCTTGATCATTTCTAGCCGATGCTGATCGACCAGCGATTGCCCTCGGGCGTCGGCAACATCAAACAGCAACAGAGCCGGCAAGTCGTCGTGCACGCGCAACGATAGTTGGTTGCGTTCAGCGAACTTGTCTGCGACAGCTCGCACCGCAGAGTCACCTGCCTTTTGTGTCAGTTCACCAGCCGCCAAGAAATAAGCGCTGGTGCCGTCGCGGTTGGCACCAGCCTCCAACACGGCAGCGACAATGGCGTCTTCTCGCGTTTGAAGTGCCGCGACCAACGGCGTCCCATACACCGGATCATGTTGGTTGACATCTTCGCCGGCGGCCAGCAAGTCGCGAAGTCGGTCAAGGTCGCCTTCGGAAATGGCCTCGAGCAAAGGTGGTGGATCGTACTGGCCGTCCGTCGCAACAACATTGAATGGATCTACATCGAGGCTTGCGGCCGGAGTCGTCGGTGAAGAATCGACATCCGGCGCCGTATCGCAACCCGTCACGGACCCCCACAATACGACGGCCAGCACCGTCG